>CAYMAQ010000034.1:0-21520 GCA_964388385.1 uncultured Anaerolineales bacterium | reverse complement strand
CTCACGCGCTCTCCAGGCGCGCGCAGTAAACCAGACTATGCAACCTCTCCATAACGATAAGAAGTATACCATATGCTGTCATTTTGGCAACCGCAAGACAGGACAACGCATCCCCCGACCGAGACACAAAATCGGCCCGCGGATCCTGCAAAAACGGAACGCGGGCCGAACAGATCAATGTCACGATCGAACTGCGATCTCTATGCGGTAGCCGGAGACGGCTTCAAAACCGGCTCTGACTCCTGCCCCTTTGTTTCCGCCGCCTTTTTGTTCTTGCGCTCCGGTAACGGACGCCCCTCAACAGCCGCTTCAAACTCATCAGCGGAGAGCGTCTCACGCTCCAGCAGATGGTCGGTCACACGATCCAGATCATTTCGGTGCTCACGGAGCACCTGCTTGGCCCGATCGTAAGCCGTGGTGACGAAATCGCGAATTTCCTCATCGATGGACTCTGCCATCGCCTCGCTGTAGTCGCGTTGCTCGCCGATCTCCTTACCTAAGAAGACCAGTTCCTCCTTACGCCCGTAGACCAGGGGGCCCAACTTCTCGCTCATCCCGTATCGCTTGACCATCGAACGGGCCAGCTTGGTGACCTTGTCAAGGTCGTCCGAGGCGCCGGTGCTGATCTCGTTGAAAACAATCTCCTCCGCAGCCCGCCCCCCCAGCATTTTGGACATCTCGTCCTCCATCTTGCTGCGCTGCATAATATAGCGATCTTCCTCGGGCAGCGTCAGAGTATACCCGCCAGCAGTCCCGCGGGCTACGATGGACACCTTCCGGACGGGGTCGCACTTCGGCAGATGGTAGGCCACAACCGCATGACCGGCCTCATGGTAAGCAAAGACCTCCCGCTCCTCGTCGGATATCACACGACTGCGACGCTCCGGCCCTGCAATCACCCGCTCAACCGCTTCCTCAAACTCCGACATACCAATCCGGCGCTTCCCGCGTCTGGCGGCTAGAATCGCAGCCTCGTTAACCGTGTTCTCAATATCGGCACCCACAAACCCGGGCGTCGACTGAGCCAGCGCCTCCAGATCGACTTCGGCTGCGATTGGCTTGCCCCGAACGTGAACCTTGAAAATTTCCTCTCGACCGCGGATGTCCGGATGATCGAGCACCACCCGTCGATCGAATCGTCCGGGCCTTAGAAGGGCTGGGTCGAGGATATCCGGACGGTTCGTCGCTGCCACCACAATGACGTTGGTATCAGTGTCGAAGCCATCCATCTCGACCAGAATTTGGTTCAGTGTCTGCTCGCGCTCGTCGTGTGATCCGCCCAGCCCTGCACCCCGATATCGTCCAACCGCATCGATCTCATCGACAAAGATGATACAGGGGCTGTGACGCTTTGCCTGATCGAAAAGATCACGAACCCGGCTGGCTCCGACGCCCACGAACATCTCCACAAACTCCGAACCGGAGATGCTGAAGAAAGGAACACCGGCCTCGCCAGCAACCGCCTTAGCCATAAGTGTCTTCCCCGTGCCCGGCGCCCCCACCAAAAGCACGCCCTTCGGAATACGGGCCCCAAGGTTGATAAATTTCTGCGGCTCTTCCAGGAATTCAACGACCTCTTCCAGTTCCTCCTTGGCCTCATCGACACCCGCGACGTCCTCGAACGTTACCTTTGGCCGATCGCCGGAGAACATCCGGGCCTTACTCTTCCCAAACGACATCGCTTGGTTGTTAGCCCCCTGGAACTGGCGGATGAACAGGTAAAAGAACGCAACACCCGCAAGCACACTGATCAACGTGATCCCGATATTGATCAACGTACCCCAATCAACGGGTTCCTCAAACTCGATATTGACCGCACGGATCGCAGACTCCTCAACCCCCATCGCGTGTAGCTGCTCGATCAGGGTCGACTCCGTTCCCTTCCGCGAGACGACCACCCGGTCGCCGGACGCAGTCTGCTCGTTGTACGTAACTTGCAGCTCGTCGCCCCGGACAAGGATACTTGCAACCTCGCCATCGCTGATGTCATCTGCGACCTGGTTGAGAGGCACGCTGCTCCCCCCATTGTCACCGCCGGAGATATAACTGTATACGAGAAACAGCACAGCCGCGACGATGAGGAGATAAACGAAATTACTCGTGCCCTTGGATTTCATTCAATCCTCCTTGCTCCAAAGTCATGGAGCTTACAATCCGGGTTCAACCCGATTGTATTGCATTTGAGACACTTATACCCTAAACAATATGACGCTCACGTAGGTACCGGAAACGACATGACTCACAATGGGTTCGGCCCCAGCACCTTTAAAATAGAATTATACCAGAAAAAACCTTGCGCGTAAGGCTTAATCGAACGAGGAACAACCAAGATACGATCTGGGTCTGAAAAACAGCCAAAAGGGGTGAAGATCAGGGAGTCACCTCAATAGTGGCAACAAGAATTGTGTTGTCAACCACATCAGCTTGTCCAGGATCAACCACCGCCAGTCGCCCACTCTCGTTATAGAGGCCGACTCGGATCTGATACGTGCCCGCCGGCGTATCCTCCGGCAGGATCACCTGATGGGCATCGCTGATCAACTCACCCGACGTCCAGGTTTGGGTCGGGCGCAGCCCGTTAACCGGCTCGACGTCACGTTGAGCGATCAACCGGGCCATATCCCGGGTCAGAATATGAACGAAAACCTTGTACGAACTGTCGAACGTCTCAAGGCACCGCCAACGTAAGGTCACAGGCACGCTGCCGCCGGGACGATAGGAGAACTGCGAGACCCAGGCCTTCTCCAGAACAACCTGATCGTTCAAATTCGTGTTAAGCTCGATCGGCACATCGCCCCCACCGCTCACCGTAAGGGTCACCGGGTTGCCCACCCGTATCTGCGTATCCGGCTCGGGCTCCTGTTCCAGGATCGTCCCTTCCATCTCCGTATGCCGAATCTCCCGGACATTCAGAATCAGGCCCTCGTTTTCCAATCCCTCCTGGATGGTGTCCAAAGAATACCCCACCACATCGGGCATCGTCAACGGCCGACCTGCAGCTAGAATCACACTCACCGTCGAACCGACCGCGATCCGATTACCGGGCCCTGGCGTCTGTTCCAGAATGGCGCCGGGCCTGGCATCTGTGGTCTCCTGTTCACCGAGGACTTCAATAGCCAAGCCAAGGCTCTCAGTCATACGCTGGGCGTCAGCAGCACTCAGCCCTCTCAGATTAGGCACGGTGACAACGGCCTCTGGTGTCACGGTAACCGTCACTGTCGTCTCCGGCATCACCGGTGTCGGACGCCCCACAGGCGCTGTATAAGCTTGATACACGTAAGCCCATAGCGGAATCAACCCGATCACGGTCACCGCCGCTACGCCGAGAAGGGCCCACAGCAGCAGATCCGGCCCTTCCTCCATCGCTACCGGCTCCGTCCCCCCTGTCGTCCGAGCATCTGTCTCGGATTCTGCCGCCAGCGAACTTTGTTTCCGTTCCCCAGTATGAAGAGCGACGACCGGCGTTTCCTCAGCGATCGACCCATAGGGAGAGGTACCGCCCTGGCCCTGATGGATATACTCATCAATGGCTGCCCCAAAGGCCTCGGCATCCCGAAACCGAGCAGCAGGATCCTTCGCCAGAACTTTGAGAACCAACCGATCGAGTCCCGGCGGAACCTGCGGATTCAGAGAGCTGACCGGCGCCGGCTTTTCCCGGACATGCCTGCGAATGAGCACGGTGGGATCCGTATCGTGAAATGGCGGAACCCCGGCGAGCATCTCGTAAAGAATAACACCGATGCTGTAAACGTCCGAAGCAGGGGTGGGCGTGTGTCCCAGGCCTTGTTCCGGCGAGAGATAATGGGGACTTCCCCAGATGATCTTCTCCGGGCCAGAAGGCATCGGCGACGCTATGTCTTGGCTTTCGACATCCTGTCGAACCGCGCGAGCAATGCCGAAATCGGTCACTTTGACGCGGCGCCCTTGCGTGACCAGGATATTCTGTGGCTTGAGATCACAGTGCACGATGCCGGCGCGGTGAGCCTGTCCTACACCGGCACAGATCTGGCGGGCCAGCGTCAACGCGTGGGGGACGGTCAGCGGACCATCGCGTCGGATCAGAGCTTTAAGGTCCTGCCCCTCCATCAGATCCATCACAATATAGGGATGATCGCCCTCATCCTGTCCAACGTCATAGATATGGACCACATTAGGATGATCAAGTTTCGCCGCCGCGCGCGCCTCTTGAAGAAAGCGTCTTCGGGCAGCAGGATCGTTCGCGTACGGTTCGCGAAGAAATTTTACCGCAACCGGACGTTCCAGGAGCAGATCCTCACCCCGGTAGACGGCAGCCATCCCACCGACACCAACCAGGTCAGTGAGACGATATCGCTGATTCAATATGGTGGGTTTCATAGATTGCACACCTCATTCTCCTCAGTAAGTCCGATTCTACCCTAAGGTCACTGCAAGTCAACGTGTAAAGCGGTCGCATGGTGTTTTTTGACCAAATTTACAAACCCAGTACAATGCGCCCACTGTAGGAGGCAAGCCCCCAACACCACAGAGCCAGACAGATTGTGGAGGATTGTATGTGGCGCACGTTACGTGCATCATCCCAGGCTGAGGACCTTATCGAACCCATACAGGATCTTTTGAAATCGACCTCGTATCGGATCCTGCTCGTCGTTGGCATTGTCATTCTTCTGGCGCTCTCTGCCGGCGCCATCTGGCCCGAGGAGCTCTCCGTTAAGATGTGGACGATCGCGCCAATCGCGCTCGTTACCTATCTGCTCGCCCTTCGCCTGCTGCCCCAACATTTTCTGCTTGCGCATGCCGCGTGGCAGATCGGTATCGGGGGCGTCATCGCGGCGACCGTCTCTGTCTTCCAGCTGCCCGAGATCGCATTCCTCGCTATGCTGCTCCCGCTGATGGCCGTAGTCACCGGCGGTTGGCCCCTCGGTGTCCTTTCGCAGGCCTTGGTCACGCTGCTTGCTTTGGCACTTCATCGCGGCCTCGTTACCCCCGTCCCCCCACCCACCTACGGATGGCTCATCGGCATAGGGGGAATGATAGCCGGGTTGCTGGGCTGGGCAGCCATTCAGAGTCTCCTGACGGTCACCCAATGGTCGCTTTATAGCTACCGCCAGGCCAGGGATAAAGTGGAAGAAGCACGAAATCAGCGGCTGGAATTTAAGCAGGTGGAGGGGGACCTGCTCCAGGCGAACCAGGAACTTGCCCGAATGGCCGAACGACTCCGCGCGATGAACGACATCGCGGAGGAAGCCCGGCAGGCCAAGGAAGAGTTCGTCGCCAACGTCAGTCACGAGCTGCGCACACCCTTGAATATGATCATCGGCTTTAGCGAGATGATCACCCAGGCCCCCCAGATCTACGGCACCCACCTACCCCCGCCTCTGCTCGCCGACATCACAGCTATCCAGCGTAACAGCCAACATCTTTCAAAACTCGTTAACGACGTCCTGGATCTCAGTCAGATTGAGGCCGGGCGGATGGCTATCACCAAGGAGTGGGCGCAGATCGGAGACGTGGTAGAGGAGGCAATAAGCGCCGTCCGGTTTTTCTACGAGTCGAAAGCACTTTTTCTTGAAACCGAGATCCCTTCGGATTTACCAGAGATCCTCTGTGACGGCACCCGTGTACGCCAGATACTCCTCAATCTCCTAAGCAACGCCGGTCGGTTCACCGAAGAAGGGGGAGTCATCGTCCGAGCGGAGCAGACTCAGCAGGAACTCGTGGTCAGTGTATCCGACACCGGACCGGGCATCTCGCCTGAGGACCAATCCAGGCTGTTCGAACCTTTTCAGCAGTTGGACAGCTCGATAAGGCGCCAACACGGCGGCAGCGGCTTGGGGCTGAGTATCAGCCAGCGATTTGTGGAGCTTCATGGGGGGCGTATGTGGCTGGAAAGCCAGGTTGGGGACGGTACGACCTTTTATTTCAGCCTGCCGATGGAATCGCGCCTCCCCATCCGTTTTGCCGAAGGCAACAACGCCAAACGCTGGTTCGATCCCCATCAGCAATATGTCCAAAGGACGCGTAGAACGAAGGCACCGCGTCCGGTCCTCATACCCAGATTTGTGGTGCTCGAGCGCGAAAAGGTCGTGCAAAAGCTGCTGAGCCGTTATCTCGACAATATCGAGGTGATCGGCGTGACGACTATGGACGACGCCCTCCACGAGCTCCGGCGTTTGCCCGCCCAAGCGCTGGTGGTCAACACACCGGATATCGAAGCCTATACCGATTCGAAAATACAACTTGAGGCGCTGCCCTATGGGACACCTATGATCATCTGCTGGGTTCCTGGCGAAGAGACGATGACCCAACAGTTGGGTGCTGCGCGCTACCTCGTCAAACCCATTGCTCGGGATCAACTGCTTGAGGCGATCCAGCAATACGGAGATAATGTGAGATCGATCTTGCTGGTTGAGGATGACTCCGAAGCCATCCAACTCTTTGCCCGAATGCTCGCCTCATCCGAGACACCTTATGACGTCCTGCTCGCGAAGAACGGCCGGCGCGCCCTGGATCTCCTGGAGCGTCGGCATCCCGACCTGGTGCTGCTCGACTTGATTATGCCCGGAATGGATGGGTTCGAAGTCCTGGAGAGGAAACAGAGAGATCCGGCACTGAGAGAGGTGCCGGTCATCATCATCTCATCCCAGGATCCGTCCGGGCACCCCATCGTGAGCAAGACCCTGGTGGTCGCCAGACACGAGGGTATCTCGGCGCGGGATCTGGTCGCGTCCATTCAGGCCGTGAGCCAAAAACTTACGCCGTCCGGTCGAGCTGCGCGTCAAGCGCAGCCAGAAACTGCTTCCGTGTGACCGGTTTCGGGAGGAACCCACTAGCCCCCAAATCCAACGCGATCTCTTTCTGGGGCAGGATCGTGCAGACAAGGACAGGCATATCCGCCGTGGCGGGATGCTGCTTGAGCTGAGCCAGGACTTTCCAACCATCAACCGCCGGCATCATCACATCCAACACGATGATCTGGGGGGCGAGGCGCTCCGCGAAATCGAGAATTTGTGCCGGTTCATCGGAGGTGACGGCGTGGTAGCGAGTGCCGGCAACGTAGCGGCTGAACAACTGCAGGGTGTCCCGATTATCGTCGACCACCAACACGGTGAGTTGCCCCACCGAGGGAAGTACGAGGTGCGCTTCGAACGTCCGCGACTTCAGCGTATACGTTAACTCGCCATCGCAAAGGTCCGCGAGCTGCGCAGCGCTCTCCAACTTGGCACGATCATCTGGATTGGGCTCGTCGGGGCATCCCGCACACCGACCCCGAACCCCGATCTCAACGCCGTCGTCCGTAGTCTTCAACGCCACGACAACCTCTCCGCCGGCCGCAAGATGCGCAGCAGACAACAGAAGATTGAGCAGCGTCTGTTTGAGTGCAACGGCGTGGACTGCCAGGCGCGGAAGTTCCTCACGCCGGGGGGCTGTGATCGTCAAGGAGACCCGCTGACGCTCACAGATTGGCTTCACGATTTCAAGCACATCGGCCAAAGTTACGGTGACATCGATCGGCGCCTCAGGCGGAAGCTCTTTCAACCACATCAACTCATCCCGCACCGTGGGGCACTGCGTGCTCTCTGATGCCCTCGAATCAGGAGAAGGCGTCTCCTGCAGCACTGTCGCGGCAGTCTCACTCTCCATCTCACCCAGGTTCTGAGACTCCCAAAGCTGCGAGGCCAAAACTTCCAACGCCGCGTGCTCTTTCCGTCGCAGGTGACGTACGGACATGCCCAACTGCTTGGCGACCTGGCGCTGAGTCAACTGCTTGACGTAACGATAAAAGAGTGGTTCGTAGATCTCCCATGCCGGAGATTGTGGGGGCACGTCCGGCGGGGGCTCAAGTTTGTTGATCGCATCGATAAGAATCGTCTGCATGTCGGAGAACGCGCTCATCTTATGCGCGACCCCAAACAAAGATGCCAGAGGGTTGGTCCTAAGCTTTACAGGCTCATAAAGATGATATAGAGCATCGTGAAGGTGGGAGACAAACGCCCTGTTCGTAATTACGTCCGATTTTTGCATGTCCGGTTTATGTCCCCTTCTGTACCGCTTTTCGCTGACAAAACGCGCTCTTTGTTATATGATTATCCTATCTGAAACGTCGTACCTGGAACAGAGACATCTTCGTCTGAATACGCCACATTTTCTCTGAGATGTCCTTCACACATAAAGCAAGGAGGTGATGGCTGACTGCGTGAAGCCTGGTCCGAGTAGATACCCCGATGATTTCGTACTATATACATTTTATCAGAAATAGTAGGAAGCCCAACCCTTATGGAGGAAACGAATGAGTGACAAACTGAGTCGACGTGACTTCTTGCGCCTGGCAGGCATCGCGACTGCCGGAGCCGCCCTCGCCGCCTGCGGCGGTCAGGCCACAGAAGCCCCCCCTGAAGACGAAGGCGAAGCGGCACCAGAGGATACAGCACCAGAGAAAGAAGAGGTCACCCTCTCTGTGATCAACATCTGGGGCGGCTCACGTGTCCCGTTGATGGAGGACATGTTCGCCCGGTTCAGTGAGGAGCACCCCTGGATCACAGTTGAGAACCAGCTGGTGCCGGGTGGCGAGCGTTTGCAGAAGATCCAGACGGCGATTGCGGGGGGTACCCCACCGGATTGCCCGATGATCAACCAGGGGGAGATTCCGATGTTCGCCATCCGCGACGCCCTGATCGCCCTCGACAACTACATGGCTGAGGACGGCGTCTCTGAAGATGAGTACTATGACTATGCCATTAAGGCCTCGCAGTGGCAGGGGGAGACCTTCACACTGCCGAACGTGAGTGCCGCTTGGCAGCTTTACTTCTACAACCTTGACGCTTTTGAAGAGGTAGGATTGGATCCTACCGCCCCCCCAGAGACCTGGGACGACTCGATCTCCGCAGCTGAGGATCTGACGATCAAAGAGGGTGATGCCATCCAACGCCTCGGCTACGAGTTCTACCACGGCTTACCCGGATCCAACGACTTCAAACAGGCGTTGGTTTCAAACAACGGCAGCTTTATGTCCGATGACGGGCGCACCGCACAGTTCAACAGCCCCGAGGGCTTGGAAGCGATTCAGTGGCTGATGGACATGATGGAAACCGTCTACGGCAGCGTCGACGCCTATCAGGAATGGGGCGCGGTTCAGGGCGGTGAGGATATCACCAATCCCTTCATTGCTGAGACGTTGGCCGCGCAGTTTGCCGGCGTCTGGGAGATCTTCTATATCCAGGAGGGCAATCCGGACCTGCGCTACCGGATCGCCCAACTTCCGCACAGCAGCGATGGCGAATCCCATGCATCGGCCGAGGGCAGCTGGTCCTACGGCATCCCGGTTGGGGCGCCGTACCCCGATGACTCCTGGCAGTTGGTCGAGTGGCTGACCCACGAGCCCTCCGCAGCCGGATGGTTCATGCAGGAGCAGGGTCGCCCCTCACCGCTCAAGGCGGTCAACGAGGATGAGGTCTACTACGAGAAGTTCCCCAACACCTGGGACAACATCCTCAAGATGGTCGAGAGCGCAGTTCGCATTCCGCTGACCCCGGCAACGGCCGAGATCGAAAGTAATGTGATGTCTCAGATGATGGAAGAGGTCGCTTACGGCCAGACCGAGCCGGAAGCAGGACTAGAGTGGGCAGCAGAAGAGGCCCAGGCTCTTCTTGACGAGGCGTGGGCGGACATTTGGTAAAGGCTTTTCTGCTAAAGGCCGATGTAGAAAGGCTTGCATCGGCCTTTAGCGTTACTTGACGTTGTGATCCTAAGGCTTGTTAACTTGTGTCCTATCCACTAGATGGGCATTGCCTGAACAGGACCTGAACAGGAGGAACTTATGACCACTGCAGTCGAAGCAGCAGCCCCCTCCACAAAAAGAAAATGGCTGACAAGAGAACGCCGTGAGGCAATATTGTTCTACCTCTTTATCTCACCCTGGTTGATCGGCCTGCTCGTTTTCACGATCGGCCCCATCATCGCGTCCCTGGTCTTCAGCCTTACAGATTACGCCATCATCGCATCGCCTGAGTGGGCGGGGATCAGTAACTACAGGCGTGCGTTTACCGAGGACCGGCTTTTTTGGAAATCACTGTGGAACACGTTTTATTACGTAGGATTAGGCGTACCCTTACGCGTAATCTTTGCTTTCTTGCTGGCAAGCTTACTGAACGCACAGATCAAAGGGCGCGTCTTTTACCGAATCGCTTACTATGTCCCCTCGATTATTCCCGGTGTGGCCAGCGCCGTGTTGTGGATTATCCTGCTGAATCCCAAACTCGGGTTGGTCAATCTCGTGCTCGGACTCTTCGGTATTCCCACCATCAATTGGTTGGGCAATCCGGCGTGGTCGAAACCCGCCCTTATCATGATGAGTTTGTGGGGCGTCGGCGGGAGTATGGTCATCTACTTAGCTGGGCTCCAGGGGATTCCGGACTCCCTCTATGAGGCAGCGGAGATCGACGGCGCCTCACGATGGCGTAAGTTCTGGAACGTGACGATTCCGTTGATGACCCCCACCATTCTATTCAACCTCGTGACCCAGATCATCGGATCCTTTCAGATCTTCGGTAGCGCCTTTATTATGACCGGCGGCGGCCCTTTGAATTCGACGCGCTTCTATATGCTTCACCTTTTTGACTACGCATTCAGCCTGTTCAGGATGGGATACGCGTCGGCACTGGCCTGGATCTTGCTTATCATCATTCTTGTGTTCACCTTACTTGTCTTTAAGTGGTCCCAAGCCTGGGTCTTCTATTCGGGAGGAGGAGAGCAATGACGACACTCACACAACACCTCGGGCAACGGGCGCAAGAGAGGATTGGCAAATTACTCACCCATCTGGTGCTTCTCGCGGGTGTGCTCATCGTCCTCTTTCCGCTCTACTGGATGATTTCCACATCCTTTAAGCCGATGGAGAACTACTACGATTGGCCGCCGCAGTGGATTCCCAGTCCGGTGACGTTGGAAGCCTACACGTCTCTACTGGCGATGTATCCGTGGGGACGCTTTATTGCCAACACCTTAACAATTGCGGTCGTTGCGATGGTCGGTAATCTCGTTTCGTCCACCCTGGTCGCCTACGGATTCAGCTTCTTCCGTGCGCCGGGTAAGAAGGCCCTCTTCTTCATCCTCCTCGGCACCACAATGCTGCCCGGCGTGGTCACGATGGTCCCGACCTTTATTCTTTTCAGGCAGCTGAAGTGGGTGGACACCTACCTGCCGTTGGTGGTTCCCACCTTCTTCGGCAGCGCGTTCCATATCTTTTTGCTCCGCCAGTTTTTCCGAACCCTGCCCCCCGACCTCTTCGACGCGGCCAAGATCGATGGCTGCTCGGAGCTGGGGATTCTCTGGCGGATCGTGCTCCCGCTCTCGGGACCTGTCCTGGCAGCTATCTGTATCTTCCAGTTCCAGTGGCGGTGGAACTCGTTTATGCAACCGCTGATCTACCTGAACAGCTTCAAAAAGTACACCGTGGCGCTGGCACTCTACACGCTGCGGGGTGAGCCGCAGGGATCGACACCGACGCAGCTTATGGCAGCCGGTACCCTGATGGTTCTACCGGTGCTCATCCTGTTCGCGGCCTTCCAGCGGTACTTCATCCAGGGTGTGCAGTTCAGCGGTATCAAAGGCTAGAACCACATCATCCCGTAGTGATGGTGAATGTCCCATAATGAAGGAGCTTCACACCGCACCATGACCACACATAGCGACGCAATGATGCCGTTCGACGCTGATTTCTATGTTGCCGTCGACGGCGATGATAGTTGGACGGGCCGGCATTCCGAACCCATACCTGGCGGAGACGACGGACCGTTCGCCACCCTCTCGCGGGCGCGGGACGCCGTACGTGAGCTAAGAGCACGCGAGCCGGATCGCGACCTTCAAGTTTTAATCCGAGGGGGAACGTACCGGCTTCGCGAAACACTCGTCTTTGATCTCCGAGATTCGTCGGCTAAGGGCACAACGACGTACGCTGCGTATCCCGGAGAGCGGCCGGTCCTCTGCCCGGACGTCCCAATTCGTGGATGGCAAAAGTTGGAAGAGGACCCAGCGGAGTTGCCGCCCGGGGCTCGCGGGCAACTGTGGATTGCCGATCTCCCCGACGAAGCGCCAGATCGGTTCTTCACCCTCTACAACGGTGCAACCCGCCTGCCCCGGGCGCGATCCCAGGGCTTTTTGCCTCAGAACCCGACAGGTCTCGATATCAAGCCGTCGCGTCGCGAGCTCTATTTTCCACCGGGTACTTTGAAGGCGTGGTCGAATCTCGACGATATCGAGATCCTGATCCGGCCCTCTTACGCCTGGATCCTCAATATTCTGCCGTTGGAGAGCGTCGATGAGGAGGCCGGCGTCGCCAGGACAGCCCTCCCCGGCACCTACCCCTTGATCCGCCCCCACCACTTCATCGATACGATACGCGAAGCATGTTGGGTCGAGAACGTTTTTGAGGCGTTGGATACGCCCGGGAACTGGGTGCTAGACAGCAAAGAGCGAAAACTCTATCTTTGGCCGACCGGTGACACACCGGGCGACGAGATCGTGGCTCCCTGCCTGCGGGAACTCATGCGTGTCGAGGGAGATATCGATCGAAAAGCTCCAGAGGATATCCCTGTTCAAGGCCTAGTCTTCCGGGGTTTGACCTTCACTCGCGGGGATCGCGACCGCTGGACAGAGCGGGATGCCGGACTCCAGCACGACTGGGAGCTGCACGACAAGGACAACGCCCTCGTGAGATTGCGAGGCGCAGAACGCTGCCGGATCGAAACTTGCCGGTTCACCAAAAGTGGGGGAACGGCTATCCGTCTCGATCTTCACTGCCAGCATAATCACGTGATCGGTAATATGATCGATCATGTCGGTGGAACCGGGATTCTGCTCTGTGGGTATGGTGCGGGCACCAAGGACGTCAATAAGCACAACGTCATCAGCAATAACCATATTCACCACTGCGGCGAGATCTACTGGCACGCGATGGGCATCTTCGTCTGGCAGAGTGGCGAGAACCAGATCGTTCACAATCTCATCCACCACACCGGGTACGACGCCATCGTGCTCAGCGGATTGCGCCCCAACCTTTTCAAAACCCCTTGGTTCCCTGTAGAAGCCGATGCATCCGGGGGTGATCGTCCAATGTTCACGGGAGATGCGGCAACGAATCCCCGGGAATCCGGAACCATCCGACGGCAGGAGGTCGGGAGCGTGGAGGCTTGGCGTCGTCGGCTGGACGAGATCGATCTCGGCACAGCGGCGGGATTTGCCACCTATATGAAGTTTGTGAGGCCGTTCTTCCACACCCGGGGTAACCGGGTCGAGGATAACGAGATCCATCACGTGATGATGCGTCTCGGAGACGGGAACGCCATCTACCTCTCGGACGTGGGTCGCGATAACGTCATCCACCACAATTACATTCACGATCTTACCGGCAAAGGCGGACAGTCTGCCATCCGGACGGATGCATTCATGACGGACACATGGATCACGGAAAACGTTATCTATCATTGCAACTGCGGCGGCCTGAATCTGAAATACTACGGCAACCACGCATTCAACAACTTTGTCATCGACATACCGGATACTGAGGATATTGATATTCACGGCAACCCGGTCACGCTCTCATTCGGATACATCAGCATCGGAGACGTCTTTCCTAAAGAGGATATGCCCAGCAACGCCTCGGTCCAGATCCACCGAAACGTGATTTACAAGACCGATACGCGCCACCCGTTCTACCGTGAGTACCGAAGGGACGATCAATGGGTCGAATTAGGGGTGGAGAACTGCGAGATTGATCACAATCTCTACTACGCGCCGGAAGAGCCTGATGAGGGGCGGTCCCATCTGAATCGATACCGAGAATTGGGCGTTGACCACCGCAGCGCACTCGGTGATCCCTGCTTTGTAGCTCCTGACAGGGATGATTTCGGTTTCTGCGGCGAATCCCGGGCCCGGGCTTTGGGGATCAAGCCGATCGACACGTCAGATATCGGCCTGACCGAGAGCCTCCCCCACTTCGAGGATATCAGCGCCTGACGGCAGCCTATGACAGAGCTGTTAACGGCATGGGGGACGCAGTATTACTGCATCGAGGGCGCGGAAGGTCCGCCGGTCCTATTTTTGCACGGCACCGGTTGCGACTCGGAGGACTGGCGTGCCACCCTCCACCATCTCAATCCTACCCATCGACCGACGCGTCTGCGCGCTGTTTTACTCGACTTTCGAGGTCATGGACGGAGTTCAGTACCGAAAATGCCTTTCAGACTGCGTGATCTCACCAACGACGTGTTGTACGTCCTCGCCCATCTCGGCCTGGATCAAGTGATGATCGTCGGGCACAGTCTCGGCGGTATGGTCGCCCTGGACGCAGCCAGGAAAAGCGATCACGTGAGTGGATTGGTGCTGCTTGAGGGATGGACGAACTTGCGTGCCGCCAAGACGTTCGGGAACGATCGGTTCTACGGCTATCTCGACCCTCCGTCAATGGAAAAGATTCAGCACAAGGCCGAGAAAACGCGACAGCGATTCGCTCCTAAAATCTGGGCGCACTTCTGGCGCTCTGTGGAGAGCTTTGATGCCTCGGAGTACCTGGCAGAAACCTCGCTGCCGATTCTCGAGGTGTACGGTGCGTTGGGTAGAGGGCCGAATACGGAAGCCGGCCTTCAAGTACCGAGTCGTCCTCACGCCTCGTGGATGTGGATACCCAACGCCGGGCATTACCTTCCCCACGAGAAGCCGGATCAGGTGGCAACCGCCTGTATCCGTGGGCTTGTCAATATGGCAATAGGAGAGACTCAATGACGAACCTCAATGCACGCTTGCGACCGGTGCCTCGACGGGCAGTTTTCGCCCTGGACAATTGGTACGTCTGGGGGGGAAGTATGACCCGTACTGAGGATGGCACCTGCCATCTCTTGTACGCGCGCTGGCCCCGCGCGGAGGGCTTTAACGCGTGGGTCACGCATTCCGAGATCGCACATGCGGTTGCGGACCAGCCTTTGGGTCCCTATCATCACCATAGCACAGCCCTTCCTGCCCGGGGTGACGCCTTCTGGGATGGTCACTGCACCCACAATCCCACGGTTATCGCGGCAAACAACCGCTTCTACCTCTACTATATGGGCAACCGTGGTGATCTGCATCAAACCGAGGGGTTGAACTGGGTCCACCGGAATAACCAACGCATCGGCGTGGCAGTCGCCGATCATCCCGACGGCCCCTGGCAGCGCTTCGATGCGCCGTTGATCGACGTCACCCCTGGCTTTGCGGATGCATTGTGCTGCTCGAATCCTTCGGTTACGCAGAGACCGGACGGCGGCTTTCTTATGGTCTACAAAGCGGTGGGCGATACGTCCCCGATGCCTTTTGGCGGACCGGTCCTCCACATCGCGGCGACCTCCGAGTCCCCCAGCGGCCCATTTCATAAACATCCGGACCCTGTTTTTTACAAGGCGGGGGTCCATTTTGCGGCGGAAGATCCCTTTATCTGGTTTCAGGAGGACCGATACTGGGCCATTGTCAAAGATCAAAAGGGTTACTGGACCGATGCCGGACGCTCCCTGGCCCTCTTCACATCCCAGAACGGCCTGGATTGGACATTGGCGCCCCACCCGCTCGTAACCCGCACCGAAGTTCGGTGGGCTGATGGAGAGCAGCAAGAGGTGCACGCGTTAGAGCGCCCACAACTATGGCTTGAGAACGGTCAACCCGCAGTGCTTTTCTGTGCGTGCGACCTGACGGAGGCCAGAAATCGCTCCTTCAACGTTCATATTCCCCTTAACCGAAGTTATCGCAGCAATACAGCATAGACAGGAGGATTGATATGAGACACGAGACTCACGACGTTGACCTATGCGTGATTGGCGGTGGCTTAGCAGGCATGTGCGCAGCCCTCGCGGCAGCCCGGCACGGCGCAAAGGTCATTCTGATGCAGGATCGTCCCGTCCTCGGGGGCAACGCCTCCAGCGAGTGTCGGGTGCAGATCAGCGGTGCGGCGCGCGGCGGTTCAATTCCCCATATCCGCGAGACCGGCATCCTGGAGGAACTGCGTCTGGAGAACCTCTACCGCAACCCCCATGAAATTTTCACCATCCAGGACACGGTCTTCTACGAGAAGCTCCAGTTCGAGCCCAACCTCGACCTGCTGCTCAACTGCTCGTGCCAGGACGTTGAGATGTATGAAAACCGCATCGTCAGCGTGACCGGCTGGCAGCTCACCACAGAGACGAAACACACGGTCAAGGCCGACCTCTTCGCCGACTGCTCGGGTGACGGGATCCTCGCTCCGCTGACCGGCGCTGAGTTCCGTTTTGGGCGGGAAGCCCGCAGTGAGTACGGTGAATCCATCGCGCCCGAGGAAGCCGATGACAAGACGATGGGGATGACGCTCCTCTTTTTCTCTCGGGAGTACGACACCCCGCAGCCTTTCGAGCCGCCCGAGTGGGCCTACACGTTTGAGAATTGCGACGATATGCCGTACGGCGAGCAAGGACATCGTCGTTGGACCTGCGGGTACTGGTGGGTGGAGCTTGGTGGTGAGTACGACAGCATCCACGATACCGAAAAACTTCGCGACGAATTGCTGAAAATCTCCTACGGTGTTTGGGACCACCTCAAGAATCACTGCGTGCACAAAGAGCAGCTCGCCAACTACGCCCTCGATTGGGTCCAATTCCTGCCCGCCAAGCGTGAGAGCCGCCGCTACGTGGGCGAGCACGTGCTTACGCAGAACGATGTCGAGGCAGAGGGGCGTTTCGAGGACGTCGTCGCTTACGGCGGCTGGACCATGGACGACCATCATCCCGCCGGATTCTGGTCTGTGGAGACCGGCGAACCCGCGACGATCTTTCACCCGTCCCCCGCGCCCTACGGCATCCCCTATCGCTCCCTCTACTCCGTCAACATCGAGAACCTGATGTTTGCCGGACGCGACGCCAGCGCCAGCCACGCCGCGATGAGTTCCACGCGCGTGATGGGTACGTGCGCCGTGATGGGACAGGCTGCCGGCACTGCAGCCGCGGTAGCCATTGAGAAGGGGCTCAATCCCGCGGGCGTCGAAGATCATATGGATGAGTTGCAGCAGATGCTGCTTCGTGATGACTGCTACCTGCCGTGGGTCCAGCAGGAGTTCGGCCCCCTCACGATGGAATCCCAGCTTACCGCAAATCAGGGCGACCCCGAGCCGGTGCGCGATGGATGGGGACGCCAGATCGAGGGCGATCCTCATGCCTGGGTCGCCCATCCCGGCGATCACGTCGCCTACGTCTTCCCGGAAAAAGCCCGCGTCAAGGATATCTCTCTGACCCTTGACAGCGAGCTCTCCAAGCGGATCTCGCACAGCTGGAATGGGGACCGCCTGAATGCCATCTGGTCCATCCCCCCGGTGATGCCCAAGCGTTTCCACATTGACGGTCTCATCGATGGAGAGTGGCAGACGCTTCAAGAGATCGACAAGCACCACCAGCGCTTCGTTCGCATTGACCTGGACCGAGAACTCGAAGGGGTGCGGTTCGTACTGGACGAGACGTGGGGGAGCGACGAGTCGCGGGTCTACGCTTTCTACGTCGACTAACGAGGTAAGGCGCCCGGCACGGTCGCAGTCCAGTCAGCGCCGGGCACCTGGCTTTGAAGCACAACGATAGACCATGAAGTGGCATACGCGAATAAGGGAGTATCCGAGAATGACACAAGACACAACACTCTGGATCGATGCACGCGAGTTCGACGACTACGGAGGATGGCAGGAGGACAGCCAATTCGTCAACCTGATGGGCGCCACCTATCTTGTCGCGGCCTCGACGGGCGACCCGGTTGAGGACGCGACCACGCATGTGGAGATTCCGCAGTCCGGCAAGTACCGTATATGGGTACGCGCCCGCAATTGGGACAAGGACTATGCACCCGGGCGGTTCAAGGTCAGCGTCAACGGTCAGCGTTCAAAAAAGGAGTTTGGCGCCGCGCCCAGTGACGGCTGGATCTGGGAGATTGCCGGGGACTGCGATCTCGATCAAGGCCCTGTCGAGATCGCACTGCACGACGTGACCGGGTACTTTGCCCGCTGTGCCGAGGTGATCCTGACCACCGATCTCGAGTATACCCCTCCGCGCCCGATCAAGGCGATGGAGCGGGAGCGCGCCCGCATTCGCGGTATCGCGTTGGAGCCCCAACCGGCGGGTGATTTCGACGTCGTCGTGGTCGGCGGTGGACCCGGCGGAGTGCCCGCCGCGCTGGCGGCGGCGCGTACCGGCGCAAAGACAGTGCTCGTTCACGACCGCCCGGTACTGGGCGGGAACAGCAGTGTTGAGGCCGGTGTCGGCTTCAACGGTGCCTCCGCCCGTCAAGTCAACGCCCGTGAGGGTGGCATCGCCGAGGAGCTGCGGCGCATCCGCGACCACTACGAGGCGGACTGGTCCGAGGCGCTGCAGCGGCTGACGTCCGATGAGCCGAATCTCACCATCGCCTACAATCATCGGGTGGTCGACGCAGAGATGGCGGAGCCGAACCGCATCGCGGCCGCCATCGCGGTGGACACGCGCACCGGAACCTACCATCGTTACACGGCAACCCAGTTCATCGACTGCTCCGGTGACGGCTGGTTGGGCTACTTCGCCGGCGCCAAGTATCGCGTCGGGCGTGAGGCCAAGCACGAATACGGCGAGAGCATGGCCCCGAAGGAGGCTGACACAATCACGATGAGCGGCTGCCTGATGGGAGATGGGTTGGCGTTTCGGGCCGAGGACACCGGGGAACCGGTCGCCTATACGCCGCCGCCCTGGGCGCCCAAGTTGCCCAAGGGCAAGGCGTTTGGTCGCAACATCCGCCGGCTGAACTCCGGTGAGTGGTGGATCGAGACCCCCGGCGATCTGGATGACATCTGGGACGCCGAGCAGGTGCGCGATGAGCTTATTAAGCTCTCTTTCGCCTACTGGGACTACCTCAAGAACCGGTGGCACGAGCACGAGAAAGCGTCTACGTGGGACCTGGTCGCGATCCCCATCTATAACGCCAAGCGCGAGTCCCGCCGCTTCATCGGTGACTATATGTTGACGGAACACGACTGCCTGAGCGGTCGCACCTTCCCCGACACGGTGGCCCACGCGGGCTGGCCCCTGGACATCCACCATCCTCGCGGCCTTTTCTCCGGTGAGGAAGGTCCTTTCCAGAGCAATACCCACGTGCCGCTGGTCAAACTTCCCTACCGCATCCTCTACTCGGTCAACATCGACAATCTGCTCTTTGCCGGGCGGGTGGTCAGCGTGACGCACGTCGCCTTGGGCACCGTCCGGGTTCAAAATACACTGGCGACCTTAGGACAGGCTGCCGGCACCGCGGCCGGGCTTTGCGTGAATCTCAACACGACGCCCCGGGGGATCTATCAGGATCACCTCGAAACGCTCCAGCAGACCTTGATGAAGTATGACCAGTACATCCCCGGGTTCCAGGACACCGACCCCGATGACCTGGCCCAGGAGGCCGTAGTTGCCGCATCGAGTTTCAGCGATCAAGAACAGTGGATTCCGCGGTTGGGGATGGAGGGTCGCCCTATTCCGCTGGATGCACCCCGTGCCGCGATGTTCCCCCGAGAGACCAGCCCCCATATCGATTCGGTTTATCTAAAGCTGGCCTCCGAGCGAGAAAATCCGGTCGAGGTCACGCTCCACGTGCGCCAACAGGTCGACCCGGATGCGTATCTTTCCGAGGAGGATATCGCAACAGCGACGGCGGTCGTGCCGCCGAACGACGAGTCGTGGGTAAAGTTTGACGTCGACTGCGAGGTGCCCGTGCGGTATCTCTGGGTCTGGCTCGAACCTGTCGACGGCCTCCATTGGCGGGCCTACAATCAGACGCCCTTGGACTGGAGCCGTGCTGTGCGCAGGGATGACGGATCGTGGGAGAAAGTCAGATCGGCGCCCTGGCGTCAGAGCCACAGCGTGCTCCTCACCTCCCCCGAGCAGCTCCAGGCCAACTGCCGACCCGAGAACGTGATCAACGGATATGGACGCATTCACGATACAGACCATTACGCGTGGGTCTCAGATCCAGATCAACCATTACCACAATGGATCGAGCTTGCTTTTGACGAGCCCCAGGAGATCAACACCGTCTATCTGACCTTCGACACCGATATGAACAACCCACCGCATCTCTCCCCCCTCCTACCCTACGTCCCTCAGTGCATCCGGGATTACAAATTGAGCGCTTGGAGCGGTACCGGCTGGGTTACGCTGGCTGAGGAACAGTACAACTTCCAACGGCTCCGCATCCACCGGTTCGAAACGATGAAGACCGACAAGCTGCGATTAACCGTCCACGAGACCGGAGGCGACCCGTCCGCCCGCGTCTTCGAGATTCGCGCCTACAAAGAAAAGGAGGGTGCATGAAAACGAAACACCCCAACCTGATCTTCATCCTACCCGACCAGTGGAGAGCGACGGCGTTGGGGTGCTACGGTAATCCCGACGTGCAGACCCCAAACCTCGACCGGCTGGCGCAGGAGAGTCTGGTCTTCGACCGTGCTTACACCGCGTCCCCCGTCTGCACGCCGTTTAGGGGAACGCTCTTCACGGGCCGCTATCCCACGCAGACTGGCGTGTTGAAAAACGGCTATCGTATACCCGATGAGGAGGTAACCCTTGCGGAACTTTTCGCTGAAGGCGGATACCACACCGCCTATGTCGGCAAGTGGCACCTCAGCGGCCCTCCTGGGGGCAATCGGTGGGTTCCGCCCCAGGAGCGGGCTGGCTTCGAGACGTTCATCGGCTGGGAGAGCCACCATGTGAACCACTGGGAAGGTCGCATCTGGGCCGATGAGCCTGACCATCCCCTGCCAATGCCCGGACATGAGACCGATGCCCTGACCGATATCGCGCTCGATGTGCTCGATGGGCTGGAACCGCCGTTCTGCCTCTTCATCGCCTACCAGGCGCCCCACCCACCGTGCTCACCGCCACCGATGTTCCAGGACCTCTACCGCGATCAGCCGCTTCACCACCGCCCCAACGTGGATCCAGACGTCTGGTACGATAGGCCGGAATGGGATGCCGACTATGATCTGCGCACGTTTGTCGAGCGATACTATGGCGAGATCACGCAGCTCGATAGCGCCCTCGGGCGCCTCCTCTCGAGGACAGCAAAATCCGATCTCGAATCTGACACAATCCTTGTCTTCACCTCCGATCACGGTGAGATGATGGGCAGCCACGGCCTCTACAGCAAGGGTGTGATGTACGAGGAGTCAACTCAGATCCCGCTCATCGTGCACTATCCAGAGGGCCCCCAGGGCGAGCGGTCGGACGCGCTTTTTTCGTCCGTGGACTTTATGCCCACCCTTCTGAGTCTGTGTGACCTCCCGGACGCTCCCACAGCCCAGGGCATGGACTACGCACCGCTGATCCGGGGTGGAGCTCAACAGAAGGCACGTGACGCTGTTTATATGGAGTATAGTGACCGACTACTGTGCATTCGACGTATGAACGTTAAGCTGATCGCCCAGCGGGAGACTCTCAATCCGATAGCGCTCTACGATCTCGAGACCGACCCTTTTGAAGAGACCAACCACCTGAAC
>CAYMAQ010000033.1:0-22356 GCA_964388385.1 uncultured Anaerolineales bacterium | reverse complement strand
GAGGTGGAAACTCCCGTGCCTGGTTGGGCAACATCGACCAGCAACCCCAAAGCCTGGGCTGACCGTCGATCGCCTCCGCCAGAAGCTGGTTTCCCACGTGCGGGGTGGCATCGTGCTGAGCGATATGCCAGATCAGCGCTTGCTCCACACCGACCCGATCCATCGCTGTCAGAAGCTCCGCGATTGTCTCGACCGGTGCGACCGGTCGTTGATCGGGCAAGCCGACAAAGACGTTACAATCAAAGAACTTCATCAGCGGTCACCTCCATGCGTATGAACGAAAAGGACCATCGTGCGTAAGCCGTTTTATTCTTAATGGCGCCCACGATTATTCCAGACCACGCTCCCACGCGCCAAGTTCCAGTCCCGCTCGACCGATATCGGTTTCAACTCGCCCTCTGAGACATAGGGATCATCGTTCTCCTCTAACTACCGGCACCCTCCTTAACGCTTAATAGAGGCCAAATTCGACAGAGATGCCACGATTATGACCAGAATTCTCAACCGGTTCCCTCCGGGCGTCAACCTCCACACGACCGGGATAAGGTCGTAGTCTGTCTATGATAGCACCAGAGGCCGCAGGCTCAAACACATCTTCGACCATCGCCGATCACGCATGTCAGCAAAAAACCCCGAAGGACAGCCTCCGGGGTCATCGTCATCGAGCGCAGGGTGATCGAGCTTAAACCTCCAAGTAAGCCTTCCACACAGCCGGGATTTCACCCGAAACCACCAGATAGCGACTGCGGGGAGTTTTGGGCTCCCAAAGCAGCTTCATGTTGGCTTCATGGGGGAGACGATCAGCCTTCCGTTGATTGCACGTTGCACACGCACAGACCGTATTACCCCAGGAGTTTCTGCCGCCACGGCTAACCGGCAAAACATGATCGATGGTGAAATCGCCCTTGTGAAGTTGCCGCCCCCTATTGCGCTGACCGACTTGAACACCACAATATGCACATGTATACCTATCACGCCGGAGAACGGCTTTGCGGCTCCATGTAACACCGCGGCGGGGGACGTTAACATAGTATCGCAGGCGGATCACGGTAGGGATTTCCATTGTATCGGAGGCGCTATGCATCTCAATGGCTTCGTTGCAGGCGGCAACCACCCGACCACGCAGCATCAGGGATACGGCGCGCCGCATCGAGATGATATCCAAGGGTTCGTAGCTCGCATTTAGGAGCAGGACACTGGAAACCAAGGCTTACCTCCTGTCACAAACGTGAACGCTTGCGACCCATTACACATGCATGCTCCATACAAAAGAATAGCAGATAACGATTAATGAGATGTTAACGTTGTGTTAGCATTCCGCCTCAGAAATGCTAAGATCTTCATGTAAACCCTTATGGATCCCAATATCTTGGAACTCTAGGACGAGAATTCACGAGATATGAGGATAGCCTTTTTAGCTTATACCGTCATTTTACCCCGCTTCGAAAACTTGACAACACATAATCTCTCGTCATCGAGCGTGAACTAGGCTGTCAGCCGAATGTAGAGCCGCGGGAGAATGTGGGGTAAGCGGCGCACGTTGGGTAGCATTGCGTATCTATGATCCGGAAACATAATCTCCATATCAGCGCGCGTGTTCTCATCGGTGGAGATACAAAACGTATAGATCGACTGCCGCTTATTTTCCTCACACGCCATCCGAACGTCGTACTGAGCATAACGGGTCTTGGGATCGTACTCGGCGTCCATCGGTTTCCCGTCTGTAATCAAGAGGATCAAACGTTGTCTTGCAGCAACCTCAGAAATCCGGAAGCCCGCGTGGCGTAGAGCGGCACCGATGCGCGTCGCGCTACGCGGATATGCAGCCATCACTCGACCAATGCTACGGCGATCCCAATCGGCCTCAAAATCCTTGAAGATAAAAAACTCGCACTGTTCGCGGCCATTACCGCTGAAACCGCAGATCGAAAATCGGTCGTCCAGCGTCGACAGTCCCTGGCCCAAGATCAGCGCTGCCTGCCTCTCAATCTCAATGGTCTTCTGGCGCTCGACTTCGCTTCCAGTCGAACCACTGACGTCCAGGAGGATCAGCGTCGCCAGATCACGGCGATTGTGATAGGGCTTCTCGTAAAAATTGACCTTGGGTGAGGGCTCCCGCTTCCGATGAATCATATACTCGGTCAGCAGGTCAACGTTGATGGCATCTCCCTCTTGCAGGTGCTTTTCCTTTGTCAGTTCCGGCCTCAACATTTCAAAAACTCGGCGCGTCCGGTTGGCCAGACTCACAATCTCGCCGGGCAATTCCTGAGGGGGCGCATCGTTAAGACGCTTTTCATAGACCCGACAGTAATTCTCGTGGTAATCCCTATCCGTCTGGCTCCATTCATCATAAAGGTACGCAGCCGCAATACTTCCCGCTTTTTTGTCCTTATCCCTCTGCTCTGCGTCCGATTCGTCGTTCGAAGGTTGCGTGCTGAGCTTTTCCTCCGGGTCTCGACCCTGTTGCTGGCGCTGCTTGGCTTGCTCCTTCATATCAGCGACCAACGAATCCTGGGGCGGCTGGCTCGATACCCCGGGATAGAGAAAGTCAGGCAAAAACCCGAAGGCCCGCAGGGGATCGCGTCCCAACGCCGGATATACTTGAGAGATCTGAGAAACCAGAGTGTCCGTAAGCAAAGCAGCGGTGTCGAAAGCATTCACCGATATGCGGGCAGTCTCCAAGACACTATCCGCAGCCTTGTTCTGATCCCCACCAATCCCAGCAACAGCAAAGAAGAGCGCATCTGCCTCTTTCATAGGAGGGCTAGCCTCATATTCAGCGTTGAGCCCAAACTTGATGAGCCTTCGCGCGCCGGGCCACGCATTGCATATTACAGTGAGAACACGTACGTACTCCACAACCTGAAACAAATTCAGCTTTAGAAGATCATCACCGACCAGGTCTGCACACGTCGCATACGCAGGATGCCCCTGGAGACGGCTGAAGCTGTCGAAAGCCAGCATTCCTGCAGCTACAACCGCAGTCAACCGATACCAATTGCGATTCTGCCACACTTGGCTGAAGTGCCGGATACGTCCGGGTAGGTAAAGCCAGCGCGCCATACAGACCATCCGTGTGCCCCGTTCAATCAACGCATCGCTGTCCAGCCGACTGAGATCTCCCACATCAACTTCATAGCCCACCAACGCCTGCAACAAATTTTTGATCATCGGTTCCATATCACGGAGACGGGATTCCTGGGTAAGCGATCGGATGATCAAATCCGAGCTCTTCAGGGAACCTTCCATGAAGCGAATCCCCGTCCTGCGATTCTGATGAAAAGCTCTCACACCTTGCTCGACGTAGACATCCAACTCAGCGGGCTCGAGACGAGTCACTAGGTCAGCGTATCCACCCAGAAATGCCATCGCAAGCTCATCATCAATCGTGCGCAATCGCTTTAGGGTAGAGATCAAGTGTCGCACGTCCCGAGGGGTACCGCCAAAACCACCTTCACCCAAAATGCGGAAATAAGTAATGCCATAGTGAAGCTTCGATTCCGCTAACTTTCGCCCCATCTCGGTAACTTCAGAGAAGATAGCAGGGATCTCCAAAATCCAGGAGGTTTGAGGATTCAGCGCTGCCAGGAACTCCTTCAAGACGTAATCAAAATGATACTGCTCCGCGCATCGCATAAAGGAAAAAAAGGCATCGGTAACTTGAGGCCGTTCTCGGCCAAGCATCTCCTGCTCAAAAAGCCGGTCCAAAGTTTGAGCAAAGATATCCCGGTACCCCCAGCATACACTGGAGAGCGAGAACCCTTGATACCGTTGGGATTCTAGATCTGTGGATCCGCGTTGGCGTGCCGGGTCATTCATTGAAGGGGGAAAGTGCTTGGGTCATTAAGAGGTCACAATCAAAATCGAACAAGTCCAAGACTTCAATCGGCGGTCTGGGGCTGCTGAAGCGCCTCTGCAGGCGCCCTCTCCATCAGATCACCGAAATAGAGATTAACAATATCCTCGATCGAGGTCATCACCTCGGCCTCATCCGTCAAAGTTTGCCCGATCGCGTATCGGCAAGCGTCAACCGGCGAAAGCCCCTGGCGAATAAGTTTACCTGCATAAACAAGCAGTCGGCTGCTCACTCCTTCATCTAAGCCGAATCCCTGTAATTCCCGAATCTTCGCGCCCATCTCGGCCAGGTCCCGGCTCTGTGCCATTGACAATCCTGTTTCCGTATGGATAATCCGCGCTTCGGTGTCCACATGAGGATGCGTGAAAATCAAGCTTGCAAACCGTTGCTTGGTTGATTGCTTGAGATCTTTCACGATGCTTTGATATCCGGGATTATAGCTCAAGATCATCATAAAGTGGGGATGCGCGTGGACCACCTCCCCGGTCTTATCGATATAAAGCATCCGACGATAATCTGACAACGAATGAATGATGACCGTCGTATCCTTCCGCGCCTCCACGATCTCGTCGAGGTAACAAAAACCACCATAACGAACAGCAAGCGTCAGTGGCCCATCCTGCCAGACAGTCTCCTCATCCTTGAAGAGGAAGCACCCTACCAGATCAGCAGCTGTCAGATCCTCGTGGCAGGAGACGGTGATCAACGGCAATTCGAGGCGATAGGCCATATGCTCGACAAATCGGGTCTTTCCACAGCCGGTAGGTCCTTTGATAATCAGAGGGATTTGGGTCTCAAAGGCAGCGATAAATGCCTTATCTTCATCGCCTTGGGCGATATAGTTAGGCTTTTCTTCAATATGAAATTGATTGATAACGTGCTTGCTATCCAAATTCAATC
Organism: uncultured Anaerolineales bacterium; assembly: GCA_964388385.1. GTDB lineage: Bacteria > Chloroflexota > Anaerolineae > B4-G1 > SLSP01 > PWVB01. The sequence goes on along the minus strand of CAYMAQ010000033.1, from coordinate 17,600 downwards.
CTCTTCGCAGGCTTCTTAATAAGTATTGAGTTACCAATTTTGAATACTAACACTATGAGAATAGATGTCAACCGATCAATGCTCACCGACCTAGCAATCCGGCAGTTTACCAAAGGTCATCGGATCATCCCCGCAAATAGATCCGATAAGCGAGCCACGCAGAATCTACCGCAGGGGCAATGCGACCGTGAAGGTACTGCCCTCACCCGGTTCGCTTTCAAGACCGACCCACCCGTCATGTCCTTCCGCGACCTCTCTTACCAAAGCAAGCCCTAGCCCCGTCCCCCCATACCGCCGACTGGGGCTCCCGTCAACTTGATAAAAACGCTCAAAAATGCGTTCGTGCTCTTCAGACGAAATCCCGATGCCTTCGTCCGCAACAGAAATGAGCACATGACTCCCATCGTGTGAGAGCTGAGTGTCAATGAGGACCTCCGAACCGGGCTGTGAGAACTTACAGGCGTTATCCAATAACTGATGTAGAGCTTGCGCCAGTCGGGTGAAGTCTCCCGGAACGGCAGGTATCGGATCCGACACCCTATATCGCAACTGGACGCCCGTTGCCGCAGCGCGCTGTGCCGTCATCTGACACGCCATATCGATGAGTTCTGATATAGCCACATCATCGATCGACAATGGATGCGCATCCAAATCCTGCAAGGTTGTGATCGCCTCAACGAGCTCAACCAAGGAGCGCACGCGTTCGGAGGCAATACGCACCGCCAGGTCGCGCTCACTTGAGGTCAAATCCCCGCCCGCCAGCATCTCTACGTATCCACGAACCAGGGCCAAGGGAGTACGTAGCTCATGAGCGACATTCTGGATAAACTGCTCTCTAAGCATATCCAGCTCCCGGAGCTCTTCGTTGGCCTCCTCAAGTTGGGCATTCGCATATCGAAGGTCAGCAGCATATTGAGCCCGGGTCACCGCAAGTCCCAGTTGGGTCCCGATATTCATCAGCAGCTCTATATGGTCCTGTGAAAACTCCTGAGCCGCTCGCTGGAAAACAGCCAACGTACCCACAATCGCTTGACCATTTTTCCATTGATCATCAAAGACCTCAGAGCCACCGCTCACACGTAAAGGTACGTAAATAAAGCCTTTCAAATTCCGAGTTCCGATCTCGACAGACCAGTCGTTCCGAGACAAGTGACGTCCCATCCGCAGGTGCCCATGAAGCGCGACGTCGCCACAGAGGCCCTCCCCCAACGCCACCGGTGGGCTCGACGCCAGCATGCCGGCATCGAGGCCACTCGAGGAAGCAACGTAAAGATAACCGGTCGAAGGATTGAGAAGCCGGATCACGCCGGCGTCAGCATCCATAGCTGAGACCGCGGCATCGAGCGCCCGGTCCAACATCGCGTCAAGTTCCAAGGAATGACTGATCGCGTGAGCGACGTGATTGAGTGCCTTCAGCCTGCGGTTCTGCAGTAACAAACTCTGGGTTTGTCTCTCAACCTCCGCCTCAAGCGACCGATTAAGTCGCTCGATCTCTCGCTGATATCGATCTCGCTCGGCAATCAAAGCAGCCTTATCCAGCACCCGCTCGATGACCACGGTGATGGCTTCCATATCCTCAATAGGTTTGCGTATATGATCCCAGGCCCCGATCCGCATAGCTTCCACGACATCGTGCAAAACACTGGCACCCGATACGGCGACGATGGGGAGATTAGGATTCTCGTCCGTAAGCTTCGCGATCAGTATCAGGGCATCAGGTTGCGGCATTTGCAAATCTACCAGGATCACATCGAAGAGCTCTGATCTTGCTTTCGCCAATGTCTCTTCAGCGTTCGCCACGGCAACCCCCTCATAACCCACTTCTGTCAAATAATCGACCAGCACGTTGCGAACTGAAGGGTCACCGTCAACAATGAGGATTTTTCCAGATTGAGTCACAACCGCCTCCACGAAAGGATGCATCGATACATCAGTAAATGAGCGAGCGTCTAATGATAGGCTACTCGCTCCTCATTTTACCATTAGACCGTATGAGTGAACACTGCAGGATCAAAGCCTCCAATATGCTCATCACTTCATCGCGACGCCCCCAGCGTGATCGACATAGCTTCTATGAAGCCCAGCAAGGTGAGGGAGTTCTCAGAAACGTACAGCGTACTTGATAACCTCATTAGGCTTATCTCTGATGAGCTGTAAGACCTCGGGCACTTCGTCCAGTTTGATAACAGGCTGGATGAGATCTGAAGCGGTGAGCTTTCCCTGCTGCATCATGCTGGCAATGCAACCATAGGCTCGCTGCTCGGTCCAACGGGGATAGTCTCGGGGTGGATGTCCCCATCCACAGCCATGGGGAACGACGAGAGTCAGGCGATTATGATGCCATTCACGGCCTAACCACATACCGTGGGCCTCACGTTGGTAAAACCCCGCCGAACAGACGGTTCCTCCCACCCGAACGGATCGGATGGCAGTCGACAGACCCGAATACACCCCACTCAGCTCAATGGCGACGTCAACCCCATCCTTGTCTGCTCGGTCGTGGATCTCCAGGGCGATATCCCCGTCTGCAGGATCGAAAACTGCATCCGCACCATGGTCCGCAGCCCACGCTCGTCGGGCCGGTAGAGGGTCAACCGCAAACAAGCGTTCCGCGCCGCTTAACCGCGCCATCCGAACGGCCAACAGACCCAGAGCACCAAGGCCAATCACCGCGACACTCGAACCAAACCGGATCTGAGACTCCCGTACCGCGTGAAACGCAACGTAGGCGGGCTCGATGCAGAGGGCTAGCGTCGGGTCGACGTCCTGCAACGCCCAAATTCGTGTCTCAGCGCAGACATTTGTCTCCCGGATATCCATCAGTCCAAAGACGCGCTCACCCACGTTCCACCGTGTCACATCGGAGCCAACCTCAATCACCGTCCCAACCCCACTCGTACCGGCTTGCCAGGGATGCTCCGGCGTTGGCATTCGCGTCTCTTCATCCCGTCGGATGAAGAGACGGCGTTCCAGATCAAACATCTGCCCCTTAAACGCCCCTCCGTCAAACATCGCGGTGGTCGTGCCGTGTTTGCCAGAGGCCCACTCGGTCTTCACGCGGACCTCGTGCGCATCAAGGGGGGCTTCCTCATAATTCAGGATGGCTACGTCATATGGACCCACGAACGCAAGTCGACGGGGCATCGTTTGCCTCACTTTCGCTTCAATCCAACTGGAATATCATAAACATCCAAAGGTAGCCGGAGAGCTTACTATGTTCTCGCGCGCTCCCAGGTATCTCGCAGAAACGACACCGTTTCAGATAGAACCTTCGATGCGTCACCGGGAACACCACACTCCAAAGCCATCCACCCATCAAAGCCTATCGCCTGGAGAGCGCTAAAGACCGAGTTGAAATCGGTATGCCCCTTGCCCGGCAGCAAACGGTTACTATCCGCAAGGTGCACATGTCCGACGTGGGATCCGGCTTTGGTCAGCGCCTCTGGCAACCCGACCTCCTCGATGCTCATATGAAAGAGATCTGCCATCACTCGAACGCGTGGGTCGCCAACCTGCTCGCAAAGCGCAACGGCATCCGAGAGGGTCTTAAGGTAGTAGGCCTCATAGCGATTAAGGGGCTCCAGGAAAATCGGCACGGTTACCTCATCCACCCGATCCAGCACCAACCGCAGCGTCGCAACCGCAATTTTAGTGATCAAGGCATCCTCGGTCGCGACCGGGGACAGATCGAGCAGGTGCACCGGACGCCGAATCGGGAGCGCAATCACCCCTGCAGCATCGATCAACGCAGCGAACTCCAGCATTCGGACCAAGCCTTCTAGCCGTCGCTGCCGCTCTGTCGGATCAGGATGCACGAAATCGTCGTCACCCGATGGGCAAATCGAACTTACCATCAACCCACTCGCGTCCATCGCCTCTACAATCTCGTCACGATGGGTATGGAGCGGGCCAGAAAGCCCCCAGACTGCGAGCTCAATCCCGTCGAAGCCAAAGGCTGCAGCGTTCTTGAACTTCGTGATAAGACTGTCTCCTGGTACAAGCGTCTGTTGAACCGCTAATTTCATGGGAGGGGTCCCCCTTTATTTAGATTCATCTCGCCATCATATGACAACAGTTGTAATGTATTGATCATCACACGCGCCCTCAACTGCATCCAGACATCGACCGGCGATCAACACACGTTGCGGGAGCCTTGAGGAACCAAAGGCCGATAGGGAATCTGACAGAACGTCGGGCTGTCGGAGGATTTGTCCATCAGTAGTGTCCCGATCGCAAAGGATACTGATCCTCGACAGTAAACCACCGGCGCAGGAGTTCCGCACGCATTGCCTCGAGCGCCTCTCGATAGGCCAGATCACCTGCGACGTTCCGCTGCTCAAAGGGATCCTCCTGGAGATCGTAGAGTAGCTCCTGCGGATCGCTTGCCCCCATCGTGTCACTGAACGCACAGTACTTATAGACGTGTGTACGGATCGTCTTCCAGGATTTACGGAATGGATCCCTAAATTCGATGTAAGCCGAGGATCGAGGATCATAGGATTCGCCCTCGAGAAGGGACCGGAACGACCGCCCCTGGAAAGCCGGTGGAGCCTGTACCCCGCAGATGTCCAGAATTGTCGGTGCGATATCGACAGATTCGATCAACGCTTCAAAGCGTTGTTCGGGGTCGATGCGCCCCGGATAAGAGACGAGCAGCGGAACGTGCGCACATGTATCCAACCCAGGCGGCCCCTTGCCGATGATGCCGTGATCCCCCAGATGCTCGCCGTGATCCGCAGTGAAAATGATCATTGTCTCATCTCTAAGACCCGAGGCATCCAGATATCGCAGAATGCGCCCGATTTGATCGTCAACGTGACTGATAAGCGCGTAATAATAGGCTCGGGTCTTCCGCCACTGCTCGTCGGGAAGCCGCATCGGCTGCCAAGGAACGTTCTCCGGCGCCTCATCTCGGTGGGGAAGAGGCATGTCATCGGGGTCGTACATCTCAACAAAACGAGCCGGTGGATTGAGCGGCGCGTGAGGAGCATAGAATCCGGCGATGGCGAAGAAAGGTTGGTCAGGGTCTCGCTGCTTCAGATAAGCGAGGGTCTCCTCAGCAACAAACGCCGTGTGGGTCAAATTCTCCGGACACGCGAAGATGTAGGGTTCGTGAGTCCGTCTGGGCTCCTTCTCAACCGGTTCGCCTTCCCACGCCGGAGGGGTTGAAACGCGGCACGCATCCACCTGATCCGGCGCGTGGGCTTCAACCCATTTGATATAAGCGTCATCATAGCATCCGGGCTCGTCGGAGAGAACCAGATGGTCGAATCCGTATCGGGGATGAGGTTCTCGATGATCTCGGTTCGAATGATTCTTAAAATGCAGTTTGCCGATATTCGCCGTATGGTAGCCGTATGGTTTCAAAATCTTCGGCAGCGTCCACACATCCTCCGGCATCTCGATACCATTGGTCGTACAGCCCAGAGTCGAAGGATAAAGTCCACTGAGCATACTCTGACGGCTTGGCATGCAGACCGGATTATTGCAGAAGGCATTCTCCATCAACGCGCCCTCATGGGCCAGACGATCCAGATTGGGTGTATGGATATGCGGATTCCCACCGTAGGCGATTGTATCCCAGCGCTGTTGATCGGTGTAGAGAATCAAAACATTCGGCCGTTTCATAAATGCATACCCTCCTGCATTCCTCGAGTGCTACTCTCAATCATCCAAAAACGGTCGGCGACCGACCAGGTGCTCCTCGGGGGTTCCCAAGGAAGTCAACCAAGCCACGTATCGCTCGTGGATCTCCCGCGCCAGCACCTTGTTGTCCGCTAAACAATTTTCTGTCTCTTCAGGATCTTCCGGCAGGTAGAAAAGGGCGGGCTCGGTCGGCGCACGGGTGATGTTAAGATTGATAAGTTTATCGGCCTCCCCCAACCCTTGACCCGATTCTTGATCATACGCGCCGGCATAATGCAGGCACCATCCATCCTCCGTGATGATCGCGCACTTCGCAATCTTCTCACTGTGACTGACCAACGTGCTTGAGCTGACCGCAAAATCCCGGTGGCGATCTGTCTCCCCCCGGAGAAGGGGAACCAGCGACCTGCCGTGAACGCGGTCAGGATCAAACTGCCACTTGTTCGTATAGAAAACGCCGCACTGTAACGCTTGAATTTCCGACTTGCCTTGCTGGGCCTCGGTGGAGACCAAACCGGCTAACTCCAGGAACGTCGGCATCAGATCGGGGCTTTGAATCAGTGCACCTACGTGCTTTCCCTCATCCTGTCCCGGCATGTGAATGATCAGAGGGGTTCTACGGATATCCCGGTACATACGTGTGGATTCGAAGGACATCCCACCCTCCTTCGTCTCAGGGATTAAGGACTTCCCAACAATGCCGTGCTCGCCAAAAAGATAACCGTGATCGGTGGTGAAAACCACAACCGTATCCTCCGTCAACCCTAAAGCGTCCAGTTTATCCAGGAGCACCCCAAACCAGTGATCCACCATCGTAGCTTCGGCCCGGTACTCCGCTCGAATGTGTTCCAACTCTCGAGGGGTCATATACTCTTCCCAAAATCCGTAGACAGGGTAATTCGGATTCTCACCCGCGTAGTCGGGATCGTACATATCCACGTAATGCTGAGGCGCATCCCACGGTTCATGGGGATCGAAAGTATCGACATAGAGGAAAAACTGCTCCTGATCACGGTTTTGATCCAACCAATTACAGGCCTCTCGTACGGTTCTGGCGACAAAACGGTCCTCCTCCGATTCCCACCAGGCCGTGTTCCGATAGTGAATCTTAATGCCCTCAGGGTTGCGGAGCTTCTGGGGTGAGGCAGGCAGGTCGATGTCCCTGGGCCAGGTCTTCCAGCGATCTGACTCCTGACCGCGAATCCACGTCCATCCATCCCATCCGCGACAATAGTTGTATCCCTCGGCGAGAATATGTGGAGTATCCGCAATCATCTGAGTCACAATGCCGGAAGCAGAAAGGACCTCCTGGAAAGTCAACACTTCCGCAGGCAACCGCTGCCATGCATATTCAATACATGAAAACCGACCGCTCATAATATCGAGTCGATTAGGCACCGTCGGGAAGGACCCCAGATAGGCGTTATCAAAGACGTAAGATTTTTCGGCGAAGGCGTCCAGCTCAGGTGTCTTTGTCTCCGTGGGTCCATAACATGACAGGTTATCATACCGATAGCTATCGCTCATAAAGAATATCACGTTCATTGCTTACCCCCTTCTACCTCACCAGGCCGCCCATACAGCAATCCATCCAAAAAAAACTATATAAAGTGCGCATCAGCTAAGGGATGAGCCCATAACGATACATCTGACAAGGTCTTTGACTATCCGCATTCACCGATGGATGCAGCCCCCGCGCGGCGGTTCGCATCCTCGCGGTGCACCTCCGCTGCATAGCGGACGACATCGACATGAAAAGCCTCAACGCGTCCGGAAAGCGCCTCTGTTGAGAAAAAACGGGCCTCTGCCACCTCTCCGCTGGGTCGAAACTCCCCCCCAGCGAATTCACATAGAAAGATGAGATCTAAGCGGCGTTGGGCGGGATCCCCCCCGATAACCAAAGGGTACAACGCATTGATTTCATACCCGGATTCCTCGAAGATTTCACGCTCAACAGCATCGATGGCCGATTCGCGGATCTTCAGCCACCCACCCGGAAGCCCCCAGGGATAATCCTGGCGGTAGGTGTGACGAAAGAGCAAAACCCGATCCTCTTCATCGAAAATTACCGCGACGGCCCCAACCAGGAACTTCGGCATCATCAACCAGGTAAACACCCATTGTATGGTAGAGGGCAACCTGCCCCAAATCCGAAAAAGCCAGCGCCTGAACCGAATCCCTTTCAAACCAAAACCCCATCGCTTATATCCCGAGACGCCCGACGGGCTTCGACCCTCTCTTGATCACGCATCCGACCCCTCCTCACCTCGAAGAATGCGGACCATCCGGGCTAAGGCCCCCACATCCCCGACGTTGCCCGGATAAACGACGTAGGGAAGGCCAGGCCAGCGACTTTCCTTTCCAGTTCGCCAGATCGGCACCCCCGGTATAGCCTGTCCTAAAACTTCAGCGCGCTCAATACCTAACGCCTGGGTAGCGATAACCGATGAGGTAATCCCACCTTTCGCCACAATCCAACCCGGTCCACCCGCTAAATCCGAGAGTATCCGTACCAGAGCATCCGACACAATCTCGCCAATTTGCAAAGGGGTAAGGGTTTTATAGGCCACAACAGGCTCCCGGCTCGTATAAAGCACCACATCCTGTCCCCCGTCGATCGCCCTTGCAACGTCACGCGTCACCGCTGCGGCAGTATCCTGATGTTGTGAGTTCCGAAGAAGCGTGGGCACGTCCAGCTCCACCCAGGTGAGATCAGAGAGCGCACACAACGCCCCAAGCTGCTGCGTCGTCTTGCGGACGTGGGACCCCACCACGATGAGACCTCCGCCGGGATTGACGTCTAGGTCAGAATGTGTCAATAACGGCTGCGGGGCAATCCCCCCACGCACCCTCACAAAAGAGGCGGCGGTACGGTAGACGAAACGATTTCCCTCAGCCTCGACCTTCAAAAGGCCGGCAACGAAAACCTCCAGGTCGCGATAAGAAACCGCATTGATCACACAAACCTGCTCGTTAGAGAGTGTGCGTAGCACGTCGGCAACCGCTTGCGGCCCGCCCTGACGGATCGTCTCCAGGGTCACGTGACCAACGTCTGAAGGCGCCACCTTCCCCGCGTGTTTCTCCGAAACCCAGTCCCTCAAGTTAGAATGCGTATATCCAAAGGTCGCATCGACAGCATACTCGGTCTCCGCCGCCGGGATCAACGAGTCACCCTCCGTCACATAGTGGATGTCAAAAGCCGTAAGACGTCCTCCCTCCAGAAAGAAGGGGATGAGTAGAACACCGTCTACCTCCAGATGGAGACCGTTTATCAGAGCGTGAACCTCCACAGGATAGTGCCCCCGGAGCGTGGAGTCACTCCGGCTGATCACGACAAAATCGCGTCCGGTCTCCTCACGCGAGAGACTCAGATTCCCTGCGATCTCGCGGGTGAGGGCCGTTGCATCCTCACGCGATAGGCTGCGGGAGTTCGTGAGTACGTAAGCGACCGGGTCAGATTTCTCAAGAAGCTGAGTCAGCGCGGGAACCGACCATTGCGTAAAAACAGCGACGTCGTGGACGGTCTGAGTGCCGGTTGGATCATCATCCAGCACAATGATCTTTTTGTCTTGACGAACGACCTCAGTGCGGATGGCGGGCAATAGATCCTCGGACCAAGGTTTCGGCAGCGAATTGAAAAACTCTTGCTTTCTGATGGGCATTGTTTTCGATCCCTATCCCCCTGAAGGCCATTCAACGATGTCGAAAAAGAACTCAACTTGATGTCGTCTGGATCGACGACTTCGAGAATCCGCGCCCACATCTACGCCACCACCCAAGACCAAACGATCGAAATTGGGCATCTTGACCACCAGATGACCCTACGCCCCGGTCAAAAACGGGGTCATCTGATCAACTTGAATAGAAAGAATATTCGGCTTCTTTTTGGCCATGCGAAGACCTCCAAGGGTTCCAGATATAAGGTTAATTGAATCCCATCACCTTGTCGGCAAGTTCCTCGGCTACAAGATCGTAGAAGCGGCGCGTTTCGACATCCTGATCCAGATGCTGATTTGAACCGTCCATAAGCCCTCCCGCCTACTCCCTAGAGACGACCGCGGTCTCAACGCCCAGGAGCTCACCAATCCGGCATAGGGTCTCTGCGTGATGTCCCACCCCGAGTGCAAAGTGATGCGTGGGACCCTCCGCCAGCCAACGCTTTAAAAAGGTCACCGGGTCGGGCTCAAAGTATCCACGGGTGTTCGTATTGCCTGTCGCTGGAATGGGTCCTTGAACCGAAGTGCCCTCTGCAAGGATGAACTTGAAATGCCCATCATGCCTCGACGTAATACCGAACATTGTGATCGGACCCTCCTTGATCTTGAACTCGACCGATGCACCGGCGCCGGGCTTCCCGTGATACGTTGTCAGGCTTCGTAACACAGGCTTCCCCTCGGCGATCGCAAGATGATGGGGGCCGTCATGCCCAACAAGAATAAATCCCTCCTCGAAATCCATCGGATGAAACTCGGCAAAGCTCCCCCCTATCCCAAGGCGATCCATCATCAACATAGCCACACAAGTCTTGAGGTCTGACTCCCCACACATCGGGAATCCGGCAGCGCATAGCAGAGAGTTACCGACGATGAGATTAGCAGCCACCCGAGCTGTCTCGGTTCCCGGCTCGCCGCGATAATAATAGGCCAACCCATCCAGAGCACAGTCATCGACAAATCGATCGAGTGCCACCGCAACACGAGCTGCGGTACGAAGGTCCTCCTCCGTGAGCTTACGGGTTAGAGGATCGGACTTGGGATCTGGCGTATCAAAGATAGAGAGAATCTCCTCGGCCTTGGCCTCGATTTCCGCAGAGGTGACCGATCGCGACAATCGCACGAGATCATCGATCTCGGTCTGAACAATGTGGAGACCAAACGCTGCCGTCAGCGCGGTCTGATCGGTATGCATATCCAACATCGCCTCAATCGGATGGCCAAAATGACCGATCCGTGCGCCTTTCAGATCATGAAGCACCCTGGCGATCCGGCACCATTCAGCAATCTCACCCTGGGCCGGCCCATCCGCACCAAGCGTGCCAATAACCACAGGAGGTACAGGTCGCCCCATTCGGACCGCAACACCGGTGAATTCCGGCAGCGAGCAGATATTGTCGTTACACAACTGCATAAAGATCGTAGCACGCTCATAGTCGAGAGCGGCCCTCGGCTGCAACGCGACCAGGACCATCGGCACGTCCAGATCCCGAGCCAGCACCCCAAACGTCGCGGATGTGGCGTAAGTCAGCATATCACAGAAGATCAGATCGAGATCTGCTGCCTTGAGTCGGGGTAACAGCGCATACGCCGCTTCCGCATTGTCGACGATGCCGAAAGTATGAACGTTGACACCGCAGTCCCGTACGTAATCGACGAATGTCGACAGATAACCGGATAGCGTCTCGTGAAGACCAAGAAATTGATCCCAATAGACATCGAATCCAACGCCGAAAATCCCCACATTGGCCGTCAGTGGCTTTCGTCGCTTGATTTTCATCAAAGAGCCTGTTCGTAACCCATCAAGCGCAATGTTATCTGACGTTGACAACGGCACATCGAACCTCCTCAATAGATCGGATATCCCGCGCATCGAGATCAGAGAGGACGTCGTGCCAGAATCGCCTCTCCTTCTCGGTGACCAGCGCGCTCTCTGCCCGAGGTGAGAAAGCATCAACACCCTTCCCCCGCCAGATCAGTCGATCACATCCCCCATCGCACTCGTATACGTGACTGAGCCACCGTTTTCGCCGCCATCCACCCCCACCAAGGCGCAGATAGATTTTAAGCTCGATTGCATCCAGATGAGCGGGATCCACACCATTTGCATCACACAATTGCGACCGCGTCTCGGCCAATGTGTCGGCATGGAGGTTCGAGGCGATGATGTGCCCTCTTGGTGCCAGGGAAAAGAAGGTACGCGCCTCCTCACCCCAGACGTAGGCATAATAAGCGCCCCTACCGATCTCGTGAGCTAAGTAGCACGTACTCCCGAAATCCGTGTCTTTCATACCCTGATCGAGGACAACCCGCCCCTCAATCGGTTGAATCGCCGTCTCATCTGGGAGAAAATTCAACAGCGCACCCATCACCGTCGTCTTACCAGCGCCGCCGGGATTAGCACCGACGAGAAGCGATGCACCTGCCCGCATCGCTGCGACCAGGTAGGAAGCTAGCGAAAGATCGACGGTCCCTTTACGAAGTAGATCTACAATCGACAGCATCCGCCCACCTCGCTGGTTGCACTCGCGAATAGCTCGGATGTTGTTACGGACAACCGCGTCACTCAAAGCGCCCCCTCTGCCGAAAGCTCAGATCTACGCATCCTCATCGTCCCCAGACTTTGATTGGAAGTCCAAGCCCCCCTTGACCTTCATCTTCATCTTGAGCTTGCCCTTTTTCGCAGATACGTCACCGTTCATATCCCCACCTACGTTGAGCGAGACGCGCTTGGGACCATCCACCAAAACCTCATCCGCTGCAGCCACACAAATCGGAGCACGATCCCCTGTCTTAATATGAACCGTTCCCTGATCAATCACAACGTGTTCAGCCTGAATCTGCTGCTCAAGTGTCTCCAAGCGCTCCATAATTTCATCGAGCTTTTCCAGTATTTCCTCGGACTTACCCATGGATGCCTCCTAATATGATTCATAATTCAACGACTATCTCCTGTTTGAACCAACGTAACCTGGCTGAGCCTGAACCCGATCGATAAATGCCAGCATATTCTCCAAGGGCACATCACCCTCTACAGCATGAGCTGGTGCGAAGATGTAACCCCCTTCACGTCCTGCATCGAGCAGATGTTGCGTTTCCAGAAGCACGTCGTCGACCGACCCATAGGGCAACGTCTGCTGCGTCGACAGGCCCCCATGGAAAGCCAGACGACCCCGATACTTAGCGAGGAGGGTCATCACGTCCATCACCTCAGGTTGGAACGGATTGAAGCAATTAACACCGATCACGATAAGATCGTCGAAGAGCTCGTCGACATCACCGCAAGAATGGATGAAGATGTATTTTCCTGCATCCTGCACCGCGCCGTACATACGCTGCAAGGCCGGGTAGATGAACTCATACCACAGACGAGGGCCCATCTGGAGACCCCGCTGCTGTCCCCAATCGTCACCAAAGTAGACGGCATCGATATCGTAGTTCATCGCTTGCTCAACTTGTGCGATATTATAATCCGCGATGGCGTTGAAAAGCTCGTGGACAAAGTCCGGGTGATCATAAAAATCCATCATCAGCGTAGCCATGCCGCGCAGCGTCCAAGCCCGCTCGTAAAGGCTGAATCCGATCTGGAAGACGCGAAACCGATCGCCAAAGCGCGCGATCTTCGCCGGGATCTGCTCGTAGAAGCGCGGATCGAGAGGGTCGGGAAATTCGTAACCCTCGAGGGTAGGAGCGGACAGCACCTGTCCCTCTACGATCCCAATGTCCTTATCCACACTGCGATCCCACACCACACCAAAGACATCCTGTACCCGGTCGTCGCCCAAATCGGTGAAAAACCCTACGTCATTGCCCAATCCTAACAGGTGATTATGAAGAATCGGGTCAAGATCGGCAACCCCGTAATAATTACGAAGTTTATCGGCCGCCTCAACCGTGAAACCCATCGACCAGGGAACGTAGGGAGGTCTCCGCCCTTCCAAGACAGATCGTATCACCTCACGTTTATTCATCAGCCCTCCTGAGGCTTACCAATAATGATGAACTTGATCCCGGATCAAACGGTCATAGATATCTCGGACCTCAGCCATAAGCTCATCGGATAGCGGCGGGAAATCGACCGCTTGGATGTTCTCCTCAGCCTGAGACGGTCGTTTCGCTCCCGGGATCGCACACGTCACCGCATCAAACATCAAGATCCACCGTAACGCAAACTGCACCATACTCATCCCCTCCGGACAGATAGCCGCAAGCTCATCGACGGCTTTAAGCCCGGTCTCAAAATCCACGCCGGAGAAGGTCTCGCCCCGATCGAATGCCGCACCCTCGCGGTTAAAATTCCGGTGATCGTCCTCGGGAAACGTCGTCTCTGAGGTCATCTTCCCAGTCAATAGTCCCGAAGCCAGCGGAACTCGCGTCAAAATTCCCACCCGGCGCTGCTTCGCCTGATCAAAGAAGAGTTCCGAAGGCCGGTGGCGGAACATATTGAAGATGATCTGCACCGTTTGTACGTTTGGGTACTCGATTGCCTTGAGGGCCTCTTCGACCTTCTCTACACTCACGCCGTAGTATTTGACCTTGCCAGCTTCGACAAGATCGTCGAGGATCCCAAAGACCTCCGGTCGATAATAGACCTCGGTAGGGGGGCAGTGAAGCTGAAGCAAATCCAATGCCTCCACCTCAAGGTTTTTCAGGCTCCGTTCGACGTAAGCCGTCAGGTTTTCTCGATTGTAACTATCCGCCGTATGAGGACTCGATCGGCGCCCAGCCTTTGTGGCAATGTAGATCGTCTCACTCCGCTCCTTAAGCAGTTCTCCAAGCAATCGTTCACTGCGACCATTGCCATAGACATCGGCGGTATCAAAGAAATTGACGCCCATATCGACGGCGGTGTGAAGCGCAGCCATCGATTCCGAATCGCGCACGTCACCCCACGTCCCCCCAATCGCCCATCCACCAAAACTGATGGCCGAGACTGACCACCCGGTGCGTCCGAGTTCACGATACTCCATCTCATATCCCTCCCTATTATAAATTCGACCGCCAATTGCCCGCTCGCAGCTTCTTGCCGATTATGATCCAGGCACTCACAGCCATTAGCAGGCTGGCGACGAAAAACGTCCAATGGGGCACCTCCCCAAAGAAAAAGTACCCCATAATCCCCGCAAACACAAACTGAGTCATATTAACAATGCTGACCAACTGCCCGCGAAAGTATTTCATCGCGCGGTTGATCAGCGAGTGACCGAACACAGTGGGGACGATTCCCAGCCCCAGGATGAACAAGATATTTCGCCCGCTGTACGGCTGAATCGGATTGACAAAGAAGAGCGCCATCCCCATCGTGACGACCGCAGCGATGGCATAGAGTGGGACAATGTAGAGCCACACGGTCGCCGCATTGCGGTTCCGGCGCGCCAGCGTCATATAAAGCGCGTAGAAGAGCATAGAACCAAAACAAACCAGATCGCCTACAAAGTAGGTCGGGCTGAGATTAAGGTCCGAGGCCGTTAGGATAACCACCCCGGTCAGCGCGACAGCCGTCGCTACGATCTCGCGAGAGGTCAGGGCCTCATCGGCCAGCCACAGAAGGAAAAAGGGCATCGCCAACGGCACCAGATTCACAATAAGGCTGGCATTAGCTGTCGGCGTCATACGCGCGCCTACCAACCAGGAGCTCAAATGAACTGCAAGAACCAACCCAGGTACAATCGATGCCCGAAACTGCTGCCAGCCATATGTCTCTCGATGCCGATAGTAATCGCGGATAAAGACCGGAAGCAGCGCTACCGCTGCCACCCAGAGTCGCAGCGAAGCTAGGAGAACAGGCTGGACGGTACTGGCTTTGATCATAATCACAGCGGTCGATGTCGTAAAAACGCTGAGAATCAGTAGTAGAATATTGAGCAGCAATGAAGGACTCCTTCCTATCACCTCCAATTATAGAACAAGCGATGAGCACGCCAAGCTCAATGCTAAAAACACGCCGGCCCCGAACTCAATCCCAGAGATGAGCAGCCAATCTCTGACTCGCTGAGGATGTAGAGTCCCGTAACAACGTCATTCACATACCCGTCGGAACCGTACATGTCGATTAAAGAGAACGACCCTCATCCCAAGACGAGGATGAGGGTCGCGTCCAACATCGACTTGAAACTATGACAAGATCAGTTCGTCCAGGGGCCGCTTGGGTACGTGATGCACACCTTCATCATCACGCCAGTACTTGATATTCCCATCCTCACCGACCTCATCGATGACGACCGTTTCGGCAGGCTCTCCTAAAGCCAGAACCAGGAGGACCTTATAGCGCTCAGGGACGTCGAGAATCTCACGGATCTGGTTACGGTTGATGGCACCTAACATACAGCCGCCCAATCCCTTCTCCACTGCGCCAAGCATCATACTCTGAGCGGCAATACCTTCGTCCACTGGCGAATCTTCGCGGATCTCGGTGTCACAGAGAATGATAATATAGGCAGCAGGACGTTCACCTTCAGACGGGCCCTCCCAATTCTGCAGATATCCGGCCCACGCCAGGCATTCAAAGAGTTCCGCGTTTGTTTCTCGGTCAGCGACCGTGATGAACTTCAGCGGTTGTCGGTTCGCTCCCGATGGAGAGAGTCGCGCAAGATCGATGAGTTCGCGCAGCGTCTCCTCGGACACCTCGACCTCTTGGTTGAATCGTCGATAGCTTCGGCTTTTCTTAATCAGATCCTTCAACATCGTAACCTCCTCAGCGGATCAGAGACAACGGTATAGAAACTGCCAAATACCAGCTACTCGACCTCGAAATGTTCGAATTGCGGCAGGTAATCGCGGTTCTGATCCAACATCTCTTCGACCATATCCTTGATCTCTTCAAGCGAGAGCACAGCCGCAGTCAACGGATCGTAAACAATCGATTGATAGACCAGGCGAGGATCACCCGTCAGCGCGGCCTCAACCGCCATCTCCTCGGAAGCGACCGTGATACGGTTCAAGGGTGCAACCTGCGGCGGGAGCGCGCCGACGTGAATCGGATGGAGTCCACCACTGTCCACGTAGACCGGCACCTCGACGCATGCGCCCTCCGGCAAGTTCGTCACCAGTTGGGTATTGGGAACGTTACCATTGAACTTATAGGGGCGTCCGCCCTGCAGCGCGTTGATAATCGAGGCGGCGTATTCGTGCCCCCGCTCCAGATCGACAGCGTTCTCATCCTCCAGCCACTCCCGGATATCATCCTTCCAGGTATCTTCACGACTGCGGTATTGATCCAGAATGTACGCGTAGTGACCGGGATTCCAGCCGGTTCCCTCCGTGCAGTATTCCTCAATAAGATCGGGGCGCTTGCGGAACCACCAGTTGTACTCGGAGTTGTGGCCGCTGGACTCGGTGACATAATAATCGAGGTGAAGGAACATCTCATTGCGTACCTGCTCCTCGTTGTAGATCTCTTCGTTTTCGGTCACCGCCTTGCGGATCAAAGGATAGACATCCTCGCCATTCCACTCATACTTGAGATACCAGGCCATATGGTTGATGCCGGCGCAAGTGTACTCGATCTCGTCCATCGGCGCCCCGATCCAACGAGCCAACATCGCAGCCGTTCCCTGGACGCTGTGACAAAGCCCCGTCAACTGAATGAAGGACTCGCGCTGCATCGCCCGGCAGAGCATCGCCATCGGATTGGTGTAGTTGAGCAGGGTAGCATCCGGACAGAGTTCCTCCATATCTTTAACGATATCCAGCATCACAGGGATCGTGCGCAACGCCCGGAAGATGCCTGCAGGTCCCCGGGTATCGCCGACATTGATATCGACCCCATAGGACTTGGGAATCAGGATATCGTGCTGCCACACATCCACCCCACCAGAAAGAATCGTGCACAATACTGCATCGGCGCCTTCCAGGGCTTCTTGGCGATCCAGAGTCGCCTCGACCTTAGCCGGATACTCACCCGCATCGACGATACGCTGCACCGCCTTCCGCGAGAAATCCAACCGCTCCGGATCAATGTCCATCAACGCCAACGTGGCATCCTCGAGCAGCGGGAACGTCAGAATATCCCGTACCAACTTGCGGGTAAATCCAAAACTTCCAGCACCAATAAACGCGATCTTCGTCATCCTATCCTCCACTAACCGTTGATAAAACAGCTACATACATCGGACCAATCCCAATTTGATTCCAATTACCGAATTCAACAACCGAGCGCCGATCCTGCCGATAATCCCTACACCAATATAGAGGGAACGACCAAAACTGCAAATCCTTTCGGCTCTCACATTGAAATCGGCA
>CAYMAQ010000032.1:0-22826 GCA_964388385.1 uncultured Anaerolineales bacterium | reverse complement strand
AGGCAGCTTGTGCAAGCGTAAGGCAGCAAATGCAGATTGTAGAAGATGTAGACGGGAGATAGCGAGATAGTCATATGAAGACTTTAAAGTTTCTATTCAGGTATGCAAAGAATTACGTGAAGCCCCTGGTCGTGACGATTGCCAGCATGATTCTCCTGGTCGGCGCCCAGCTTTTGGCCCCTTGGCTGATCCGGACGATGATCAGCGTGGTCGAGCAGCAGGAAAACCTGGCTGCATCCTTTGATCGTGTGACGCAGCTGGCGGTCCTGGCGCTGGTGGTCTATCTGGCGCGAGCTGGGCTGCGGTTCCTGCGGAGTTATATGGCCCACGTTGCGGGATGGGGCGTGGTAGCGGATGCGCGGCGTGAGATTTACCGCCATCTTCAGCATCTGTCTTTGCGTTTTTACGAGGACAAGCAGATCGGTGACTTGATGTCGCGCACGGTCAACGACTCGGACATGTTCGAGACCCTGATCGCTCATGCGATTCCGGACACGCTGGTCAATGTCCTGACCCTTTTTGGGGTCGCAGGTATTATGCTCAGCATGAACGCCAAGCTCATGGCCCTGAGCCTCTTGCCCATTCCGATGATCGTGTTTGCCGCACGCGGGTTCACAAAGTATGTGCGCCCGGCGTTCCGCAAGCGGCAGGAGGAACTCGGCGAGCTCAACGCGACGCTCAACGATAACCTGTCCGGCATCCGGGAGATCAAGGCATTCACGCGTGAGGATATCGAGGCCCAGCGGGTAGGCCAGCGGATTATTGACTATCGGGATTCCATGCTTCACGCGTTGAAGTTGATGGCGACGTTTCACCCCTTCGTGGAGTTCGCTTCTTCGTTGGGAAAGATCGGGCTGATCTATTTCGGCGGTCGACTGGCGCTCAATCAGACGTTGCCCCTCGCCGACCTGGTCGCGTTTTTCCTCTATCTGGATATGTTCTATCAGCCGATACGGATGTTAAGCGGTGCTTGGGAGAACGTCCAGCACGCGCTGGCTGGTGCGGATCGCGTATCCGACCTTCTGGAGGTCGAACCGGATGTGGAAGAGCGACCCGATGCGAAAGTCCTGGAAGAGGTCGAAGGCGAGATCCAGTTCGACGACGTGGGCTTCTATTACGTGGACAGCAAGCCGGTCCTTGAGGACATCACCTTGCACATTCCCGCCGGCCACGTCATCGCCCTGGTGGGGCCGACCGGGGTGGGCAAAACGACCCTGGCAAGTTTGATCCCCCGGTTCTACGACGTGACCAGCGGATCGATCACCCTGGACGGTCACGATATCCGGGATCTCACACTTAAGAGTCTGCGCCAGCAGATCAGTATTGTGCTGCAAGATGTGTTCCTCTTCCACGGCACAGCCCGCGAGAACATTCTCTTTGGTCGGCGGGATGCGGCGGAGGAGGAGATGCTCGAGGCTGCGGAGGTCGCCAACGCGCACGAGTTTATTATGGATTTGCCCGAGGGCTATGACACGCTGATCGGCGAGCGGGGCGTCAAGCTCTCCGGCGGTCAGAAGCAGCGGCTGGCGATCGCGCGAGCGGTGCTCAAAGACGCCCCAATTCTGATTCTTGATGAGGCGACCTCTTCTGTTGACACGCAGACCGAACTGCTGATCCAGGAAGCCTTGGAGCATCTGATGATCGGTCGTACGACGATTATTATCGCCCACCGCCTCTCGACCATTCGCAGCGCGGATAAGATCGTCGTGCTTGAGGGGAGCCGCATCACGCAGATGGGCACCCACGAGGAGCTCATGGCGGAGGAGGGGCTGTACCGGCATCTCAATGAGGTACAGAGTCAGATGGAGCCGCGTTGGGTCGAGGTCAGGGAGCACCGCCGCGTGGCGATGGGCGCGGGCAGCTAACCGCTTCAGCGGTGGACGCTTCTGTTCGTCTTTCAAACGTAAGGGGCCCTGTAAAGCCCGGATGCTTGAAGGTGCAACGTGCATCGCCAGATGCAACGGCATCTTCAAGCATCTTTTTGAGTTAACGTTTTCTGGTATGATTGGATTGCTGGGGTGTTTTAAGTTGAGAACCTTGTAATACTTCGTCGCGTCCAACTGTCACAGAATTTGGGTAGCGACTCTCACTTTTCCCCGAAACCTTTTGTGCTATCATTATTGATTGGGCGGGCATACCCAAATTAAACCAAGGAGCCTATTGAATGATTCGACGAAAACCTATTTCTAGACTGTTTTTTGCATTTGTTATGCTCGGCGCGGTACTTGGCGCTTCCGCCTGCAGTATAGGCGGAGATCAGACGCGCAGCAGGGACGAACCGACGCCGACGCCTGTTCCAACCTCGGTGGTACCCACGAACCCTACGTACGTGGTGCAGCGCGGTGATGTGATCCGGGAACTGCAATTTTCGGGCCGCATCGCTCCCGTCGTGGAGCAGGAGTTGTTCTTCCGCGCCGGTGGATACGTCAAAGAGGTCTACGCTCGACGAAATGATCAGGTCGAGCAAGGTGACCTGTTGGCCGAATTGGAAGTGCCCGATCTGAAAAATCAGATCACGCAGAAGGAAGCTGAACTCCAATCGGTCCAAATGGATCAGGATCGACGTGTGGCTGAAGCGGAAAACAGCGTGCGTGCTGCAGAACTCAGGTTGGCCAAACTTGAAGCCAGCCGGAGTGCATCGCAGTTAGTAGGGGCCCGTATTAACTTGGAGAAGGCGCGGATAGCCCTCCAGGAAGCGCGTGAGGAATATAACAAATCCCTGGACCGAGACTGGGAGCGGGAAGAAGTACGAGAAGGATATGCCCGGGCGGTCCGGAACGCCGAGTGGAATGTTGAGGTAGCGGAGGCACAATATCAGGACGCGCTGCGGTCCCAGGAGCGGACCAACTACGATGTTGAGTTGGCCGAGATGGATCTGGGGCTCGCGGAAAGGCGGTTGTCGGAGATTGAGGCGGGCCTGGAGATCACCCGGACGCTCCTCTCCCTGAAGCGGCTCGAGGATCAGCTCGCCGATGCGCGCGTCGTCGCGCCCTTCGATGGAGAAATCCTCTCCGTCAACTTGATCGAAGGCCGGCAGGTGCAGGCTTACAATCAGGTGATGATTCTGGCCGACCTGTCCCAATTAGAGGTGAGTGCGGACTTGCTTGACAGCGAGATGTCCGAGCTCGCCGAGGGTGTGGAAATCACCGCCGAATTTGCGAACCAACCGGGTGAAGAACTGGCTGGCTTTATTCGTCGCCTGCCCTACCCCTATGGGGGCGGCGGTCTCTCCGATGCCGAGACCGAAGCGGATAGTTCCGTCCGTATCACGATCCCTGAATTGGAGTCTTCGGGCATCGATTATGACGTGGGAGATCGGCTGCGGATCAGCGTAGAGATCGACCGCTCAGAGGACACGCTCTATCTACCGCCGCAGGCTGTGCGGACGTTCGAGGGACGCTCCTTTGTGGTCGTGCAGGAAGAGGGTGGACAGCGTCGCGTTGACGTCAGGATTGGACTGCGCGCTGACGATCGTCTCGAGATCCTTGATGGTGTGAGTGAGGGACAGACGGTCATCGCACCTTAATGGGGGCGTCATGCATTTTCTGAAACGATTGCGCGCCATCATCCTGATGGTGGTAAAGCGCGTGACGGCCCAGCCCGGCTTGATGCTGGCTACAACGGTGGGCCTGGTCATTGCGATTGCACTGATGATGAGCATTCCGCTGTATGCGGATGCTGTCTATCATCGTATCTTTCTGCAGAACGTCGGATCCGAAGCGGAAGCTTCGGATTCCGACTCCACGTTTGGATACCTCTTCCGGTATGACGGGAGTATCTATGGCACCAAAGATTGGAGTGAGGTTCGCCCCCTCGACGCCTATCTGACTGAGAAAGGCGGGTCTTTGCTGGGAATCCCCCAGAAATTCAAAGTGCGGTACTTTACCACCGATCCCTTCGGCCTCTATGCTGGGGAAGCCTCGGGTTTTGACAACCGAACGACGCCGCTCGTCTGGGCCGGTTTTGCGTTTATCAGCGATTTTCAAGATCACGTCACCGTGCTGGAAGGTCGGTTCCCTGCCCCTGCCCCCACAGCGGATGGCAGCTCGGTGGAGGTGTTGATCCATGATGATGTCGCGACCGAGCTCGGCGCCCAGGTGGGCGAAAGCTACATTGCCTTTATGAAGATCCGGTCTTCCGAAGGGTTTGTCCGCGATATTCAAATCCCCGTCCGGATCAGCGGTGTGTGGGAAGCGACCGATGAGCAGGATCCGTTTTGGTTCTTCCGCCCGGCGGCTTTCACCGAGCGCTTGATGGTGCCCGAAGGCACCTTTTCCGGCTATATCAATGAAGCTTTGGAGCATGAGGTCTACACGGCTGTCTGGTACCTGGCGATGGAAGGACAGGAGGTCCATCACAGCGACGCGAATAACCTGATCCGCCGCACGCTTTCGGTCCAGCAGAAGGTCTCCGGGCTTCTGCCCGACGCGACGCTGGGTGACTCGCCGATCAAGGCCCTCATCGAATATCGTCGCTCCGCGAATCTCCTGACGATTCTGCTCTACGCGTTCAGCATCCCGATCCTGGGGCTTTTGTTGGCGTTTATCCTGTTGACCTCCGGACTCTCGGTGGATCGCCGCCGTAATGAAGTGGCAGTGTTGCGCAGCCGTGGCGCTATGGCAGCGCAGATGGTTGGGATTGCGGTGCTGGAGAGCCTGCTGTTGGGCGGTGTGGCGCTGGCATTCGGTTCACCGGTGGGGATGGGTATCGCCCGGTTGATCGGTCAGGCGCGGAGTTTCCTTGATTTCACGGCAAACGTCGAGCGGCTGCGCATCAATATGACGATGAATACCCTGCGCTTCGGCATGCTGGGGGTGGGTATCGCGATGGTCGCCCAGATTCTACCGACGTTTGGCGCCTCGAAGCATACGATCGTCTCGTATAAGCGCGAGCGGGCACGGATGCTGCGTAAGCCGTGGTGGCAGCGTGTCTGGCTCGACGTGCTGCTGCTGATTCCGGCGGGATACGGCGCCTATCTGCTGCGGGAGCAGGGCAGTGTGGTGCAGCTGGAGACTCAATTCGGCAGCGCTCCCTTTCAGAACCCGTTGCTCTTTCTCGTGCCGGCCCTGGGCATTCTGGCCCTTACCCTCTTGTTTCTGCGGGTTATGCCGCTGTTGATGAATGCGTTGGCGTGGATCGCCTCACAAACGAAAGCGGTGGGGCTTCTGATGGCAGTCCGTCATCTGGCCCGCACGCCTCAATTCTATAATACGCCGTTGATCTTGTTGGTCCTGACGCTGAGCCTTTCGGCTTTCACGGCCTCGCTCGCCCAGACGCTGGACGATCATCTTTTCGCCCAGACCTACTATAACGCGGGCGCCGATGTGCGCTTTCTCGAGATGGGGGAGGGCGCGCAACAGGGGATCGGTGATATGTTCAGCCAGGCCGGGGAGGGAGAGGAGACGGCGGTGGAGGAAGACCTGGGCCCACGGTGGTTCTTTCTCCCGGTTACGGAGTACCTCGGCGTTCCGGGGGTGGAAAAGGTAGCGCGCGTGGGACGTTATACGGCGGTGGCGAACGTCGGGGCGGGCCGGTTGTCGAGCGTCTATATGGGAGTGGACCGTCTGGATTTCCAACGGGTCGGTTACTGGCGGGAGGACTTTTCTTCGAGAAGTTTGGGAGAGCTGATGAATGCGCTGGCCCTGGAACGCCGGGGTGTGCTGGTGTCGGAAAGCTTTCTCAGGGAAAATATCCTGTCGATTGGCGATGAAATCCGCGTCGACGTCACGTCCTATGGTGACCGTGCGGAGTTGGACTTTAAGATTGTAGGGAAATTCCGCTATTTCCCGACCTGGTATCCGTCGGAAGGGCCCTTATTCGTCGGGAACCTTGAGTATTTCTTCGAGCAAGCGGGTGGGCAATATCCCTATCAGGTATGGCTTGACACCGAAGCGGATGCGGACATTGAGGCGATGGCGGCGGGAGGCCTGGGTATCAAGAGCTACAATTGGGAGGCGCCCCCCCTGGAGATTTCCGAGATCCAGAAGCTGCCGGAGAGACAGGGTCTTTTTGGACTCCTCTCGGTAGGTTTTGCGTCGGCCGCCCTGTTGACGGTGATGGGCTTTTTCCTCTACGCGCTCTTCTCTTTCCAACGTCGGTTTATCGAATTCGGTGTTTTGCGAGCGGTCGGCCTCTCCTCCCGGCAGATGTCGGCGTTTCTTGGATGGGAGCTGGCCTTCCTTATCCTGATGGGTGGGGCGCTGGGAACGGCCCTGGGTGGTTGGGTGAGCAAGTTCTTCATTCCCTTCCTTCAGATCGGCGCTGATGAGGCCTCGCGTATACCTCCGTATCAGGTCGATATCGCCTGGTCGGCGGTCTTCAGGATCTACCTGCTGTTTGGCTTGCTTTTCATCGTGGCGCTCGTCGCACTGATCGCGATGTTGCGCAGGATGAGAATTTTCGAGGCCGTTAAACTGGGACAGACTGAGTAGGTCGGGCGAGGTGACGTTTATTGATGACTGAAAGGGCTGCACGGTCCGGGATTGAGTGTGAGGAACGTGACTTATTTTGTTTGACGAAGTTAAGGATGGGATGATGGCAGAAAAAATAGATACAGCTCCATCTGTTGTACAGGAAGGTGCCAGATCGCCTTTCATCGTTTGTGACAATCTGGTCAAGATCTACAAGGTGGCCGACCTCGAGGTCGTCGCGCTGCAGGGGCTCGATCTGGTCGTTCAACCGGGGGAGTTATTGGGTATCGTCGGAGCCAGCGGGAGCGGCAAGTCGACGTTGATGAACGTTCTTGGGGGACTGGATCGTCCCTCAGCCGGTCGGGCATGGGTTCATGGCAAGGACCTGCTCAAGCTATCCAATCGCGAACTCAACGAGTATCGTCGTTCTCAGGTTGGGTTCGTGTGGCAGCACGGTGCACGGAACTTGATACCTTATCTGAATGCTTTTGAAAACGTTAAGTTGCCGATGACGCTCGCAGGGCTCGCCGGAGGCGACGTTAACGAACGGGCGGAAGAACTCCTGGAGGTCGTCGGATTGGGAGATCGAATGCGCCACCGTCTTTCCGAGCTCTCCGGAGGTGAGCAGCAGCGCGTGGCTATTGCTGTCGCGCTCTCGAACGCCCCCGAACTTCTTTTGGCGGACGAGCCCACCGGTGAGTTGGATTCGGTGACGGCTCAGAAAATTTATACACTTTTTAAGGAACTCAATGATGAGACAGGGATTACGACCCTGATCGTGAGCCACGATCCGGGGATCGCTCGGCACGTCGACCGCGTGGTTGCGATTCGTGACGGGCGGCTGGCAACGGAAACGGTACGCTCCAAGTCCAATGGTCTGTCTGCTTTTGAGGACGGTGATTCGGAGGAAGAAGAAGGGATCGAGGTCTTCGAGGAGCTTACGGTGCTGGATTCCGCAGGTCGTCTTCAGATCCCGGAGGATTATCTGGAATACTTTGGCATCAAGGGGCGCGCGCGGCTGGAATTGACCGAGGAGGGTATCCTGGTCATGCCAGCCGGGGACGTGGACCTGGATCACGTCCATGACGCCGAGACGCTCGTGACCGGATTTGAGGAAGCCGAAGCTAACAAGGGGATCAAGGGATTCGTCAACCGCCTGGTTCGCGGTGAACTCAAATTGGGTAAGGGAGAATAGGATGGCCAGGAACTCCAGAATGGAAATCAAGGCTTTTGATCACGCAATTGAAACCCGAAATCTGTGGCGCATCTATAAGGTGGGAACGGACATCGAGGTTCCTGCCCTGCGGGGGCTGGATATCGCGCTTCCACCTGGGCGCTTCGTCGCTCTCAAGGGACGGTCGGGGAGCGGGAAGACGACATTGCTCAACTGTTTGAGTGGCCTGGATCGTCCGACGGAAGGTGACGTGCAGGTCCTGGGGTACGATCTGACCGATATGAGCGATCGACAGCTTACCCGGTGGCGCCGAGAGCAATTGGGGTTCGTCTTTCAGTCGTTTGGACTGCTGCCTACGCTCTCGGCTTACGAGAACGTGGAGCTGATGCTCAGGATTAAGGGCGTTAAGGCATCCAAGCGGCACAACCGTTCGATGTATTGCCTGGATCTCGTGGGGCTGCGCAAGTGGGTGGATCACCGCCCGTACGAGCTCTCCGGTGGACAGCAGCAGCGCGTTGCGATTGCCAGGGCTCTGGCGAACGAGCCGAGGTTGATTTTGGCCGACGAGCCCACCGGCGAACTGGATAGTGGGACCGCGCGTGAGATCCTGCATCTCTTCCAGGAGATCGTCGAGGAGGAGAACATCACGATTATGATGGCTTCTCACGATCCGCTGGTTGATGATTACGTGGATACGATCTTACAGCTCCAGGACGGACAGATTCTCGCGTAGGCCGACCGGCTATGACGCTGTAGGTCTGCGGTAAGGTGGCTGCACGCGCTACGTTTCGGGTTTTCCCTGAACCAGCAGCCTCCACCGTCCTTCTTGGACGACTTCATCTCGCTGATTGCGAATTTCAACGTCAAAGAGAACCAGCCCCCCGTGATATCCGGGCATTGAGTGCTTCCGCCGGAACGCGAACCGTGCCCGGATCGTATCGTTGAGGTGCACCGCTATGTGAGGTGGGGAGCACGGCATAGATCCGGTGGAGGTGTCGGTCAATCGACCGTCTGTTGTATGTCGTAAAAGCGTGCCTCGTACTCTGCCACGGTTCGTGCCGTTGAGAAACGCGCCTCAATCTCCTGACGTTCGCGGTGATAGGCTTCGGGGTTGTCCAGCACTTTGAGAATTGCCTCGGCCAATCCATCCGGGTCACCGATGGGGGCGATCTCTCCCATCCCGGTCTGGAGGACCGGCTGCCGGACCCCGGGCAGGTTGCTGGCGACGCTGGGTGTGCCGCACAACATGGCCTCGACCTGCACGAGCCCGAAAGATTCCGTTGAGTTCAGGCTGGGGACGACCAGGACGTCGAGATTCGGGTAGAAGGCCGCCATCTGGACGGGATCCAATATCCCCAGGAACTGCCACTTGCCCATCCTCTCGTAGCGGCGAATCTTAGGCTCCAGCCTCTGTGCGTAAGACTCCTCGGCCAGCACATTCTGATACTGCCCCGCGAAAAAGACGTGCGCGTCGGGATACCGTTCCAGGATTTGGGGCATCGCGTCGAGGAGCACCTCCACCCCCTTTTCAGCGGCCATGCGCGCCGCCATTCCGATCACAGGGTGCTTGTCCTCCGGGTTATGCATTCTGGCAAAGGCTGCAATCCCGGATTTTGTCATCTCCGGGAGTTCAACGGGTGGAGGGATCACGTGGCGTTTGTCCGCGAATCTCTGCAGAAACGGTGAATGCTGGGCGAAGTCCTCCGTATACGCGACGACGCCGTGGCTGAATTTTCCGGCGACGTTGTTCATCATCCGCACGGTTGCATTGACCACCCGGTTGAAGAGACCCGGCGGCAGTTTGAGATCGCAGTGATAGGTGAGAAGGGTGGGTTTTTTTAACAGGCGCCCCCGCAAGGCCACCCCGGCGGCGTCAAACTGGGGCAGGTGCAGGCTCAGAACATCCGCCCAGCGTGCGTATTTCCACGCCAGCAACCCAAAAGTGGGCATGATAACCCCCTTGCTGATTCGCAAGAGTACCGGTGCGCGGACGACGGTGACGCCCTCTCGTACTTCTCGTGGGGGCAAACTGCGGTTGAATCTGGACGTCAGGATGGTAACGTCGTGACCCCGCTCTGCTAATCCTCGGGCCAGACGTTCGGCGTAGATCGTCAGGCCACTGGTGTGCGGTCGGTAATAGGTAAGGACCAGCAATACTTTGAGCGGTTGTTTCTTGTCAGGCAAATTGATTGACCTCCCACGGCCCACGTGTGGCCGAATCGATGAGCTACAGGTCCGGACATAGCATGCTAAACTTTTCCGTGATACCCATGGAAACGCAGAAACGCTTCAGTTATTTGTGATCAGGTCCCTAAACCGTCATTCCTTATCATTCTTGCGACTTCCCGCTTGACCGCCCCTCCTCCGGTCGGTGCCCATGGGCAGGCACAGCCTCGTCTCTCCGGGGCTTGGTGCTGATCAGGTGTTTCAAGGAGAAGCCCCAGGTTATCAACGCTACCGCTCCCAGGATCACGCCGGTCAGGTACGGGATTGCGTGCACCACGACTGCGTACGCAAACCCGAGATCCCGGGGTAGATCGAAGCCCCAGAAGAGGGCCTCTCGCACGGCGAAATGAAAGGATCCAATTCCCCCTGTCGCCGGGAAGACCATACCCAACGCGCTGGCCCACATCGCGACCACGCCCTTAAGCAGGGTGGGCTCGGGAATGAATGCCCGGGATGCCCAAAGTCCGGTCGCGAAGTAGACCGCCGTGGTGAACCAAAGGGCGATGGACCAGAGCAACACGAAACCGCCGTCCTGTATGGATCGGAGCGCGTCCAGGCCCTCCAGAATATGATGCAGGGGCGCCAACCACCGATCGGGATTTTTCACCCCGAGTTTTTTCAGGAACGTGCGTCCCAGTGTCTCTGTGACCGCGGGGAAGACCGCGATCAGCACCAGGACCATGAGGATGCTGAAGGCCAGAACCCCGCTTACCATCAGGATGACGCGGTAGGAGAAAAAACCGTCGATCTCCCCCGCGGCGAGATAGGTGCGCAGTCCGGGCACGAACGGCAAGGTGCCGACGAGGACCAGAATGATCATCAGGAGGTCCAGCACCCGTTCGACGACGACGGTGGAGAGGGCCGCGAGTGTTGAGACATCCCCGCGCAGACTGGCCCCGACAGCCCGGGCAGGGTCACCGGCGCGCAGCGGCAACACACCGCTGATGAGATAGCCGATATTGATGAGGCCGAACGTGTCTCTCAACGAGAGCTTCCGGCCCAGGAGAATGCGCCAACGCTCTGCGCGAATGACCAACGTGACCAGAATCAGCCCGAGGGTGAGGACGATCCCACCCCACTGCACCTGGCTGAGCGCGTCCCTCACATCCGTGAAATTGATCCCCCGGAGTGCGAGGTAGAGGGCCCCGATGCTGAAGATGACGGTAAGCACGATCTGTACGGTTCGTTTTTTCACAACGTTGATTATACCATGCTCTGGCAGGAGATCGTATGCGCTCAAGCCTTTCTCTGTATGCCCTTCCCGCGGGGAGAAGACGTCGGAAAGAGGGTTGTCGAGATGCGTAACCCTGGTTACACTGGGGGGTATTGGGACGTAGGAATGGATGCTTTTAGACCCACATTACGGGAGGTGACTATGCTGCTGGCGGTGGACGTGGGGAACACGAACGTCGTCTTTGGCGTGCACGATGGCGAGCGCTGGCTGCATCATTGGCGCGTGCGCACGGTGAGGGACAAGATGCCGGACGAGTATGGGGCGCTCCTTCGGATGCTGTTGCGGGAGGCCGATATGACGATGGAGGCCTTTGACCGCATTGCGATGGCGAGTGTCGTCCCGCCGCTGACCGGACGGATGGAGGAGATGTTCGTCGAGCAGACGACGTTGACCCCGCTCGTCGTCAGTCATAATGTGGACACCGGTCTGACCTTTGCCGTTGATACTCCCTCGGAGGTCGGTGCCGATTTGATCGCCGATGCGGTAGCCGCCCTGGCGTTGACCTCGGACCCATGTGTCGTGGTGGATTTCGGCACGGCGACGACGTTTACGGCGATCTCCGGACAGGGGACTTTTATGGGCGTCGCTATTGCACCGGGGGTCAATCTATCCGCGGCGGCACTCTCCGGAGGGACCGCGCAGCTTCCCCAGGTGCGTCTGCAGGCCCCGCCCAATCCTCTTGGCACGAACACGATTCACTCGATCCAGTCCGGGGTTTTGTTGGGATATGTGAGCATGGTTGAGGGAATGCTGATGCGTTTCGAGCGTGAGATCACCGATCGTCTGGGGGGGGGCCACGTCACGATGATCGCAACGGGCGGTCTCGCCAACGTGATCGCGCCGCTGACCGCATGTCTCTCCTGGGTCGAGCCCTGGCTGACGTTGGACGGCATCCGGATGATCGCCGAGCGGAACCGGTGACCTCATTGATCCGCTCCGAATAGTCGGGGATGCTCGCAATGCGACGGTGGCGGTTCCTTCTGCCCCTGTTCCTGTGTGCGTTGGTCCGGGTGGGATGGCTTGCATTATTTCAGATCGACCCCATCGCGCCGGTGGATGCGGAGGGATTCCATCTGCTGGCGGTCAATATGCGTGCCGGTCGGGGATTTGCGATAGGGTGGGCACCGCCCTTCTGTCCAAACGCCGTCAGGACGCCGCTCTATCCGGCCTTTCTCCTCGCGACCTATGCGGGAT
Organism: uncultured Anaerolineales bacterium; assembly: GCA_964388385.1. Taxonomy (GTDB): domain Bacteria; phylum Chloroflexota; class Anaerolineae; order B4-G1; family SLSP01; genus PWVB01. The sequence goes on along the minus strand of CAYMAQ010000032.1, from coordinate 10,588 downwards.
TGGGTGTCGATCCCGTCCGGGCGGTGCGTGCCCAGGTGCTCCTGGAGGTTCTGACGACGGCTCTGGTGATCGCGCTCGGGCGCGCGGCAGCACTCGGAGCGTCTGGCGACGGGTCCCGGCAGGCGGCTGCACGGGTGGGATTCTGGGCCGGAATGGGGTATGCGCTCAACGGGACGGCGACGCGTTACACGGGCGTGCTGCTGGCGGAATCCCTGTTGACACCCTCACTGACCTGGGCCCTCTGGATGACCGTGTGTTATCTGTCCCGTCCTACGTTGAAGCGAGCCGGGCTGGTGGGCTTGACCTGGGGCCTGGCGGTGCTGATCAAGCCGAACGTTCAGTATTTGGCGCTGATTGGGATAGGACTGACGGCGATGCGGGCGCTGCACGGGCGGGTTTGGCGATGGGGCCAGATCGGTGCCGGGGTCGGTGTTTTCATAGCGGTGCTTCTACCCTGGATGCTGCGGAATCATCAGATTTTCGACCGCTGGATCCTCTCGACTGCTTTTGAAGAGAATATGGCCCGGGTCTCCGCCGTGGCCACCTTGGCGGAAGCCCGGGGGGTTCGCGCCGAACCGTGGTCCGAGACGTGGGAGCATATCTACGCGGGTTTCGCAGAGCAGGTGACGGGGCGCGCGCCCTCTGAGGAGCGGTCGCTCACCTGCGAGGCCCGGGCCACTTGGCACCGGCAGCTGGCCAAGGCGGCCCGGGCTGTGGTCTGGGCGAATCGGAGTGCTTACGTCCGCATTCATCTCCAGGGCGTTTTCAGTCATCTGTTGGACCCCGGTCATCGCGTCTGGTACCGGGTTGTGACGGGGCGGCCGTGGTCTGAAACCGGTGTGGTGCCCGATATCTGGGCCCGTGTTGGCTGGTCGCTGGACCGCGGGGCAGTGGGGGATGCCATCGCGGCGTTTGTCTCGGAGCGGGTCTGCACTGTCCCCCCGACCGCTGCCGTGATCTGGTGGGGGATGTTCGGTCTCCGCGTCGGGTTGGGCTGGTTGTCCCTCCGGGGGATATGGCGCCTGCGTGTTGAGGGGTGGGTCGTGCTGTTGTTGGTCGCTTCGATCGGCTACCTGGTTCTGCTGCCGGGACCGATTGCGCACGACCGGTTTCTTCTGCCGGCGCTGCCGGTGATGTTGACCCTGGCGGCCCGGGGATTCGTGGGTTCAATTCGTAGCGCTGGTGGCGCTTGAGGTAACTGAGAATCCCCACTATAATAGTGCTACGCCCACGGCACGGATGCATAGGGTGGGGCGACTGATCATATATGATCATGTAAGAGTGGGAGGCATCCATGATAGAGGTCACACTGGAGACGATACAAGTCAGTCTCGTCTCATCCCATCGCATTGTGGTTCTGAAACAAGCGGGGATGGAGCGATATCTGCCGATCTGGATCGGGCCATGTGAGGCGGAGGCGATCTCAGTTGGCGTGAATAAGATCGAGATGGAACGTCCGCTGACTCACGATCTCATCCTCAACACTATGGGCGCATTGAAAGCGGAGCTGCTCTATATCTTTATCAACGATCTGGCCCATAACACCTTTTATGCTCGCCTGATCCTGGATGTGGAGGGCGAAGAGATCGAGGTCGATTCGCGTCCCAGTGACGCGATGGCGATCGCGGTCAGGGTCGGGGTGCCGATCTACGTGGCTGAGTACGTGATGGATGAGGCCGGCGTTGTTCCGGAGGAGGACATCACGGAAGGCGACGAAGCCTCGAAGAATCTCGGGGTCTTCCGCGACTTCCTCAGTTCTTTGGATAGTGACAGCGCACCGCAAGGTGAGTAGCACCGGTACGCGGCCCATGACAGGACGATTCGTGACCTGGATGCGGATATTTACTGTTGCTCTGGCGGTGTGCAGGTCATCCTCATAGGTTATTGAGCGCTCGATCCCCTGGCGGACGTTGGGTACCCGACCCGTCTGGTTTTTGTTATCGTCATTTAGCATTGGGAAGTGAAAATCTAATTTATGGCTATGTCAGATGCGACCGTACCCCACAACATCGAAGCTGAAGAGGCGGTGTTGGGGGCTTTACTTATCGATCCGGAAGGCATCTTTCGCGTCCTGCCTTTTTTGCAGGCCGATGACTTCTACCTGAGAAAACATCGATGGATCTATGAGGCGATCATTCGTATTCACGAACGTCGCGATCCCATCGACCTTCTGACCCTGACTACGGAACTCGAACAACAGAGCCAACTCGATACGGTGGGGGGCGCTGCATCGATCTCGCAGTTGATCAACGCCGTGCCCTCGGCGATCGGCATCGAATCGTACGGGAGGCTGGTCGAGCAGGCAGCCGTGCGGCGGCGGTTACTGAACGCCGCCGGGGATATCGCGCGTCTGGCTCATGACGAGTCCATCTCGGTCGAGCAGGTGGTGGATCGTTCGGAGAAGACGCTCTTCGGTGTCTCGCAGAAGCGCTCCACGCGAGACCTCCAGCCGATTCAGGAGATCGTGCCGCGCTACTATGATCACATCGAGTACCTGTACGCGCACCGCGGCGAGATTATGGGCGTTCCCTCCGGGTTCCGAGACCTTGATCGGCTGCTGGGGGGGTTTCAGAAGTCGGATCTGCTGATCCTGGCTGCGCGGCCCGGCGTTGGAAAGACGTCGCTGATGTTGACCTTTGCGCTGCAGGCGGCGGAGAAGCGCAAGGTGGTAGCGCTCTTCAGCCTGGAGATGTCCGCCGAGCAGCTCGTACAGCGGTTGGTCGCGCAGGTCAGTGGCATCGACGCGCAGCGGCTCCGCCTCGGGCGCCTCAAGGAGGAGGAGTGGCCCGCCTTTGCCGACGCGATCGGCAGGCTTTCGGAGTTGCCGATCTACATCGATGATACCCCCTCGATCTCGGTGTTGCAGCTGCGGACGAAGTGCCGGCGGTTGGCCTCGGAGCGCGGATTGGATATGGTTTACGTGGATTATCTGCAGTTAATGAGCACTGAGATGCGGTCCGATAACCGGGTGCAGGAGGTCTCGTATATCTCCCGCTCGTTGAAGGGGCTGGCCCGGGAGGTCAACGTGCCGCTGATGACAGCCTCCCAGCTTTCGCGGGCTGTGGAGCAGCGCCAGGACAAACACCCGGTGCTCTCCGACCTGCGGGAATCCGGTTCCCTGGAGCAGGATGCTGATATCGTCATGTTCATCTATCGTGAGGAGCTCTACAAAGAGGAGACCGAGAACCCCAACATCGCGGATCTGATGATTGCGAAACACCGCAGTGGGCCGACCGGTACGATTCAACTTTACTTCAACAAGCGCCTGACGCAGTTTGCGGACGTCACAACGCAGGTTGCACCGGCGGATTACGGCGTGATGGCTCCGCCGGTGGGGGTAGGATAAGATGCCGCGTCGGAAATCGCTTCGACGTTTCTCGGGGTTTCCGGAGGGGAAGACTGAGACGGCTGCGTTACCGCTCGCGGTCTTTCACGAGCTGCTCCCCCTTATCGACGATCTCGATGAGCTGAAGGTGACGCTGCTGGTTCTCGTCCGGCTGGCGGATCTGCGTGCCGAGGTCGCGCCGTGGGTGACGTTTGCGGAGCTGGCGGAGGACGCGGCGGTCCGTCGGGCTCTGGAGGATAAGGGATTTGAAGAGCGGCTGGCGGCTGCACTCGACCGGGCGGTCGAACGGGGGGCGTTGCTGACGCCCGAAGTGCCCTCGGAGACCGAACGGGAGCAGCGGCGGTATTTCGCCAACAGCTCTCGGGGTCGAGAGGCGGTCGCTGCGATACGCCGCGGGATCTCACCGGCACGGGCTTCCAAGCCCGAGGCGGAAGTCAATATCTTCACTTTATACGAGCAGAACATCGGCCCCCTGACCGCACTTCTCAGCGAAGAGCTGATGGAGGCGGAGGAGACCTATCCGGCAGCGTGGATCGAAGAGGCGTTTCGAGAGGCGGTCCGCCTCAACAAGCGAAGTTGGAAGTACATTCACGCCATCCTAGAACGATGGCAGACCGAAGGAAAAGATGAAGTCGATCGAAGACCTAACCGACGAGATCGTGAGGAAGCTGCACGACGGTACATCGAGGAGCAATACCGACGGATCGTCAAGCACTGATCCTCAGGCCTCGGATCCGGATGCATCGGTCGGTGATCCTAACTGCCCTCTGTGTCGCGGTATAGGATACATCCGCCTGGATGTCCCCGTCGGACATCCCGATTTTGGCCGGCTCTTTCCGTGTACGTGCCGGTTGGAAGAGTTGCAGATCAAGCGGATGGCGTCGCTTCGCAGTGTGAGCAACCTGGAGGCGTTAGGCCGGTACACGTTTGAGTCCTTCTCACCCGAGGGGCACGGCCTTTCCCCGGAGCGGCGGCGGAATTTGAGCTTCGCCTATCAATCTGCGAAAGCGTACGCGCGAAACCCGGAGGGGTGGCTGTTGCTGATCGGGGGCTACGGCTGCGGTAAGACGCACCTAGCCGCGGCGATTGCGAACGAAGCGCTGGAGCAGGGGGTCACGCCGCTCTTTGTGACCGTCCCGGATCTGCTCGACCATCTGAGGGCCACGTTCGCGCCCACCTCCTCAGAGGGCTACAGCGAGCGATTTCAACGGGTGCGGAACTCGCGGCTGCTGATCCTGGACGATCTCGGTACCGAGAACGCATCGCCGTGGGCCCTGGAGAAACTCTTTCAGCTCCTCAATTATCGCTATATGAGCCGTCTGCCCACGGTGATCACGACCAACCAGGAGCTCGAGCGCATCGATCCCCGCCTGCGTTCGCGTCTGGCGGACCCGGGGCTGGTGGAGATCGTGACCATTCTGGCGCCTGATTATCGGCTCAGTGGGGGAGAACGGGTGGCGCCCGGCCTGAATACCTTGTCCCTGCACGCCGGTATGACGCTGGATACGTTCAACCTGCGTTCGGGTGAGGTGGACCGTGATGCGTTTGAGAACCTGTCTGAGGCCCTGAAGCTGGCTCGCTCCTACGCTGCCGATCCCCGTGGCTGGGTGATTTTCCGGGGGACCTTCGGCGTGGGGAAGACCCATCTGGCGGCCGGCATCGCCAATGAGCGGGTTCGGTTGGGTTATCCGGCGCTGTTGTTGGTCGTCCCGGATCTCCTGGACTATCTGCGGGCGGCGTTCAGTCCTCAGGGCAATGTCTCGTACGATAAGCGATTCGAAGAGGTGCGCCGGGCTCCTTTCCTGGTTTTGGACGATCTGGGCACAGAGAGCGCGACACCCTGGGCCAAGGAGAAGCTCTTCCAGTTGATCAACTACCGCTATATCGCCAAGCTGCCCACGGTTGTGACCACGACCTTGGCGATGGGAGAGTTGGACCCTAAGATCGCAACGCGTTTGCTGGACAGTTCGCTCTGCACGGTCTTTGAGATTCAGGCACCGCCTTATATGGGCGGCAGGGGGCGGCGACGGTCTAAACGCAGCCGCTGATTGTGTGCATGGCTTATACAAGAGAGGAGGGCTATAGGACGTTAGGGCTTATCGCCGTGACTGACGGTGCTGAAGACGCAGCCTACAAGCAAGAGGGCGTTCCCGGAGCTTGTCGATTTAGAACGTATGTGCTATACTTGTATGTGGAACAGACCTCCACACACGTATGCGGTGCCGGTGCTGCATGCCGTGGAGGTGATAGGGCTCTTCAGGGCTTCACGTCACATCCGGTGCGTGGTGTCCCTTTATCAGACATGAGCGGTTATCCAGGGAGGCGATTATGGCAGAAGCTCGAGAGAAGGTATTGAGTCAGACGGTGGCGCAGATCAAGCGCCGCTTTGGCGACGGCGCGTTGATGCGTATGGGCGAGTCCTCAAACCTGGACGTCGAAGTTATTCCCACCGGGGCTCTGTCCCTGGATATTGCGCTGGGGGTCGGCGGGCTCCCGCGTGGGCGCATCACCGAGGTCTATGGGCCGGAAGGCTCCGGCAAGACGACGGTCTGCCAGCACATCGTGGCCCAAGCGCAGAAGATGGGGGGGATCGCTGCTTTTATCGATATGGAGCACGCGATGGAACCCCGCTATGCTGCCGCGTGTGGGGTGGACATCGAGAGTCTTTATATCTCTCAGCCGGATACCGGCGAGCAGGCCTTGGAGATCGCCGAGGCGCTGGTGCGGAGCGGCGCCGTTGACGTGATCGTGATCGATTCCGTGGCTGCCCTGGTTCCCCGCGCCGAGATCGAGGGTGAGATGGGCGATTCGCACCCCGGTTTGCAGGCCCGGCTGATGAGCCAGGCGCTGCGTAAGTTGTCCGGTGCGATCAAGCAGAGCAATGCGGTGATGATCTTCACCAACCAGCTTCGGATGAAGATCGGGGTGATGTTCGGCTCTCCCGAGACGACCAGCGGCGGTCGAGCGCTCAAGTTCTACGCCACCGTCCGTCTTGACGTGCGCCGTATCAAGTCGATCAAGGTCAAGGGTGAGGTCATCGGCCATACGACCCGGATACGGGTGACCAAGAACAAGGTTGCGCCGCCTTTCCGCGTGGCGGAGTTCGATATTATGTTCGGTGAGGGGATCAGCCGCGAGGGCGATCTGCTCGACGTCGGGTTGAACCTCGGCATCCTCGATCAGCGGGGCTCCTACTATTACTACGATGACGACAACTTCGCGCAGGGGCGTGAGAACTCCAAGGTCTATTTCCAGGAGAACCCCGAATTCGCCGATAAGATCGAAACTCTGATCCGGGATGAGCTCGCGGAGCGGAATAAGAAGAAAGAAAAGGTGGAAGCCGACGAGGAAGCGTACGAGGACGTCGATGACGATGAGGAGGAGAGCGACGGAGCTGACGAGGAATAGCCCATCGTCCAATGCCCCGCAGCGATAGCGGGCCTGCGTTATGCTTGAGACGCTCATCCAGAGGTTGGTCGAGCATCCCAATCCCTCTGTGCGGTACCTGGCGTTGACCGAACTTCGAGGCTTCGATCCGCACGAGGCTCGGGTGCGGGCCGTCCGTGAGACTATACCGGACGCGCCTCCGGCCCGCACGATTCTGGATGCGCAGTATCCGGCAGGCTATTGGATGCACGCCGATCTGGGGATCTCGCCCCGGTATCGCGCGACTGTCTGGCAGGTGCTTTTCCTCGCCCAGCTTGGGGTGGGCGCTGTTGATCCGGTCGTGCGGGCGGTTGAGTACCTGCTGGAGGTTAACTGCGATGCGGTGGGCGCGTTTCATCTCCGCAAGGGCGACGCGGGCCGCTCCCCGGCGTTGACCGGCGCCATGTTGTGGGCGCTGGCGCGTATCGGCTTGAGGGAAGACCCCTGTCTGGCGCACAGTTGGCTGTGGCTCGACAAGAGATGGCGCGCTCGGGGTGCGCTGTCGTCGGACGCGCGCATCTGGGTGCTGCGCGCGTCCGCGGCGTGGGGGCGTGAGGGCTGGATCGCGCGCCTGATCCCCGGGATCGCGTTCGAACCGCTCGATCCCCTAACTTTTCCCCTGACCCACCGTCCTGATGCGCTGGCGGGGGTTGAGGCGTGGTGTGAGGCGCGTCTGTTCGCGAAAAGCGAAGCCGTCCCTGTGAAGGCGGGGGCCTGCCGTGACGCACTGAGGGGTAGGATCCCCGATACGCCGGACCCGGGTTGGCCTTTGGAGCGGATCCCCGGTAAGCTGTGGTTCGATCCGGGCCCGGTCGGAGCATTCAATCCCTGGGTGACGATCCGTGTGCTGCGCGTACTCGCATGCCTGGACCGGGTTCGAGCTATTTATGGATCTGATCATCCATGACTCAAGCGTTTCTGCGTTTCCATGGGCATCACGGAAAAGTTTAGGGTTTTATGTCCGGATCTGTAAGTCCCCGTCCCGGTGGGATGACAAAGGGCCCTTACACGAGTACGGGCACCACGTCGAAGCGGTCGAGAATCCTCTGGATGGGTGTCAGGATGGTGACCTGATTGGAACCGGCGAAGAGTTGTCCCACGATCCGTCGGTCCATATCCAGGATGGTCGAGCCCGAGTCTCCGGGGCTGCTCATAGGGCTGGCGAAGACCTGATCCTCGAAGCGAGCTTTGCGCCCGGCGTAGTCGACGTCCACTGTGACGTCGACCTGGGTGATCGTACCCTGCGTCAATCCGGTCGTCCGGCCCATCTTCTGCACGCTCTGCCCCAGTTCCAAATCGGCCACGCCAACGGGCAGACCCAATCCCAGCACGGCTGCCCTGACCAGGTCGGGGTGATCCGGTTTTGCCAGGGCTGAGTCCATCCGATTCACCCCGCTGGTCTGGCGTACCGCCTGTATTCGGTGTTGGGACCCGGTGAGCCTGGCGAGCAGGTTGAGCAGCTTCGCAGCCAACTCCGCAAATTGGCATTCGGGCGAGGCCTCCCCAAAGTCGATCGGCTCGTATTCGGTCAAGGTCGCGATCGCATCGTTTGCGGTTCCGCCGTCCGCGGGGCCGGGCTGATAGATGGGATCGTCCGCTTCCCCCGCGTTGGTGTTGGCGAGCACGTGGTTATTGCTCAGAATGTACGTCTCGCCTTCCCGTTCGACCAGAAGTCCGAACGTGCCGGCGGTGATGTCCCGGTGCCCGATGGAGGTCCCCGGCACTGCCGGGCGATGACGGGCCTTCGGATTGATCGGCGTCAACGCCCGAATGAGTCCGGTCTCGACGACGTCGGTTGTAAACCCAAAGAGCGTCCTTGGCACGATCTCTTGCGGTGGCAACGCGTCGACCGGAACTTTTTCAGTGACCGAGACGACGAAGCTGAGTTTGTCGGTCCGGCGACCGTGGCTGATCTTATAGCCCAGACCACAGGCGACGACATTACGGCGTTGAAGAAGTTTGGGGATCGCTTGTGAGTAGACTTGTCTGGCATCATTGAGGCGTTGGGGTTCCATCGTTTGATCCTTTCCGTTATCGGCTCATCGATTGTGTATTAGGATTCGCGGCTTTCTTGGAATTCGGCCCGAGGTATCCCGATAGCCTCGACCCGAACGGGCACTCCCTCCAACGATGAGGGAACGCGATCCTTTTTCCGTAGCTGATGCAGGGGAACTTTGTGAGTCACGCTGACGATCAGGGCGGGTTCATCTTCGGCAGGGTCATCCTCCAGCCGATAGCCAATACCCACACCGACGACGTTGGCTTTCTTAAGAAGTCTCGACTCGTATTTCTCTTTGGCCTTTTGAAGGCGACGCATCCGTTGCTCGCGGGTTTTCATATTCAGCTCCCTGAAATATTATCTGAAGCCAGGTACTCATGCCCATCAGGCCCGTCCCCAGCATCCACATCCAATGGCCCCATCCGGCACGGACCGGTGCTGCGTGAAGCCGACTCAGCGGCGGTAACAGCCGGTGAAGCGTCACGATCGACGGGATGGCTGTCACGGAGGTGACCGCGATGACCACCCATCCCCGGTAGCGTTTCAATCGGGGCGCCAGGGGGGCGAAGCTCACGGCAAGGGCGGCACCGACCAGGGCCCAGCCCAGCACCCCAGCCCAACCCGGGGTCCGCCACGCGTCAAGAATCTGCGGGTACGGCGGCAGGGTCAGGGCGGCGAGAAAGCCGCCGAAGAGACCGGACGCCCACCGCAGGGTGACGTCTGCCCGATGAAGCAGCAGTGGAAGGGTGATGGCGAGGCCGATTAAGGGCAACCGCAGGGCCTGAAGATTCACCCGGATCGTGCCGGATTCAATCTCCGGCAGCAGCCGGCTCAGGTCGAAGAGGTCGTAGGCGTTCCAGGCGAGCGCGGCGCTCATCGGCTCTCTGGCAATCCACGGCGTATAGTACCCGAAGAGGGCGATGCCCCACAGGATGAGGGCCAATTTATCGAGCCAGCGGCGGACCGTCAGATCGCTCATCATACTTTTCAGGGTGAGGTCAGAACGAAGTTGTCGAAGGCGATGGTCGCGGTCGCACCGTTTGTGACGGCGTCGGCAAAGAGGGCCACCGTACCGGCCTTGGTGAACGTGTCGTCGGTTTGCCTGGCGACCTGTTTGCCGTTGACCCAGAGCGCAAGCTCGGTTCCGCGACAGCGGGCCTGGAGCTGATTGGTCGTCTTGCCCATCTGAATAACCTCATTTGGCGTCGGCTCGACTAGCGGTATGCTGGAACCTTCCTCGACTTTGAGGATGAGATAGGAGCCGTCGGCACTGATGGCGAAGAGATAGTAGTTATCGTCATCCTGCTGGCGACATATCACGCCCATCCAATTGTCGGTCTCTCCCTGGACGTGACGGACCTGTACGTAGAGGGTCACGTCGGCGTATTCGTAGTTGGTGAGTGGGGCGCTTACCGCTGCACTGCTCCCGCGGTCCTCGGTATAGAGCTCGCCTGCCAGCGCGTAGACCGCACGGTGTTCGGCGTCGAACCGGCCCCAGGCCATGTTGGGCGGTGAGAAGTCATCCGCGACGACGTATGATTCGGGCAACTCGAACGGCGGGCTGACCCGGGTGGGTTGGCTGCAGCTCCCTAATGAGACGAACAGGCCGATGAGGAGGGTATAGGCCAGGATCGTCCCTATGGAACGTCGGTGCCGGGGTATGCAGCTCATCTCTTCTCCATCCTCACGTTGATCACCTTGACGAGGTCATCATGGACTACAACTTAACCTTACATTTGACGTTGCTTGACAGCCATTGTAGCATACTTTTGGAGGTAGGCAGCCAGCACGCTAAAGGTAGAAAAACGTTTGAAAAT
>CAYMAQ010000031.1:0-22863 GCA_964388385.1 uncultured Anaerolineales bacterium | reverse complement strand
CGCCGACCCCGCCCTACTCCAACGCCTGGGATGCCCGACAATCCTTAGAGACTGTAAAAACATAACTTCCCGTTGATGAATGAGATTGCCTACCGATGGGTTTGCGTTTGTAGGTAGATTGGATTACACTATGTATGGACTGAATGCGGTCATTGTTATCTACCACAAAGGCAATTAATGATGAAGAATGTCAGCATGTGTTGTTTGGGCTTACTTGCTTTCTTGATGCTCGGTTTAATTGTAGGATTGGGCATCGGGGAGAGCCCGGCTGCGGCGCAAGAACCACGACCGACCCCGACGAATGTAGGTGATGAGCCGCGGCCCACGCCTACGCCGGTACCGGATACACTGACGCCGACCCCAACCTCCGTTCCAGATACGGAAACGCCGGTGCCAACCCCTACATTGGAGCCGCAACCGACAGATACTCCACGACCTGAAGTTCCCACCGATACCCCGAAGCCGACGAATACGCCCGGTATTGTGCCGCCTACACCTAAGCCGCCATCAGATGATTCATCAGACTCCCCCGGCAGCAATGTGCCCCAAGCTCCAGTCGCACCCGATGCGCAAACAGGGACGGAGGGTAAAATTCCTCAGACTGGACTTATGGATTTGGAGCGATGGTCGATTTCGCTTTTAGCCGTTGTTTTCGTTGGGGTTTGGTTTGGTGCTCGCTATCTGCGTGGACAATTCCGGAAACTTCGGGACGATCGCGGTGGATATTGACTTTGCTGACGTTCGTTTAGCGCCAACCTTATCCAGATCTTACAGGTTCGGACATAAAACACTAAACGTTTCTGTGAATGTCATGAAAACGTTTAGAAATGCTTTAGTTACTCATACCCCAATCCGTATCGCTGTCCACAGCTTGTTGGGCTTGGGCCTTTTCGAGAATGTGTGATGCTCCATCTATTCCGTGATACTTCTGTTAGGGGGATCGAGGTTTAGCGTACTGACCTCTCCGTTCGTTGCCGAGAGGGGTGTGAGCCGGAAGCGTTCGTAGACAACGACGGATGCATAGGCGGGTGAGTCACCGGCCCAATCAAAGGGATGGGGATCGAGGATGGACAGTCCCCGGCTGACCCACTTGAGGGTGGGAATGGCCCCCATACCTGGCTGCATATCGTGCATCCCAAGCCACGCGCCTGTCTCGTCGTGAAGGCGGACGCTAATCGCGTAGTCCGCTACGAGGGGAGACGTGGTGAGCCAATTGAGGTCGAGGATGAGATTCTCTCCTCTGGTGGTGAGATCGTAGCCGGTGAGGACCATTTTATCCCCAAAAGGGAGATATCGGTCGCCATCACGAGCAATGGGAAGGGGCAGAGCAACCAACGAGGTCGTCTGACCATCTCGACGCATAAGCTGTAACTGGGGTGGTTGTCCGATGGGGGTTGGAAGCACGATCGTCTGGCACTCTCCGATGCGAAGGGGCTTCACACGCCGCGATTCGGATTCGCTGGTGACGGTCAGGGCGGCTCCAGGGCCGCACCAATGTAGGAACATCCTTGCGTTTCGATCTCCTTGGTCATCGTAGTCAATGCCCCGCAGGAATGGCCCCTGTTTAGGGACCCAGCCCAGCCACGGATTATGTGTAGGTAACTTGGGATAGGTGCAATCGAGGGAGAGTGGGGGGAGTGGTGTTGATCCCAGGCCCTGAAAGTCTCCATCCTGAACAGTATAGGCTCCCAGGGTTGGATAGGCGAGGGCGTCACACCGATCGACCGGTATCTGGATCTGGAGATTCGTCACCTGGATTTCATCTTTTAACAGGGGGAGGCCCAACCTCAGGTCTTTTGCTGCTAGCAGGGATTGCTCTGCATCCCATAGGCGCGCGGTGAACGAAGGTTCGGATGACTGCACGTCTGTAGCCTGCCAGGCGATATGGAGCTCGATGACCTTCCCCGGAGTTGGATCTCCGATCCATCGGTACCCGAGAAGACGCAGCGGTCCAAGGTGTGTATCGAGGGGTAGCATCTCGAGGTTGTCGGGTAGACTCAGTGATGGACGTCTCAGCAGGCGATATCCTCCACCCACGGGTATGAAGGACCACTCGTTCCAATGGTAACGATGGGTGGTATAGAGGGGACGGTTCTTTGCGTCCTCCGCACGCCTTCGCCAGACGTCCTCGTATTCCTGTTCCTCCTCAGGCGCCACGTAGACAACCTCAACGTTTGATCCAATCTTCTCAACCTTCTGCAGGGTCCAGAGCGGCGTTGCCCATCGCCAATCGGCAAGAATTAGCGCGTCAGGTTCCGCAGTGTTAAGGAGGGGCTCGGTCCGCTCGCGAATGGATCGGTCCAAGGCGAGCGCGGCGAAGTCGTCGACCTGCGATAGGAGGTGAATCAAAAGCAGGCCGATTACGACTGGTTTGCCCGTTCGCCAGACGCGCTGCAGACTTCGTCGGCTATCCTTTGCGAGTCGGTGATCGATGTTGGCGATCAATATCCCCACTGCGATGACCATAGGGACGTAAGCCGGCATCAGGTATTCGACTGTCTGTGGCGCCCGGTAGGTGATTGTGACAAATGCTTGGATCAACCAGGTTGTCAGCAGTACGATGGCAAGCCTGTGGTGGGTGGCTAGCAACCAGATTCCACCGAAAATCGCGAGCAGGAGGATAGGTACGGGAAACTGCATCCGGAAAAGGGTTGGGAGCAGCGGAAGTCGGAGCCTGAGGTCCGATGGCGTCGCGTACGCGAACATATCACCACTGAATCCGCGAGCCAGTACGTGATTCCAGAATCCATGCCATGTGGTCAGCCCTCCAGGTGAAAGAGGGACATCGCGCATACTGTCGCGGAGGGGAAGGAGAAGTTGCGGCAACAACCATGCGACCGTGGCTATGACCGCTGCCCGCCACCAGCGCTTGGGCTCGAACACCAGCCTTGGTTGATTCAGGACGAGTCCGAGGAGCCAGCCTACGGCTACAAACGCCAGCGAGGGATGATGCCCGATCCCCAGGCCGGTTATCAGGGCTAAGAAGTGGAGCGCGCGCGTCTGGGCCTGCGATCTAGGGAATGCTTGCTCGTAGCGGGCAAAGGCAAGGAACCCTCCTGCCGTGAAAAGCACCGTAAGCATACGGATATTGGCTGTTGTCGCCTGGTGCCAGAATGTGGTTGCACTGCCCAGGCTCAACACTGCAATCAGCCCCCCAAGTTGGGCTGCTGATTTGCGATATCCCAGTGACTCGGCCCACGTTACAATCGATTTCCACGTGAGCCATAATGCGGTTGTAGCGAGAACTGCGCTGAAGGCATTGATACGAAACAGCAGGTTGCCCAGCGGTATTAGGTGCGACCAGAGCCAGGCTAGAAGGGAATAAAGGGGATAACCGGGCGGATGGGCGATGCCCCAACCTGCGGCGATAAGCTGGAACTCTCCCGCGTCGGCCGCCAGGATATCCAGGGCTGTCGTACCGATGTAAAGGAGCCCAAAACCCAGCCACAGGGGCATGCCGGGCATATACCATGCGTGGGATCGACCGCGTTCAGGTCGGTGATCCCACGCAATGGACTTCGAGTTCGTTCTCAAGATTTACTCCGCCATAAGCTGTTGTGCTCGTTCAGCTACGTGCTTGGCGGTGAACCCAAACTCCTCTGCAATGCGTTGATATGGAGCCGAGGCGCCGAAGTGATCGATACCCACTACGTCCCCGTAACTACCAACGTAACGTTCCCAGCCTAGTGTGACACCAGCCTCAATTGCCAGCCGTTTGATGACATCCTCAGGGAAAATCTGGAGTTTGTAGAAGATCGGCTGCTCGTCAAAGAGGGACCAGCAGGGCATACTCACGACGCGCGCGCCGATGTGCCGCTCCTTCAGCAGCGTCTGAGCTTCCAAGGCCAACGACACCTCAGATCCGGTGGCAATGAGGATGATATCGATCCGGTCCAACGGAGAATCTCGCAATACATAAGCGCCTCGAGCGACACCCTCTTCTGCCTTCTCCGCGGTCTCTGCAAGGATTTGAAGTTTCTGTCGGGTCAGTGCCAATCCGACCGGCCCTTCCTGGTGTTGAAGTGCGAATTTCCATGCTGCAGCGGTCTCGTTTGCATCTGCCGGACGGATTATCGTGAGATTGGGAATGGTCCGCAAGGACATGACGTGCTCGACCGGTTCGTGGGTGGGGCCATCCTCGCCGACGAAAACCGAGTCGTGGGTCCACACATAGGTCACCGGTAGTCCCATCAAGGCAGCCAATCGTACGGAGGGCCGCATATAATCGGTGAAGACCATAAATGTCCCCCCATAGACCTTCAAGCCACCGTACAAGGCCATTCCATTGAGTACCCCGCCCATCCCGTGCTCTCGGACGCCGAAGTGGAAATTCCGACCCTCGGGGCTTTCCTTCTGAAACGCAGGGTAATCGTCAAGGTAGGTCTTGTTCGAGGGATGAAGGTCGGCCGATCCACCGATCAATTCGGGAATGACGGGGGCGATTGCTGTTAGTACTGCGCCCGATGCAGAACGTGTGGCCATCACGCCCTCGTCCGGTTTGAAGCGGGGAACGGCACTCTTCCAGTTGTCAGGCAAGCTGCCATCCAGTACACGATCCAACTCTCTGGCAAGTTCCGGATAGGCGTCCTCGTAATCTGTCAGCATATCGCGCCATTTGGCCTCCGCTTGCGCCCCTTGCGGCACAGCCAGGCGGTAGTGAGCCAAGATGGCATCCGGCACAAAAAAGGGCTCCATACTTGGCCAATCGAGCGCTTCCTTGGTCAGGCGAACTTCTTCCTCGCCAAGGGGTGCGCCATGCGCGGCTGCGTCATCGTGGAGGTGGGGGCTGCCGTAGGCGATGTGGGATTTGCAGATGATCAGATGCGGCTGACCCACTGTGCTCTGGGCGCCTTGAATCGCCTCCTCAATGGCGCCCGTGTCGTGCGCATCAATCTCCTGGACGTGCCAACCATACGCCTCAAAACGGGCCGCGACATCCTCGGTGAAGGCCAGGCTTGTGGAGCCCTCGATGGAGATACGGTTGCTATCGTAGAAGTATATGATTTTATCAAGCCCAAGATGGCCTGCCAGCGAAGCTGCTTCGTGCGAGATTCCTTCCATCAGATCTCCATCTGAGACGATGGCATAAATCCAATTATTGAAGATCGGATAATCGGGGCGATTGAAGCGGGCGGCAAGGTGTCTCCCCGCAATCGCCATCCCGATGCCGTTGGCAAAACCCTGTCCCAGCGGTCCGGTCGTCGTCTCGATGCCCAATTCGGGGTCGCGTTCTGGGTGACCGGGTGTCACGCTTCCCCACTGCCGGAATTGTTTGAGATCCTCCAGTCCCATCGGATATCCCGTCAGATAGAGAAGGCTGTAAAGGAGCATCGACCCGTGCCCCGCTGACAGGACGAAACGATCCCGGTTCGGCCATTGAGGGTTCTGGGGATTGTGTTTGAGGTGACGTGCCCACAATGTATAGGCTACGTCAGCCATTCCCATAGGCATCCCTGGATGGCCCGAGTTAGCTTTTTGCACGCCGTCCATCGCTAACACGCGTAGCGCGTTGATGCTCATTTGTTCAAGGTTTCTCTTTGACATTCTTTCTCTCCTCTGCCATTTCGCGTGAGTGTGAAGATTTGATGGTTGACCTTCATTACATAAAACCCTAAACGTTTCCGTGATACCCATAGAAACGCAGAAATGCTTTATTTATTCATGACCAGACCTCAGTCTAGCACGCTTTATCGTCCTTGCCACATAACAGTCGTTGGATGCCTTGGGGTGGCGATCCCTTTTATCACTTTTCTCGATCATCTGTGCGCTGCTCTTTGGCCCGATCGACCAGCGTTCGGAGCGCAATTGTCACCCTGCGGGGTATCGGGGTCAGCAGGTCGACCTGCTCCCATTCGCGGGCTGTTCGCGTAAGCTGACGATACGATATCTCATCGGAGAACGCTTCGTGAAGGGTCTTGATGATGAATCGTCCGTTTAGTTCGTCGACCGCATACTCGACGAGCGAGCACTGGAGCGGCGTCAGGCTGGGGAATGCGCTGGGCGGACGTATCCGCGGATTCAAAACCGCAGCTAGCAGATTTTCCAGCCAGAGGACCGCGTCATCAATCAGATGCCCCATTTGGAAGTAGAGACGGTTGGACCACTCGGCCTTACCCTCCAGATCGTGGATAAAGGGAGGTGAGTTCACCATTGTGCCGTAAGCAGCAAAAGGAAATTCGGCAGCGTTGAAGAAACCGATGTTCGGTGTCACGGCCTCGGCTCTAAGGATGTCCCAACGCTGTTCGGTGACCGTATAATCAAGCATAAAAGTAATGAGGATACCGCCTTTCAGACGCCAATACCAGTAGGCGCCGATGCGGCCCTGATAGCCGTCCACTTTGTTGCCGATAGCGTCCAAGGTTTGATCGGCGAGTTTCAGTGCTTGGTGGGATGGATAGAAATGGGCCATATACTTAGGATTCTCCCGGTTCTGATGGGTTGAAGTGCTCAATGACGTAGTCCCTCTCCTCTTCGCGTGTCGTCACTTCGCCGTTGAGTTTCGCTCCCTTAAGCGCGGTCAAGATTGTGCGGAACCTCGGTCCGGGTTCCAACCCCATATCTTTAAGATCGTTGCCGTTAAGTTTTGGCTCCACTCTATACCAAGCGTCGGCATACTGTTCAAGGGTCGCCCGAACTTCGCCGTCATTCGTGATCAACCAGAGGATTGCGAGCACTTCCAGGGAATAAGGCTCAAGTAGCATAACAATATCGCTGGGCTTTTCTGCTTGCTTCAGTGGGACGATGATATCTTGCCCCTTACGAGCCCACATATGGGCGTCGACCAACCGGCTCCAAAGCCTGAGTCTGTCTCTGATCGCTTCGAACGACGGATTGTCGAGACGATAGAGGAAGATCGACCAGTAGAGGAATCGGCTATCCTCCTCGGAGAGCTGCCACTGTTCAGCATTGAAGACCGTGCGCAGCCGTCGGAAGCGTTCGTGAAGCCAGGCATCGCTCTTCAGATTGGGTTGCAGAGTTTGGAGTACCCCGAATTCCTGTAAGCGATCGAGTGCGCGTTCCGGCTTATCCTCCTGGAAGATGAGATCGAATTCGTGCCGGATCCGCTCTCCGGTGATGCGTTCGAGAAGTGGGAGTGCATCCTCGATGAGCGATGCGCTACGCTGATCCAACTGGAATCCAAGACGAGCCTCGAAGCGTGCCGCTCTCAGGACACGGGTGGGGTCATCGACGAAGCTCAGGCTGTGCAGCACTCGAATGACACCCTTCCTCAAATCCGATTGACCTCCATAGAAGTCCAGAAGTTCTCCCCACCGCTGTGGATCCAAGCGGATCGCCATCGTATTGATGGTGAAGTCCCGGCGGTGGAGATCTTGCTTAATCGAGCTTCGTGAAACCATGGGTAGCGCAGTTGGGTGCTCGTAAAACTCGGTGCGCGCCGTTACCAGGTCGATAAACTCGGGAAGGTTCGATTCTTTATGCGTCTGACCGGAGGGCAGGGGTGGAGCCCGCCAACTCTCGTTGCCCCCCGATTCCTGTGATACTTGCTTCCATATATCGTCGGGCAGAATCCACTTGACCGTGCCGAAACGACGGTGACTGCGGATTTCCCCTCCATAGTGTGCCTCCATCGCTCGACCCAATCGAATTGCATCACCCTCCACAACGAGGTCGATGTCGACGATGTCCTGTCCAAGGAGCAGATCGCGGACGATACCGCCTACGAAGTAGAGCATGTCGTCGGCGTTAGCAGCCCGCTCACCCATCTTGTGAATGAGGGTCAGGACCGGTCTTGGGATTGCCTGCTCCATCAGATGGGTAATTCGTTTTCTCTGTAGGGTCTGCGAGGAAGGCGGGATCCGGATCATATCGGTACGGGTGACCACGCCGATAATCTGATCGTCTTCAACAACGGGAATCTGCCCCCAGCCGGTTTGGATCATCAGGCTGCGTAAACGTTCTGCGGAGTCCTCCGGGGACACCGAAACTTCTCCCTGTTTCATAATTCGACTGATAGGATGTCGTCCCAGTTCGTGTTGGATGGCCCTATCCACGGCATTGCGGGTGACTAATCCACAGACGTTGCCGTCTTCATCGATCACCGGGAAGCCTTCGTGACCGGTGTGAAGCATCTTTTCGGCTAAGTCGGCGATTGCATCATCGGGGCTTACCGTCTGCACGCCGTATGACATCAAATCGCGAACTTTGATACGGGGTTGGACGTAACGAGGTAGGATATCCAGCAATTCCTCGTAAACCTCTTCAGCGGGGCGGTCGTGGATCAGTGCGGCTGCTGCCCGGTCGTGCCCGTCACCACCCAAATAGCGAGCTACTTCCGCCACATTGATGTCATTCGTGGCACTTCGGGCGACCATCTGGGTATTGCCAGCGATCTGAACAAAGATGAAAAGCGCGCTGGGCTCCAGCAGATTGTTGAGTTTGTGGGCCAGTGTAGACACCTCCTCATCGCGCCCGCCTGGCGAGCGCGCCCAACTCATCACAATAGGATGGCGGTCCACCTCCAACGTCTCCAGATTCTCATGGAGTTTCTGGTAGATAGCCAGTTGGGTTTCGGAGAGTGGGTGATCCAAGAACTCGATGGCGAGTTCGAGGTTTGCTCCCTGATCGACGAGCCAAGCGGCTGCTCGCATATCGCGAGGGGTTGTGGATGCGTAGGTCAAACCTCCGGTATCCTCGTAGATACCGGCGAGCATCAGGGTGGCTTCAATGGGAGAGATGGGGATCAGGCGTGTCGAGAGCGCTTCAATCAGGAGGGTCGTCGCGGCACCCAACGTCTTGCATTGATAGCGCCAGTTGTCAGGTGGGGACTTCGGCGGTGTGTGGTGGTCGATGACCAGGACTTGATTGACTTCCTTGCTCATCCCCCGAACGTAGGTCAGTTTCTGTGTGTCTACGAGAATCACGCGGTCGATGGAAAGATGACGGTCAAGTGTATCCCGGTCGACCAGGGAGAACCTGGACCCATAGAGCGAAAGGAAGGCTCTGACATTGCGATTGATCCGGTGGGGAAGCACTGGGATCGCACGTGTGTAGAGTTTGTGCGCTGCCAGAAGGCTGGCAATCGCATCGAAGTCGGCGTTCTCATGGGTGAGGATGACCTGCATCCCGCGGTCTTTGTTCTGTGGTTCGCGTTGGCTGGACTCGGACACGCCGCTCCTTATCTGAATGTTGGAATGTCGCTTACGATTGTATGCCTGGACCTTATTTTCTACTCTAAGTCTTATGCAAATGAACGGTTTAATCGATCGGAGTCATTGAAATTATATCATGCAATGCGTTCTGAGACACTTCCTTCTTGCCTTTTGTGACCGAGGCGAAGTATCATTGTTCTCATTGCCATTCTGTTGTGACTCCTGTATGATGCTATATTGAACGGGTTCCTTGAGAAGAGGGTATCTTCTCTTGGTACCGGCTGTCTGGGTGAACGTAGGGAAAGGGTTCGACTATGTGGGACCAATGGGATCAGATGTCGCTTTTTTCAGGTGCGGATCGACCGTATTCCGTGAGTGAGGTGACCGGCAGAATCCGCGCTTTGATCGAACAGGAGCCGGAGTTTCAGGATCTCTGGGTCGAAGGTGAGATCTCAAACTTTCACCGGGCCTCTTCCGGGCATGTCTACTTTACGCTGAAGGACGCCGGTGCGCAATTGGGCGCGGTGATCTGGCGCAGCCAGGCGCGGCAGTTAACGTACGTGCCACAGGAAGGTGATCAGGCGGTAGCACATGGACATATCGGACTCTACGAGCAGGGAGGGCGGTATCAAATCTATGTCGATGCGCTGCAGCCTGCTGGACGTGGAACCCTCTATCAAGAGTACGAGCGTCTGAAGTCCAAACTGGAGGCGGAAGGACTCTTCGACCGCGCTCGGAAACGGGCGCTGCCTCCTTTTCCCCGGTGTCTGGGAGTTGTCACGTCTCCGACCTCTGCCGCTTTTCAGGATGTGCTCAATGTACTTCGGCGTCGATATCCGCTGGTCCGGGTCCTTCTGGCACCCACGTTGGTCCAGGGGGAACGAGCTCCTTCTCAGATCGTGGATGCGCTCAACCGGTTGAACGCCCGTGACGATGTAGATCTGATCCTGATAGTGCGGGGTGGGGGGGCCATTGAGGACCTATGGGCATTTAACGATGAGCAAGTTGCAAGGGTGATCGCGGGTTCTCGTCTTCCTGTCGTCTCCGGGGTGGGACACGAAACGGATTTCACATTGGCGGATTTTGCCGCCGACCGTCGAGCACCTACACCGTCGGCAGCGGCAGAGGTCGCCACGCCCGATGCTCGCGAGCTGGGCGCGGCACTCACTCAGGTCGATACCCGGATACGGCAGGCAATGAGGCAACAGCTCGCTACACGGCGGGAGCAGTTGACTATGCTCGCGCGTACGCTCCGCTTTTTATCGCCTCAAGCGAAGATTGCCGATGCCCGTCAACGCACCGACGACGTCACAATTCGGTTGGACGCGGCAGCAAGGCGCCAACTTGCCTGGCAGCGTCAGCGCGTCGAGGGGCTTGCGGCCCGTTTGGCCTCGGTTAACCCCGAGAGTGTACTTCGTCGTGGATATGCTATTGTCCGCGCCCGCGAGACCGATGCAGTTCTTACCTCGGCAAAACAAGCCGAGGTGGGTTTGGCGCTAGATCTCCAGTTCCAGGATGGGATGATCCCGGCGCGCGTCGAGTCATCTGATGGCTAGGTGATCCCGTGCGGTTTGGTGTTGGAGCTCTTTTTCAGTCATAGTAGCCCTTGAGGTCGTTGATTTTAACGCGAAGAATTTCTTTGGCCATCTCCAGGGACTCCCGGAGATATCGAGTAAGCGTTCCCTCGGGGGATTTAGTATCGCTCAGATCCCGGTTTCTCCAGTTCACATCGACTTCGCAGATACGATAGCCTGCTTTCTCACAGAGGTGGAGCAATTCGACATCGTAGGCGGAGACCTTCCATCCGGTTGGCTTGGCTTGCGCCTTGATCGCCGCGAGTTGAGGAAAAATCTCCAGTGCGATACATCGTTGACAGGATTTGAACCCGCACTGCGTGTCGCGAATCTCCTTCAGCAGCACCAACTGGCGTAGCGTTAGGAAGACCACGCTCCCTAGTTTACGCAGAATGGAGCTGCCCTCACGCGTTCGGCCTCGTGACCCGATGACTACATCATAGCCCCGGTCGTACCATGGTTGCAGCCTATCCCATTCGGATATCGATGTGGATTGATCCATATCTGTGAAGAGAATGACGTCTCCTCGTGCTGCCTGGATACCCGCCCAGACAGCAGCGGGCTTCCCGCCGTGAGGAATGTCGAGCAGTCGATATCGGGATTTGCCCTCAATGAACTCTGCAATCAGCTCTCGGCTTCGATCGGTAGAGGCATCATTGACGATAAGGACCTCCCAGCTCATAGGCTGATCTTCAAGATAATGGTGGACCTCATCCAGAACCCCGTGCTCTAGATTCTTCTCTTCATTGTAGCATGGAATGATAACTGATACGTCGGGCGCGGTTTGGGTTTTTGTCATAGGTCTCCACTGCGATCTATAGGATTTCGATGGATCCGGATGATTCCGCTCACATATAGAGTGACCGAATGCCCGGTATCTCAATCGTTTGGCATATGATGCCTAGTCTATCGTATGTAACAGGATCGGCAACTGGAATTCATAGATGCCAAAACAGGATTGGAGAAACCGCGTGATAACTCGTGCTTGAGATCAATGTTCAACACTCAGATGATGCCCGTTGACAAATGATCCTCGCAAGGGATAATTAGGCCAGATATGATACGAATGGAGATCAACGAGCACACACGCTGGAGACTATGAACGAAAAAGCAAAGAATGATAACGCCGTGACTACGGACACCGAGAACGCCGAGACTATCACCTATTTTGTCGATACCCAAGATTCTCTGATCCGACTTGCCGATCATCTGATGGAGCAGCCTCGGGTTGCTGTCGACACTGAGTCCAATAGTATGCACGCTTACCGGGAGCAGGTTTGTCTCATTCAGATGTCGATTCCCGGCCAGGACTTCCTGATCGATCCGTTTGCACTGGATTCCCTCCAGCCGCTGGCCCCCTTTTTCGCGTCGGAGCGGATCGAGAAGATTTTTCATGCGGCAGATTATGATCTGATCGTGATGAAGCGCGATTTTGGTTTTCACTGCGGCAAGCTTTTCGATACAATGTGGGCTGCGCGGGTGCTCGGGTGGCCAGACGTTGGGCTGGCCGATATCCTGGAGACCTACTTCGATCATCACGCGAATAAGCGCTACCAACGTTATGACTGGGGCAAACGCCCTCTGGACCCCAATGCCCTGTGGTACGCGAGGATGGACAGTCACTATCTTATCGCGTTGCGTAACTTGCAGGCCGATGCCTTGCGGGAGATGAGGCGCTGGCAGGAAGCCCAGGAGATCTTCACCTATTTGACCGAGACGGTGGATGTTCCTCCCCTGGATCGCGTTGATGACTTTTTCTGGCGTATCAAGGGCCGTCGCAATCTGCGTCACTATGATCAACGTGTCCTTTATGCTCTCCATCTTTGGCGAGATAGAGTCGCGGAGCGCACCGACCGCCCGCTTGGACGGGTGATATCCAACCGTCGCCTGGTAAAGGTGGCGCGAATTCAGCCTCGCAACTTCGAGGAATTGAACCATGCTGGTCTGAGCCGGTGGCAGATCCGTCGATTTGGGCGGGAGATCCTCAACGTCTTGCGCCGAAACCCCCCTGAGTTACCATCCCCGCCTGCGCATACCCGGCCCCCGATTGAGGTGACCGAACGGTATAAGATGTTGAAGTCCTGGCGTAAGGAAATTGCCGCGATGCGCGGTGTTGACTCCGATATCATACTGCCTAACGCTGTGCTTTGGAAGCTTGCTAAATCGCCCCCCGATAGCCAGGCCGATCTCATCGAGATCACGGGCATCGGTCCCTGGCGCCGGGAGAGGTACGGATCTGATCTCTTGGATCTGACGTCGAATTAGGTCGATGGGTTATGGGTATATTGAAGCCCTCGACTTCGGTTGGGGCGTGATCGGTGCGGCGGATGTCAGGAATGGATGGACCTGTGAAATCCTCATATCCACCTGCAACGTGGAGATTGATCCGGGAGCCCTATCCCAAGCCCGGTCCCCTTAATATGGCGGTCGATGAGGCGATCCTTCGAGCTGTCGCAGCCCGAGAGGCCCCGCCTACGGTTCGGCTCTATGGGTGGTCACCTCCGGCGATGACGTTGGGCCGGGGGCAACCTTTTGAAGACGCTGATCTTGAGGCTTTACGCTGTCAAGGGGTTGTTCTGGTACGGCGCATGACCGGGGGGACGGCTGTTCTTAACCGCGACGAGCTGACATATACGGTGGCTGTGCCTGCTGGAGAGGTGCGTTTTTCTGGAAGTGTGGCGGAGAGCTACCGAGGCGTCAGCGAGGCCTTGCTGCACGCGTTGCGTCAACTTGGCGTGCGCGGGGCGGAGGCCAGCGGTCGATTGGAAACGGGGAGGCAGTCGCGGTCGACCCCTCGCTCCGTTGTCTGTTTTGAGATTCCGTCCGACTACGAGATCACCGTGAGGGCGCGTAAGCTCATCGGCAGTTCCCAAATGCGGGTACGGGGAGGCATCCTCCAGCACGGCTCTCTGCCCCTGGCCGGTGATGTCGCCGATATCAGCCAGTTCCTCAAGACAAGACCCGATCCGGCGCGAATACGATCGCGGGCTGTGTCGCTGGATGCGGTGGTGGAGCGCTCCGTGACTTGGGAAGAGGCTGCCGATGCGGTGGTGGTCGCTTTCGAGGAGGCGCTCAACCTGACACTGGTGGAGAGTCCACTCTTGCCTTTTGAGCGCGAGCGGATGGAGGTTCTGATCTTGGAGAAGTACGACAACGAGGTGTGGACGCGACGATTGTGACGCGAGAATGAATTATAAGGATCGGGAAACACCATGCTACGCATCGTCAGTACGAATCGCTATATTTCGATCCCGGGCAGCGTATAGCTGCCCGGGATCTTATTTTCAACAGGCTACAAGCTTTGATTCCATAAGATAGGCGATCGTCGCGTCATAGACCAGGTCAGCGTTTTTTGCTGCGCTTTGGGATTTCTCAGCCCTGGTCAGCGTCACCCTGAACTCCTCTTTGAGGGTGGTCAAGAGGTCAACCGGAATCTGATCCGCCTTATCCTCCAGAATTTGCCTCGCGATATAGGCGTGCCAGTATTGCAGGTAGGCGCCCTTGGCCCATGCCTCGACATACGCCGTACTGCTAGGCGGCAGTGATTGAAGAAAGCAATCCAGAAGCCGTTTACCCTCTCGAATGCTGTTTAAGGATTGACGCACGTTCTCAAGCCGCTCCTGCCACGTAGGATTTTGGGTTTCTCTCCATTCGGCAAGCAGGTCGCGGAGGTAGTGTTCGGGCGCGGGTAGGGAGTCTTTTAATTGGTCCCACTGGATGCCTGTCGATCCGGCCTGCGTGAACGGTACCGAAGCGCTCAACTTGGAGACTGCTTCGGTGAATACATTGACATCTGATCCGAGGAGCTGACTTCCGTAGTTTTGAATCATCTCGGAGATCGAGGCCTTGGGATGGGCCGCGGCGTACGGTGCCAGCCCGATGACCAGTGCTTGTGTTTCATAAGGATTCAGGCGCACCGCCCAGCTGGTGACACAGTTTCCTAACAGATTTGCCGTACGGGTCTTCTGTGCGGCGGTCGCGACGTTCCTGACGTGGCGTGGATAATTGGGGAGGAATACCGTGTCCCCGGCACTGCGCGCGGCACTGCAAAGGATGACGTCACGTCCGAGACGTTTCAGGACGTCCGAGGTATAAAACGGTCGGAAGCGACCGTTGGTATCGACGAGCTCCGGGTATCGTGCTGTATGCGCCTCGGTAAGGGTATTGAGTGTGACCCATCCTTCATCCCATAGGCGGGTCCCTTCGTTGGTTGGTCCGGTCGACCAATAATTCCAGTCCCAGATGACGAATTCCTGCGGGATCGTGTCGATATCGTCGGGATGGGCGAGGATCATATCAGACCAGATGCCGGGCCTGATATCCCGTTCTCGGAGGGATTCGGATATATCGATGATGTGATCTGCGTAGAGTTGGTTTCGGCTGTGTTCGTCTGCATAGGCCTGGCAATCTGGACACGTCCCGAACACGTAGGCCTCGTCCCCGCCCAGATGGAAATAACGGATATCGCCAAAGAGATCCAAATACTCTTCGATCCACGCTTTGAGGAACTGCCTGACCTCAGGATTGCGGGTGCAGTAGCAGTCATGGTGGTAGGGATGCTCGCGAAACTGTCGGTACGGCTCTTGGAGCAGTACGTATTCGGCGTGACCTATCGTCTGCAGGAGTGGGATCGGCTCTAGCCCCAGCGTTCTCGAATACGCGAGAAGGCTTCTGAGAGTCTCCTTTGTCATAGCCTCCGCCCCCACGCAATGCGGACAGGTTTCCCATTGCACCTTATCCTCTAACTCCCACAGTATCGCATCATACCCCATATCGGCGAGAGTACGCAGCCATTTGCGAATGTATGCCTCCTTCAGGCACACGAAGTTCATATCGATGTGAAAGATCATCAAGGGGGCATCTGAGAGTTTAGACATCGGATTCATTCCCGGCTGGGCCTCCCGCCGTATTCTGCCTGGCTGAGTATCTGGGGTTCCATGTCTTCGGTCTGGAGAATGTGTCGCTTGAGCGTCTGCGCCAGGGCTTGCCTGACGTCCGCAAGGCTAGGATCTCGGACGAGATTGTTGCGTTCGAATGGGTCCTCGTCAAGGTCGTAAAAGAAGTCTTCAACATACCTGTCACTGGACGGGTCTCGTCCCGTCATATCCGGTGCCCGGACGCTGTACTTCCAACGATCAGTGCGGATCGCTCGTCCGCATTGGCTCTCGCTGATTTGCAGGAAGACCTCATCCCGCCAATTGCTCTTTCGCTCTGAGGTGAGGTCCTGTAAGGGCAGTCCTCGCATGGCATCGGGCGGAATCATCCCGGCTGCGGTCACGATGGTAGGGGGCAAATCGATCAGGCTGGTCAGCGCCTTCGGTGTCTTCCCGCCCCGGAACCCTGGCCCATTGATGATCATCGGAATGCGGATACATCCATCGTGACATGATCGTTTGTACTCGTTGTTTCGTGTGCGGAAGTGGGAGCCGTGATCACTGGTGTAGATAATCACGGTGTTCTCAGCCACTCCCAATTGCTCCAGCGCGTCGCGAATGCGCCCCACGTTTGCATCCAAGCTGTGGATGCATCCCAGGTAGTCGGCATATTCCTCTTTCCAATCGCCTTCGGTATCGACCAGATCGCCAGGCGCGACGAAGTCACCGAAGCGCTCCTTGGAACCTTTGGGACCCTCATAGTGTCCGTGGTCGTTTTGATGGTGCGGCTCGATGTACGACACGAAGAGGAAGAATGGTTTGTCGCTCGTCCGGGATTCCAGGTATTCGATTACCCAGTCGGTCTGGGCATCGACGCGATACCGCCCTTCCGGGAATTCGCGCTTGTTGCCGTCCCCGTCGAACATGTATCCGTCGTAGCTGTGGGAGGTGAACTCCAGGACGTCCGAAGCCAGCCAGAAATCCGTATATCCGCCGCGCCGTTCGGGAGGCACGGGTCGGGTCCGGTAGTCGTCGGGTCCGCCGCGCGGCCCGAACGAGGCGAGATGCCACTTTCCGATATACGCAGTCTCGTATCCAAGATCCGATAGGTAATGAGCGAGGGTCTTCTCATCCTGGGGGAGCATACGGTGGTTGGTGTGACATTGGACCTCGGTCGCGTACTTACCTGTCTGAATGCAGGC
The DNA here is from genome assembly GCA_964388385.1 of uncultured Anaerolineales bacterium. Classification (GTDB taxonomy): domain Bacteria; phylum Chloroflexota; class Anaerolineae; order B4-G1; family SLSP01; genus PWVB01. The sequence continues at coordinate 6,103 of CAYMAQ010000031.1, read as the reverse complement.
GCGCGCCGGGCCGCAGACGGGTTGAGGTGTGAACGCGTGCTCGAAGCGCACTCCCTCCGCTGCTAACCGATCCAGATTTGGCGTCGTATCCAGCGGTTGACCGTAGCAACCGCACGTGTCCCATCGTTGCTGATCGCTGAACAGAAACAGGATATTGGGTTGGTTCATCGTTATCTCTCCTTTTGAAATCTCTGGAAAACCACCTGTGATTTGCTTCCAGTATAGGTTGGTACATAGAGGCCGCAACTCGTGTGTATCTGGCGGATTCCGTTTCAACCTACGAATGGTCCTTTTGGATGCTTTGTGATCTTGGAATCGGGGCTACAGTGATGGGATACGTGATGAGACAACGCGCGGAGTGATTTGTTCCCTTGCGTTGCCTCGGAGCTCAAGGTGATGTTTTTAGTGCTGAGCCATCTCTTTATTGTGATGCTAGGAGGTTGTTTCTGGTTGGGATGGGGGCTCGGCCAAAGACAGGTGTAGACCGGCGTTTCCATAGCGCCGGCGAACCCAGAGAATGGTCAGCCATACGCCTAACGCCATCGCCCCCAGACCCAGCAGCCCGGCCTCCGGGCCGAATGCGCCGCCGGTCCACAGTACGGGGCCCTGTTGCTTGATTTCGACGAACGTCGCCATTCCGAATTGGATTCCACTGACGGGAAAGCCGAAGACGTTCCCCTGGAAGAAGTTCCAGGTGATGTGGAGCCCGATGGGAATCGCCAGTTCACCGGTCAATAGATACCCCATTCCCAGAAAGAGTCCGGCGATAAAGATGTTGAAAGTGCTGAAAAGGTCGGCGTTTGGGTTGGTCGCGTGCAATATGCCGAACACGGCGGAGGATAGCAAGGTCGCGATGATGACGGCTGCACGCGCGCCAATTCCCTGTAAGCCTTCGGCCAAGTTCTGTAACTGATACCCTCGGCTGAAGAGCTCTTCATAGAAGCCGACAGCCAAAAAGGTGATCAGAGGCACCAGGCTAGCGGGCAAAAAGGTGATATCCGGTGTCCGGGTTACAAGGAAGCCGGTCACGTCTATCCATCCGACAATTAGCTCTACCAGGAAAACGATGAACATCAGAAGTGCCCCCAGCCCTAAACCAAACATAAAATCGATCCACCAATCCCGGTCGAGATGAAAACCAAAATCTGCAAAGGTCCGTCGGTCGAGGAACCGCCCAGCCACCCATATACTGATAATCATTGAGGGGGCAAGGGCGAGATAAGAGGCCATTAACATCGTTGGGTTTTCCCTGATAAAAGTCTGTACCCGGGAGCCGGTCAGCTGATCCGGGGGGATACCCTCTTGGGCCATCATCTGCCCCACGGCAAAGAACCCTACTGCGCTTTCCAGGATGATTAGGATGGGAATTAGGATAATGGGCTGTAAGATCAATCGCCAGAGAGCGCGTAGGCGGTGCTGATGACTGTTCCAGAAGATACTTTTGAAGAAGCGCATCGACTTTCTCCTTGGGGTATATGATCGAAATTTGTTAAAGACATCGTGTCCCGGACGCAGGGAGCCGTCGGCTTCGATCAATGCCAGGTTTCCGGGGCTATCTCCCGGACCAAATTCCGAACGGTGGGCATCTGCGATCAAAAGGTGCATGTCACAGTGTTTATCACCAGTCTCTCATCTGTCATTTCCAGAACTCAGCCTGTGTGCTGTGAGCCTAACGTCAGTATAGGTGGATCACCCGAGGCTGCAACTCGCGGATTCTGCGCGTCAGGCTTGTCGAAAACAGTTATCGCGCATTGCTTATTCATGGATTTACGTTGCATTTTCGGCGTAATTGAAGTACTATGGATAAGAAGATTCTGAGTCTCACTAACAAGGAGGGCACTATGCCAAGCTGCCACGATATGAAATTGGGAGAGGTGTACGTCTGTGAGGAGTGCGGGTTGGAACTCAAAGTTGTCAAGGAATGCGATGAGTGTGGCGCTGACGCGGATTCCTGCGAGTGTGAAGAGCATTGCTCCTTTGACTGTTGCGGTGAGGAGATGAAGCTGAAGGAAGCCGTCTAATCGACGGCGCCGACAGTCCCAATACACTGAAAAATGCGCGAGATCACTATGGAACGGGGCTCGGAGATCTTTTTATGGTCTGGGCTTGCCGGGTAACGTATGGAGGGGAGCCCGAAGTAGGCTTCCCTCCACTGATTTCAAGCAGATTTGAGTATAGACGTTTTCGGTCTCCCTAACGTTTGATCGCAATCTCCTCAAGTTCTTGTGTTTTGGTCTCGTAAGGGTTTACTGCCAGGATGATACCGATAGGGACGAGTACAATCAACGCTGCAGCGACCCAGAAACCGTCCATCGTTGGGAAAGCATCGAGCAGCACCGCGGACAATACAGGCCCAATTACGTAAGAAATACGTGCTACAGTTGTGGCCCAGCCCATACAGGCACCCCGGCGCTCAGTTGGGAAGATCTCCGGCACATATACGACGATCCAGGTGTATGTGAATGAGGTAAAGAACCCTGTGACGACCGCTGTGAGGGGAAGCAGTGCCCCCTGAGCGAACCCAAGCGCGACCAGACAAAGCGACAGGAGGACGCAGCCCCCAATCAATGCTGGTTTGCGACCGATCCGATCCATAATCGAACCGCTGGTTACTCCGCCGATCATCGCCATAATCAAGGTGGCTAGCAGCACCATCGACCATTGATTCAGCGTATATCCTTTCACCGTCATAAAGTAGTAACCGGCCCAATAGTATAGAACGGAGTAGGTCAACCAACACAGCCAGATGGATGCGGAGATCGCGATATACCGCATATCCTGTCGGTTGATTACACCGAGGCCGAAGATGTGTCGCTTGCGCTTCCCGGTTTCGCGCTGAGCTTTGATGATTGTATACCGTCCGGTCTCTTTCATCCGCTGCCACATCGCCAGCATCGGGATCATCAGGATGAACATCACGCCGTACATCCACCGCCAGTTGACCTTGAGAACGTTCAATAAGAGCGGGGGAAGGATCGCCTGAAGCGGGATCAGGCCAATGACGTAAACGAGGGCCACATACTTGGCCCGTTTTTCGGCGGGTGATTCCTCGCTGATGGGAATCGTCCACATATTGGAGACTGTCGTGAACATCGCCAGCGTGTAAAAGACCATAAAATGATGGATCGTGGGGGTGAACAGGACAATACCCAGAGAAGAGAGTCCCATCAAAAGAACGAGGATCAGGATTGCGTGTTTTCGACCAATGATATCGGTCAGTCCGTTGAGGAGGAAGATAAAAAAGGTGGCGATGAGATAGACAGCCTCGAGCCAGGAGAACCTGGATGCGGTGATGTCGTACGCTTCGATCACATAGGGGACGGCGGTGGTTTTAACGGTGGATATATACTGGTCCATCACTGCCACCAATCCCATAAAGATGATGAGATAAACAAGATAATTTCGGCTGCGCATACGCAGCTTACTGCTGACTGTCAGTTCTTCCGCTGCTTCTATCACTGGGTCTCCTATCATATCTACCGAAGCCGTCAAAAACGTATCCCACAGGTTATAACACTCAGCTCCAAGATTAGTTACGGCGCTGGATTAATTCCTTCTGTTTTAAAGCACGGAGACCGTCCTGATTGTCCTGGTGCTTGATTGATTAGCTGATATCCTTGTGACGTGCAACGGACTTGTGATATGTAGAGTTCGCATACAATGGAAGTACAGTCATATGCGCTACGGGAATTATGGATGTCGAGAGGATAGGCTGCTGAAGACTGTTCAATCGTCTTGATGAGGAGGTAAGACACATGAATGCGTTAGAGACCTTATTCCCAAAGCCACAACGTGTCGAGCAGAGGGATGGATTTATGCCCTGTCCAGATCCCATTGTGATCTATCTGGAGAATCAAGTTCCGGTGATTCACGCGATTGCCGAACGTCTGCAGCGCAGACTCACTCATATCGGACTTGCTGCTAAGCTGACAGCGACCGATGCCGCATTGGAACCACCCTTTATCACGTTGTGCCTCGACCCGGATGATGCGGTTTACATTCAAGGATATCGCCTGGTTGTGAACGGCCAGGGCATTCGTGTGATCGGAGCGGATGCTGCTGGACTATTTTACGGTGTCGCTACGCTGGTTCAGCTCTGTGCTGCGGCTACAAGCAGTCAGTCGCCCGGTCTGCCCCGGGTGCGGATTGTGGATTGGCCGGATTTCCCAAATCGGGGTGTGATGCTCGACGTCAGCCGTGATAAGGTGCCCACGATGGAGACGCTTTATGCATTGATCGACCGGCTGGCCGATTGGAAGATCAACCAAGTGCAGCTCTATATGGAGCACACCTTCGCTTATCGCGGTCACGAGGTGGTATGGGAGGGGGCCAGCCCTTTCACCGGCGAGGATATGATGGCGCTGGATGCGTATTGTCGCGAGCGGTTCGTCGAACTGGTACCTAATCAAAACAGTTTTGGCCATATGACCCGTTGGCTCGTGCACGAACCGTATAACGCTTTGGCCGAGTGTCCGGAGGGGTGCGAACTCTGGCCCGGTTATCAGGGGGAGCCCTTCAGTCTCTGCCCGACGGATCCCGGATCGTTGGCCCTGTTGGAGGATCTCTACGATCAGCTGCTCCCCCACTTCAGCAGTCCGATTTTTAACGTGGGGCTAGATGAGACCTTCGATCTGGGGAAAGGGCGTTCCGCGGAGTTGTGTGAAGCTCAGGGGACCGAGCGGGTTTATCTGGAATTCCTCAAAAAAGTTCATACCCTGGTCGCCAAACGGGGCCGTGTGATGCAGTTCTGGGGGGACATTATCCTTCACACTCCCGAGTTGGTTCCGGAGCTGCCGAGCGACGCTATTGCGATGGAATGGGGCTATGAGGCGACCCATCCTTTTGCTGAGAACTGTCAATACTTTGCCGAGGCCGGATTGGCGTTCTACGTCTGTCCCGGCACAAGCAGCTGGAACTCGATTGGGGGACGTACGGATAATGCCCTGGGTAACATCGAAGGGGCAGCCGTCAACGGAAAAGATACGGGGGCGGTGGGTGTGCTCAACACAGATTGGGGAGACAATGGGCATATGCAACCGCTGCCGATCAGTTACCTGGGATTTCTTGCCGGGTCTGCAGTGAGTTGGAATTCGGCCATCAAGTTGGAGGAGACCGATATCGCTTCCCTCTTGGATCTCTATGCGTTTGAGGATATAGCCGGCGTGATGGGGCAGATCGCTTACGATCTGGGCAATATTTATCAAATCCCCGATGTTGAGACGCCCAACGCCTCGCCACTTTTTCTGCTGCTTATTCATCCAGAGCGTTCGATGCCAGAGGATGTGAATGCGGAAGCTTTTGCAGCCAGCTTGTATGAGGCGCGTCAGGCCCTCAGTGAGATCAAGGTCCGGATTCCGGACGCTCGGATGATCCGCGTCGACGCAGATTGGATAAGGGATGAGTTTGCGTGGGCGATCGACCTGTTGGATTTCGCTGCGCGTCTCGGGCTGGCACGGCTTGAGCACGATCCACCTGTTCCCACGTCGGCGCTTTCGGGTGAGGTGGGTGGAACTCTGGCTGCCGACCTTGAGACGCTGATCGAACGATATCGCGAGATCTGGCTGCGTCGGAATCGTCCTGGCGGCTTGGGTGATTCGTCGGCCCGGCTTGAGCAGGTGGTACGCTTGTTGCGTGGCACTGTTTAACCGTGAGAAAGATAGAATTGAAACGTGAGGATGGTTGACTATGCGTGAAGGTGGGGGGTTTCCACCTCCTGGATATATTGCGACCGAGTCGGCGGTGAGTGGCATTGAAGTTTACCGACCTGCCCCGGAGGATAAGGCAGCCCGGTCGGAGGTCGTAGAGTTCAAATGCCCACGGTGCCTGGGTACTACTGCTTACTCTGTGGAGGATGGTGGACTTCGGTGTTCATACTGCGGATACTACGAGCCACCCGTTCAGGAGGTGGTAGGAAAGGGCGCGCGGGAGTTTGAATTTACGGTCGAGACGGTCAAGGCTTCAAGGGAGGCCAGCGGCTGGGGAGCGCCCCGGAAGGAGGTGCGCTGCCGAAGCTGCGGCGCGACGGTCTCTGTGCCGATGGAGCGGTTGACGCACCTATGCCCTTTTTGCGGATCGAACCAGCTCATTCAGACTGAATCATCCC
>CAYMAQ010000030.1:0-22977 GCA_964388385.1 uncultured Anaerolineales bacterium | reverse complement strand
GTCCTGACCCCGGATAATGAACGTCTCGGGGATATTGCTCTGGTTCTGAATGCGCACATTGACACGCTGATTCGACCTGATCTTCTGCGGTTGTATCGAGCTGCTGAACTGGATATAGGGGGTGACCGTGAGCGCGGCCTTGACCTCCACAACCTGTGAGGGCGTGTTGCGACTGGTCACCCGGAACGTGAGGGCATAACGACCCGCGCGGCTTTGCGGTGACCGCTGAGGTCGGATGACAATGGATACCTCTTGCTGCTGTCCCGGCATCAACCGGACGGTGTCAGGGAGTTGGACCCAGGTATCGGGCACACCCCGCTCGCTGATCTCAAAGTGATCGACCGTCGGACCCTGGTTCAACAGCGTCATGGTGCTTGTCACGGTGCTGCCCGGGTCGACGCTGAGTTGCGTCTCCTCCATCACCACGCCAACGCGTCCCTCGCCGCTGCTCGATCGCAACATATTCCGGTCAATCTCTCTCTGGGCGGACGATGGGGCGACCGAGGGTCCCCGGGGAGAGGTCGACGAGGATTCGGATTGGAAGCCGCCTACCGAGGCAGGGACGCGCTTCATCCAGACGTCGCCCACTCGCAGAGGTTGGTCGGGGTCCCAGGGCTCGGGCACACCCGGTAACAGCCTGGCGCCGCCGATGAAGGTGCCGTTGGTGCTGTCGAGGTCGATGACCCGGCAGCGCCCCCCGTCGAACTCCAGCCGGGCGTGTTCGCGGGAGACATTGGAGGTCTCCAGCACAATGTCGTTTTCCTCCGCCCGCCCGATGGTCATAATGTCACCTGCGGCGGGCACATTTTTGGTCTGGCCACCCGGCAAACGGCATTGAATCACCTCTTGATTGCCGGATGGGGTCTTGAATTCATCCAGGATGGAAGGTCCGCGCGGTTGACTCAGGCTCTGCTGGTACTGGGTCATCAGGCTGATGCTTTGCTCTACTGCTGTCGGCTGCACGGCCGCGCGCTTGACGGCTCCCATGCCGCCCTCTAAGGCCTCGGCCAACGCGCCGGCGTCCTTCCAGCGCTTCTCCGGGTCCTTCTCCAGGGCTTTCAAGATTACCTGGTCGATGTGAGCTGGCAGGTCTGGTTTGACCGATCGAGGTGGAGGGGGCGGCTCTTTTGTGTGGTAGCGGATCGCCTCGGTAAGCGTGCGCACCGGGAACGGAGGTTCCCCAACGGCAAGCTCATAGAGCATGACGCCCAGAGCGTAGACATCGCTGCGTGCATCGGTGTCCTCTCCCTGCGCCTGCTCGGGTGACATATAGGTGGGAGTCCCCATCGAGGTTCCCGCCCGAGTGATCCGCTGGCCCTCCATCAATTTTGCCAGGCCGAGGTCGGTCAGCACCGGCCGATACGGGAGATCCAAGGTCGCTTCCGGCTCGATCATGACGTTGCTGGGTTTAAGGTCGCGGTGCAGAACGCCGTGCTCGTGTGCATAATGCATCGCCCGGCTGAGATGATGGATGACGTTGACGGCCTCGTCCAACGGTATCCATTTACCCTGGGCTTTCAAGTCCTGCAGCATATCCCGGAGATTCGCACCGGGAATAAACTCCATCACAATATAGAGAAGTGAGCGCTCCTGCCCGAAGTCGTAGACCTGAACGATGCTCGGGTGGTCGAGCCGCGCAGCGGTTCTCGCCTCCTGCAAGAAGCGCTCCCGGAAGTTCGGCTGTTTGGCCGTGTGGGGATGCATAATCTTCACGGCGACCTCGCGCTGCAGCGTGACGTCCGTCGCTTTGAAGACAGCGCCCATGCCGCCCTCGCCCAGGAGGTCGGTGATCTTATATCGGTTCAGCGTTCTGCCTACTAGCTGTTCCATAGTCGGTTCCTTTCAGTCAATGGCTAGCCCGAGAACTCCAGCGTATACGTCGTATGCGCCGGCTTGTGCGCGTTGATCAACCGCTCGATCAGCGACTCGCGGGCGCGCGCGGCCCTGGGTAGGATCACGCGGAACGTGAATGGCTCCAGGTCTCTCCCTATGTCGATGACCGTAGGTTCGTGACCCGTGTAGATCTCCAGGACCCGGCTCAGCGCCCAGCGGGTGCCGCGCCGGGCGTAGATGCGGGGGGCCTCCGCCAGGAGTGTCCGGCGTTGGGCCTCGGTCCAACTGTCGTCGAAAGCGAGGTCGAACCAGTTCGCCAGCCAGGGCAGAAAGTCCTCCGGTGCTGTTCCCGGTGAGAGAAATAAATTGAAGTGGGTGATCTCCCACTCGACGGGCGTCAATATGGCCTCAAAGAGGCCCAGGAAACGTGCCATAAAGTCGGTGTGGTAGATGCCCGGCAGGTACTGAAGCAGTCGCCTGCTGCGCACGGAGAGGCCGGGGGGCAGGTCCGGAATCTGCGCGTCCGCCGGTGCGGGCGGGGGCGGGGGCGATTCGGTTTTCCCACCCGCTGCATCTATGGGTTCTCTCGCCGGTTCGGATTTCCCGATCGGCTCGGACTCGGCGATCTCGGGCGGGGTCGAAGGACCCGCGTCCGGCTGCTCCGGAGTTTTTGTTTCGACGGGCCTCGCAATTAGCTGCAGACTGAACGGTCCGATGCTGACCTCGACGCCGGGCTTGATCGGGATGGGGGCCTGGGGCGGGATCTTTTCTGTCCCTAGGTAAGTGCCGTTGGAGCTGCCCAGATCGGTTAGAGTGCACGCATTAGCCTCACATTCGATCCTGGCGTGCTGGCGTGAGACCCGCTGATCGCTAAGCTCGATGTCATTACCCGGCTGTCGGCCCAGGGTTGTCGTCTCCCCGAGAGGGTGTCGCGTCTCGTCGCCCTGGGGATCGGTGATGGTCAGTATGAATTCAAAGCTGTCGGTCACGCTCCCACCTACCCTTTTGTCGTCTGCAAGCCTGTGCTTCTTTCAGTCAATCCTATACGAACGTCACGGTATGCGCACCGGAGGCGATGACCCCGTGGGCGATGACCTCCAGGGACTCTAGGGGATCGCCACGCGGTGCACCGCCGGGCTGAGCCGCGTACATCTCCACGCTGCGGACAAACTGGATATTGCGGATGCCCTGAAGGCACTGATAGATGTCCGACACGAAGAGGTCGCGTCCGAAAGCCCAACCCTCCCCGGCAGCCCCTCCCACGAGAGGATTCAAGAAGCGGTGCAAGCGCGCCAGTACCGCGGCTTCGACCGTATCTCGATCGGCGCCGGGGGCGGCCCGCAGTTGCACGTTGCACGCGACCCAATAATATGCGGGCGACCGGATATCGAGCCGGGTTGTCAACATACGGCGCTCATCAAGGTAGGCGGTCAGCGCTTGCACGTGATCGTGATCCAAGTCCAGCGCCTCGGGCTCCAGGTAGCCCTCCGGCTGGGCGACGCGCGGGATGACCAGCACGTAGATCTGTCCAGGCGCTACGCGATCGCCCGTGGACGGCTGGGGCTGCAGGCACTTGACCCGTCCGATCGCTGCCGGCAGCGCTTGCTGCGCCAGGAATTCGAAATCGGATTCGGTGACGGCTCGATCGCGCGACCGCAGCAGGGCCGGAACGCGCATCATCGCCGACTCGAGGGTCTCCGCATCCAGCCCGCCCCAGGCGGGTTCACGGTTGCTGACCCGCGCGATGTACGGGATGCCGGTCTTGAGCGTGTTCAGGACGCCGGCCTGGACGTTTCCCTCCTGCCCTCCGCCAAAACGATAGCGGCGGAAGACCAGGTTGGCGTGACGGGGCGGGATCGCCCCGTAGAGTTTGATGGTACCGTCGGGTTGACGGACCGCCGGTCCCAGTTGGATCTCGCCGTTGACACTGTCGAGGGTGAAATGCCTGGATTCGGCGCCCGAGTCCGAAAAATCACGGACCTCATGCCACACTTCGGACGCGTGACCGTCGATCTGGACGATGAGGGTTTCTCCCTTTTCCTCTTCCCGCTCGAGTACCGGTGAGGATTGAAGTTGGAAGGCTTGCCCGGGCGTGCCGTCACTCTGCCCCAGGAACTCATTCCGAACCACCTGTGCGTGCGTTGCCGATACGGTACCCCCCCACGTGGTAACGGTCACCTTTCGCAAAACCGGAGTTTTTTCATAGGGCTGCATGCCGTCCCGCCTCTCGCGGCGGCTGATATCTTTGACCCGGACGCGAACCCAGTAATAGTTGCCGCGTTCAAAATCGTACCGACCCATCTCCCGGAGATGGATGCGCACCCGCCCGGCTGTGTTCATACCCTTCGTCGTGTCAAGCTCAACGTCACACGGGCGCCAGCGACGTTCGGCCTCACCGGTTGAAGCCTCCCAGACGTAAGGGGGGAGGGTCGGATCCACGCCGGCGCCTCCCGCGGGATCGAAATCCATCTCAAATCCCAGAATATGGTAGCTGAGATCGTTACCGAACCCGAAATAGAGGGCGTCGTCAACCTGGGGTACCATCGAGAAGACCTCGAATCCGCCAAACCCGGCCTCGAGACGGCGCAAGTTTTGCTCCTTGTAAAGCCGCCGACCTCTGTCCGGGGAGCGTGCGCGGGTATTGGCGGCTTGGAGTTCGGGAGTGCGGACTTCCATATCCTTATCTGTCGTAAAAATGATCGAGGATTGCGTTTCGGTTTGAGTGCTCGCAACCTCGGTGCCCGCCGGAATGATCACTGCCGTCTCCTGGGGTTGAGAAAGCCAGAAAGTAACCGGCACCTGCGCGGGGATCGGTTCGCGGAGGGTGACTCCGAGCATCTCCATAAACTTGATAGTGTGAAGATCCGGCACCTGGTTCAGGCGGTAGAGCAGGATGTCGGTCATCCATGCGAAGAGCTCGATCAGCGTCACGCCGGGGTCGCTGACGTTGTGATCGGTCCATTCCGGACAGTAGTGCGGGATGCGCTTCTTCGCCTCGTCGACGATATCCTGGAACCGACGGTCGTCCAGTTTTGGCTTCGGTAATGCCATCGTGCCTCCTTGCTCGTCCCGCTTTATTCCTCGGGGATCAGATAAAAGGGATAGACCAGACTGCGCTGGTCGTGGGTCGCTTTGATTTCGTACGCTACCTCAATCACGAGACAGTGGTCCGCGTCCTCGTCGGGATGAACCTCGATGCGCCTGACGTTGATCCTCGGCTCCCACATCCCCAGGGCTTCCTCGACGTAACGACGAGCCTGAGCTGCGGTATGACTGTTGTTGGGTGCAAAAAGTAGATCGTGCAAGCGGCACCCAAAGGTTGGGCGCATCACCCGCTCTCCCGGTGAGGTGGAGAGGATGATGTGGATAGCCTGATCGATTTCGTGATGCTCGGAGGTGAGGAGTACGCTACCCTGCGGTCCGACCCGGGGCGGAAAAGCCCAGCCGCGCCCCACGAGTGTTTCGGATTGTTTAGCCATCATCTATCCTCCAATCATCACGGTGCTGGTCGCCACTACCTGCGCCGCCGTGTTAGGTACGGGATCCGCGCAGGTCTGGGCCATATCCCCGGCTCGTGCAGCGGGCTTTCCATTGATCAGGACGGTGCCGCTCCCCTGCATGATGGTGCCCCGGTTGGTCGGCGGTACCTGGAACGTCGTTCCCGGCGGAGTAGGGAGGTGCGGTGGCGTGTTTGTTGCGGTGCTGCCCACGGTTGCGGCAGGACTCCCATTGACAAGGACGTTCGGGCTGGTGTTCCCGTCGATGACCCCGGCGAACGGATGCGGCAACGGGGTGGGCACGGGTCCCCCCGGTGATGGAACCATCACCATATGGGTGTCCACCGCCGTTATCTGATCCCCCTGCTTTGCAGCTGGCTGGGCCATACGATGTCTCTGTCCTTTCCTTGTGCTGCGCTATCCTTATGCTTGGCGAATCTTTTCCAACCCCTCCGTCAGGGGTTGAGGTTGATGATCGCACCCTTAAGGGTGAGTTGCGCGCCCGCCTCAATATCTACGTTCGCAGAGGCTTCGATCTTGAGATTGGTATCGGATGCGATCTCAATCTTCGAACCCTGGAGTGTGATCTGGCCTCCCTGATCATCGATCGTCAAGGTCATACCGCCACTTGATTTCACCTCGATTTTACCGTTGGCGTCATCGAGCACGATCTGCTGTCCGCCGCTCGTCGCGATCTCGATCTTATTCTCTGCGTCGTCATAGACGGTGATATGATGTCCGGTCCGAGAGTGCCACGTTCGCACCAACGGTTTTTCTCCGCCGCCAGCAGCGGCGGCCTCGGGAGGGATGTCGTGCTGACCATTCCATAGACCGCCCAATACGTAGGGGTGCTCGAAATTCCCCATTGCAAAGGCGACCAGTACCTCATCACCGACTTCGGGTATCACATAGAGGCCGGCGTCCGGCCCCGCGCCAATGCCCAGAACCCGAGCCCAATGGCTTTCTGCATGGTCGGTGAGCCACGGATACTCTACCTTGACGCGCCCCCAGTTCTGAGGATCGTCGGTGTTGGTCACCAGGGCCGGCACGACGCCGTCCCAGCGGTCACGGTCTCTTGTCAGTCCGACCTGATCGGCCAACAATCCGGTGCGATTGCCCCGGACCCTGAACGTCGTCTTTAATCCCTCGGCTGAATACGTATGGTGCGCGTTCGTAATCAGGTAAGTGCCGCTGAAGCGATCTCCCAGCGCCTCTAAGGTGACCATGCGCCCGGCGCGTATGTCCGGTCGGCGCAGGGCTTCCCCCTCGGCCTGCACGAACGCGCCGCTGATCTCATCCAACCGCGCGGAGGCCAGGGTGTCGGCCTCCGATTGTGAGGCGACCGGCTGCCGGACCACGATGTGCTTGCCGGTGCCGAAAGCCTGTGCCCACGCCGCGCCGTCCTTTGACTCTTGGATCTGCGGGTAGAGCTTTCCCTGCCGGGCGCGACCGACGACGGCCTCTTTTTTGTTCACATCCCATCCGCGGACGATGACCTCATCAACCTGCTCCGCCAGCGTCATGCGGGGACGGAAGGAGAGCAGATCCGCTCCCCAACGGAGGGTGAGCTCTCCCCTTCCCATCGGCGGGCTGCGGAAGACCAGTTTGCCATCGGTCACAAAGCACTCATAACCGATGCGCCGTGCCCGTTGGTGCAGAAACGTCAGGTCGCTTTGATTATGCTGGAAGATATGCTCGTAGACCGTTTGGGTTGTCTCCACGTCGGCTTGCAATCCCGCCGTTTGGGCGATTTCGGAGGCCAGGTCGCTATCCTTCTTGTTAAGGTGGGCTTTGCTCTTGACCTCTCGATAGAGACGGTGAGATTTATCGTATCCACGAACCACGAGCCGGGCGATCATACCTTCTTGGAACTCAGGCTCCAGCGCTGTGATCTCTCCCTTCATCAGTTGAACCCTCTCACCCTCCCCGGTCTCTGCGGCGATCTCAATCTCCTTGGTCAGATCGAACGGCCCGCCGTCAATGATGGAGTCAGAATGCCGACCGAAATTGGGATCCTGGATTCGCAGGGTGAACATATCCGGTATGTGGGCGTGTTGATCGACCTCGACGGAGAGCACATGTCCCATCACGTCCGGTTGGACGTCGTTCCCATCGACTTGGATCCATATCTGGCTGGCAAGCTCATAAGCCTCAGTCATGGGGCTCCTTCACTCCGTCGGAATGATTAAATGATGACCGGCCTGCAGATTGAGCGGGTCTTTCAAACCGTTGTAGTCAGCGATGGCCCGCCAGCGGGTTGCGTCTCCGTAGACTTCGTACGCGATCAGGTCGAGACGGTCGCCGGCGGTCACGCGCCAGGTTCGTTTGATGTCTCCACCGCCTGACGTCGGGTTTTGGCTGGGATAGTCGTTGAGATCCTTATGCTGGGTGAACGTCACCTCCACCCGCGCCCGGACCGGCGTTCCATCCGCCAGAAAGAGGGTGAACTTCTGCGTCATATTCGTGATGACGGCTACGAACCGGAAGACACCCCACTCAAATGCAACCTCCGGTGGAGGCACCTTGCGATCTTGGTTGCCCTCTCTGCGGGTCTTTGACTCCATCAGTTTCCAGAGTTTGTTGGTCTCCAGGCTGACGTCCTCTCCGGTCTCGTACGTGTCAAAGAGCAAGCTCAGTTTCAAGGTCTGAGGTCCGGCCTTCTGGAACTCAAAACTGGGGACGTCGGAACGGTTCTGATTCTCCTCACGATAGGTGTTTGTTTTGGAGACCGTGTATTCATACGGGTTGAACATACAGGCTACGTGGATGCCCCCGGACTTCTCCTCACCGGCGTCATCGACCTCGAATATTCTCGCTGCCTGTAAACTACCTCTCGTGTTCGGCATCGTACTGTCCCCTTCTTAAGATTTCAATAGGACCGTGTCATCTTGAACTGCGTGGTTCAGAAATAAGAGCGCATTCGTTCGAGTTCGACCGCGATCCGGCGGCGTACCTCACCGTAGACCCGGCGGGCTAATTCGTCGATGTCAACGTCGCCTTCGGAAGCCTCTTCTGCCTCGGATTGTGTGTCCGACGTTTCGGCCTCGGAGGACTCGGTCCTCTGGACGATCGTCGCCGCCCCTGACGCCGGAGCTGGCGGAGCGGGAAGGGATGGGGGCTGGTCGTGTGGTCCGTTAGTCTCCGAGGAAAGCCCCTCCCCTTCCGATGGAAGTGCAATCGGGACGGCACGTTCCCGAGGCAATTTACCAGCTCCGGTTTCTGTTGGACGCTCGATCTGAGTAGATCGGGAATCGGGAACTTTCCCCTTGGTGGGGGTAGGTTCCCCAATGAGTTCCCAGAGATCTTCCGGCAGCAGGCCGATCTCCGTCTCAATCATCTCCGACCTTTCGTCAAGCTCCGAGCTGCTGTTTTCGCCCTGGGTTGGACGCTGATGCGCAGTCTCTCGATCGATGTCACGACCGACCTCCGAATCGACGCTTGAGGGACGGCTCTCTCCGTACCCCGGAACGCGCGGTCCCTCGGTCGGCAGCGTGGACGGGCGCGGACGCCGTGGTTGAATGACCTCGATGGATGATCGGGTCGGACGACCCGAGACCGCCTGGCGCATCACCTGTTGGACTTGCGGTGTGGTGTCGGTCCCTGTTGGCAGCGCCTGACTCGTTATCGTGGGTGGTGAAGATGCGGACTTCGATCGCGGTGCCGTGTTTTGAACGCTCCAAATTTCATGAAGGGGCGGACGGTCGCGGTGGGGCTCGGCCCTCCGTGAGGTGTCGTCAGGAATGTCGGTCGTATCTGGCTGATTCTCCGATTTCTCCGCAGGGCCGTTGGTAATTTCCAAGCGATCCCTCTTGCTCTTCCCGATTATTGTGGGTTGTTCCAATTCGACCCGTTCTGAATCTTCGGCAGCATGAATCTCTGCGGATAGATTCTGTTCGGTTGAAGACGCCATATCGCTCTCTGTTTCTCCGATCGTCGTCTCAACAACGGCGTCCACAGGTTCGGACGGCAGGTTCTGAGTGTCGGTAATTTCGTCGGGATCGGCATCCACTCCGGCGGATAAGCTCCATTCGGCGGATTCTAGCTCGGTCTGCCGCTGTAATCCTGTCGCGATTGTCCCGTCATCGGGCGGTGAGGTTTGAAGCTTCGAGGCGGCTTGCGACCGTCTCTCTGAGTCGGGCCTATCGCCCTTTGGGTCCTCGACAATCTGTCGCTGAACAGTCGCCGGTAGTCTCGATGCAGGAGGGGCGATGGCTGACTCGCCGGACGCTTCCGCGCCCTGTCGTTCCCCCGGATTCTCCCTCTCCAAGTCTGAAATGGTGGGCTCCACCGTGGGACCTTCGGCCTCAAGCCCCGTCTTTGACGGGATAGATGACCCATCCTCCGATCCTTGATGACGCTGGAAGATAGTCCTGAGCCGTTGCCATACAGCCTCTGTGATCGAGGACACCTTCTCAGTCGTTTCGAGGGTTTCCACCGATTCTGCAGACGCTGAGGGTGCCGGCACGGTGGGTTCCTCCGCGGTCGAGGCATAGGGCAGGCGGCCCTGCGGGATGGGTGAGCTCGATGGCGCAGACGGTGCTTTCAAAGGCTTAGAGACGCCAACGCCGCCCGTTAGCTGTCTTTCTGCCGCCTGCTTCGGGGGCGTCCGTATAGACGAGAGAGGGGCTGTTTCAGGGGGCGGACCCGGTGAGAGTCGATCCGCGGTTGGCGCCTGTGTCTCGGGCATGATGGGGCGCTGCATCGATACCATCTCCGCCTGAACGATTTCCGTCGATGTCTCGGGTCCTGTCTCCGTGGACATTATCGAATCCGGCTTCGGTGATTGGGACGCACGGCGGAAGAGCGTCGACACCGAACGGTGCCGCCTTACCCGTCGAATCAGGGGGTTCTCCGAACCTAAACGAAAAAGCGCCATGATATCATCCGTATCCTAAGATCGATGTCCCTACTCGTACGATGCCGTGACCTCACCGCAGGCCAGTTCCAGAGTTTGAATAGCGATCGTGTTTCCATCCGATTTCAATTGCGGGCCGCTCCATTGAACGGGAAAGGCGTCGTTGATGCGCCAGACCATCACCGGCTCGCGGGCGATGTTGAGAAGGGTAATCGTCACATTGCGGCGGGGGGGCACGTCGTCCATCGATGCCAGGTACCAGTCCAGAATCGCGCTCTTGCCCACCCCGTTCTTTAGCTCTATGGTGGCAGATTTGCGTTGAGCCGGCAGTTGGTGGACCGATGTGTTATATCCACCCTCCTTGACCTCCTCAACGTCCCACGCGATGGTGGGCAGCGTGCAGCCGGTAAAAGCGGCCTGCTCCTCCCCGTCGATGGCGACCAGAAAGCGGAAGGCCCCGTGGGCTGTCCCCCGAATCTTCTCGTCTCCCGGCACTACCAGCCCCCGCCGGTGCTAAGGGTGTGGATTGAGGAGGGGCGCTGACGCTCCCGCTCGATCTCCAGATCGTGCATCAGTTTAGTGTAAATCTTGTCAGCGACCTTTCTGACCAGCTCATTGGTCAGCGTTTGTGTCTTGTCGGACTGCTTGGAATTTGTGTCTCCGGGCATTGTCATCTCCTTGGGTCATGGTTCGGCGGATAAACACCATCCGGCGGATGGCCTTCATCCGCTAATCAGGGGAGCGACCCTCAGGTTGAGTTCGCGGCTGCAGTGCGGGCATATGGCCTTGACAAGGACCTCATCGTAGCTGTTGATCCGAAGATAAAGGTCCTCCAGGTATGCTATATCCGCCGCGTAAAGCCCCTCCACGATCTGCGGTGTGATCTCGGTGAGTGGGCCCAGACGCGTGATCACGCGGCTGAGCAGGACAACCGGCAGATAGGCCTCGTTAGCCTGCACCTGCGGATGTGCGACAGCCTCGATCTCATCTCTTGCCGTCGCCAGCCGCATGATACCGTGCCGGTGGATCTCACCCGCCTGACCCGCGTATCCTTGCGGTAGGGTGAACTCATAGTCCGTAAGCACGCGCACCCCCTTTTGCTTCTTCAAGCGCTACGCCTCGCCGATGGTAGCGTGATCTCCCTACAGAACGACAGGTTCAGACCTTGGGGTGGAGCGCTCCCTTACATAAGATGGGAGCGTCTCACCCCAAAATCGAAGGGTGCCTAAACTTCCACCCTGGTGATGTATTCATGGGCGATGGTCAATTCCTCAACACCGATCTCATTACTGTCTGATTTGGGTTGCGGGCCGGTGACCTTGAGCGGCCAACCGCGTTTGAACTCCCACCGAGCGACCGGGTTGAGCTGCGAATCAAACATCGTGACCGATCCGTCGTGGCGTGCGTCCTCGATCTGCCCATCTTCGACCATCTTCCGCCAATCCCAGATGTCCATGTTACTGGTGATGCCCCGCTTGAGCGTGATATTGTCCCACGTCAGCCTGCCGGGAACCTTGATCACGATCTCCTGGCCCTTTTCGTTGACGACGTTGTGCTCAATGACCTCGTGCTCGGATCCCAGCCCCGAGCACTCGGTGAAATATCCTGTGACGACGCCCTGAACCTCAACGGCAAAATGAAAACCTACAAGGGGATCTTCATACTCTGCCATTTTCTGCTCCTTTCAGCGATGTGATATAGATAGATCCGGATACGAATCACTAAACTCTTCTGTGATGCCATGGCAACGCAGAGGCGCTTTAGTTGTTCACGATCGGATCCATAGGTCGATCCGTTGCGATTCAGCCTTCGGCGTTAGCGCCCGCCCATTGGCTGATGCGGAAGATCACGAACTCCGCCGGTTTCACCGGCGCCATCCCGACTTCGATAATCAGTTGGCCCAGATCCCGTATCTCGGGGGGGTTGAGCTCATCGTCACACTTGACGTAGAAAGCCTCATCCGGTGTGCTGCCGAAGAGCGCGCCGCCCAACCAGACAGTGCGCAGGAAAGACGTTACATCCCGCCGCACACGCGCCCACAACATCCGGTCGTTGGGTTCGAAGACCACCCACTGAAGGCCCGTATCCAGCGAGGCCTCTGCCATAATGAAGAGTCGGCGGACGTTGATGTATCGCCACGATCCATCGCTGCTCAGCGTGCGACCGCCCCATACCCGGATACCCCGTCCGGGGAAGGTACGAATGCAGTTGACGCCGATAGGGTTGAGGGTGTCCTGTTCCGATTTGCTGATCCGGAGTTCTAGGTCGATGGCCCCACGCACCACTTCGTTAGCCGGCGCCTTATGGACGCCCCGTTCCGCATCGGTGCGGTTATAGATGCCCGCCATATGACCACTGGGCGGGACCAGTTTGCTGGTGCTGCCACCGCCTGAGAGGTCCGCGACTTTAATCCAGGGATAGTAGAGAGCTGCGTACGAGGTGTCGAAATTGATGAAATTGCGCCACTCTTGTGCCTGCTGCGCGTTCAGCCCCGGGGGAGCGTCCAAGATGGCGAAGCGGTACTTGAGACTCTCACAGTGGCTGACCATCGCTTCCTGGATCATCTTGACGCGGTTCTTTGCATCGCTGGAGCCATCGTAGCCGGTCATCAGATCCGGGCAGACCAGCAGACGGATTTCGTCGATCGCCTCCAGTCCGGCTATGCCGGTACGCTCGGCGACGTCTCCGACGAAATCTGCAGCCGTAAGCGGGGCGATTCCGCCACCCTCCAACGGATAGGTCCCCTCGGCGGGAGAGGCCGAAGCCGGGCCCACATCCGAGACTTCGACGGCAGCGAACGTTGCATCGCCGATATAGGACTCACCCTTTTTCATCGAGAGTCCGGACTTGGTCTCTCCTCCAACCGTGACTGAAAAGGTGTCCTCTTCTCCCGACCTGACGGTCACGGAGAGATCGGAGGGTCCGGATGTCCTGGACGTCATCGTGAAGCTGTTTCCTTTGCCCGTACTGGGAATAGTGACGGACGCCGCTTCAATTTCCTCGTCGCCCTCCTCCAGCGCGCGGAGGCTTACGATATAACATGGTCCACCGCCATTGGCGAAGTAACCGTAGACTGCATCGGGTAGATACGCGCCCGGTGCAAATCCGCCAAAGATGTTGGTGAATTGTGTCCAACTGGTCACGAGGGTGGCCTGGTTGAGCACCGATTCGACCGGGACGCGTTCCCCGGTTTCTGGATCGATCTGCTTAATGCTGGCTTCCGCCGTCAGGCCGACAAAGGCCGTCATCGATGTGCCGGCTGCCTCAATGGGCTTCGTCCCGCGGTCAACCTCCTCGACATAGACACCTGGAGATTTGTAATCAGGCATCGCTTATGCTCCTTTCTCTTTGATGACCGGTCTACGGATCTGATCATGAATAACTAAAACGCTTCTGCGTTACCATGGGCATCGCGGAAAAGTTTAGTGATTCGTGTCCGGATCTGTAAGACCGGATTTGGACGGTTGGACTACCCGATGCACTGCTGATTGGTTTTCTCTATGTCAGACCTCCATATCATACGGATGAACGCCATCTGCCCCTGCATCTTCAGCCGGTATCGCGATTGTCTTTTCCATAGGCTTGCCTTCTTCTGCCCATACGACGAGGGTGTATTCGCCGGGCGCCACGCTTCCGAGGACATAGCGCCCTTCCGCGTCCGTTGTCGTCAGGTATCCTGTTCCCTTGATCGCAACTTGGAGTCCCGGACGCGGTTCCGACGTCTCTTTATCTCGCACGGCACCGCCAAAGGTCACCATCAGCGTCTGATCCGTGTCCGATGCTAACTGCCGGGCGTGGGGAAGCGTTTCGACCTGACCTGGAACGAGCGTGAACGTCCGCACGGCGGGTCCGGTGATCTCGGACCATGGATCGAGAGCCAGCGTGATGACGTAGGAGACGCTGGGATGGATCTCGTTGTCTAATACGTTCCAGACGTCTGTGGGATTGGTCAGTTTGTCGTGGCTTGCAAGGCGGGCCTGGATATCGTAGTGGGGGTTTTTTAGTGAGCCGATAAGTCGCTGGGCGGGCAAAATGGGGAACCGGAAGAGCGTCAGCATTGAACGGGTCAGGAGACGGTGTTCGTCCTGCGGGTCGGCAGCCCACGTGGTCAACATATACGAGCCGTCAATCCGCATCGGGGTGCGCTTCTGTTTGACCTGGTCCAATGATGCGCTTCCCCCGTTCGCCTGCAGGCCGTTATTGAGACGCTCCCATTGGTGCTGGCGCAGCACATTGTTCTCACGCACATCGTATAGGAAGAGATTGATCGTGGGCTTCACAATCCGGGAACTCCATTCCCGCTTGGGTTGATCGAAGCTTATGTCAATCTCACCGTTCTTGATCGGCAGTTCATCCACCAGCAGCTTGCGTATCGTCTCATCCAGATCAGCTAGCATAGTTCAGCATCCTTATCGATCGTGCATGACCGTACTATTGAGCGCGTGGGCTTATCCCCGGATCTCCACCGAAACTCAGTCCCGCACGCTTTGAAATCACGTCTTGGTCTAAAACAGATCCGAGATCCAGTCTGCGGCACCGGTTGCTGCGCCTTTGATGCCCCCTTCGCCGTGAGTGCCTTCCCATATAAAGTCGCCGATCTCTCCCATACTGGCACCGAAACCGCCGGGACGGTTGATGATGTCATACCACTCGTCCCCGAGCCAGCTGCCCAGCTTGGGTAACGACCCCAGCTCGCCCTGCTCCGCCATACTGGAGATGCGGTACATCTCACTGTAGTCCCCTATGGCGGCGCTACCGGCGAGGTTTGCAAGCATCGAGTAGCCCTGGGTGATCGGGCCGACGCTTCCTTTAAGTTGCTCTTCCCCCATCTGCTCCAGGGCGTCGGTCTGCCCAGTCGCGAAATAATCGGCGCCACCTTGAGCGAGGTTGTACCAGTTCATCATGCCCTCCTGAACGCCCTGGGCCGCAAGTTCTTTCGGATTGACCATCTTTCCGAGGACATCGGCGTACTCACCGTAGTCTGTGAACCCGAACTCGCGACCGGGTTGTTCTCCAAGAATCCCGCCGAGGGCTTTGAGCCCGCTGCCTAACAGACCGAGGCCACCGCTCGCCCCTTTGTTGGCTTCGACCCCGCTGAAAGCCTCGCTGCTCTGATCCAGCATGTAACTGGTCAGCCCCTTGGTCAATCCGCCACCGACGGCCTCTGCGCCACCCTCGCCTCGGCTTCCACGACCGAGAACCTCACCGATTGCATCCATCCCTATACCCAATCCCGGCAGATCCCCAATGACGCTGTCCTCACCGATACTCATAGCGTTTTTCGCCACGTCCATCACGCCGCTTAGATTTCCCAGAAACCCCTGTTCTTCGTCGGACACCTGCCGGTTTATGGTGGGATGGGAGGGCTTGCGGATGTTGACAGCCTCTGGGTCGAGCATGCGCTGGGTAACCCGGTTGCCTGACGTCTGCTGAAGCTGCGATGTGGCCCGTGCCCGCGTTGCTGGATCTGCCTGGTTCAGGAGGCTGGATACGTGAGTGGGGGACCACACCCCCAGCGTTTCCAGGTCTCTCCGGGTTTTGATTTCCTCTTCTCTTTTCTTTGCCTCCTGCTGCCCGCGCATTTGGGCCCGGCGGCTTTTTGGCCCCCTCGTCGTTGATTTCATCGATACCCCTCATGGTTGCTAACCATAGATCGACTTCATTATTTCAAATATTATTATCTATTATATTGTATATTTTAAATCTTTGCAACCTCTTGGATGCTATGCTGGTATTTCGAGGTCTTCCTCGTGGACGAGCCGTCCCATCTTCTGCAGCTCGCGCCGGGTTCCGTGAAGCAAGTGCTCCATAGTGATACGGTCCCCGTCGGCTGCGGCGAGGTAGGCCGCACTGATGATAATATTGCGTATGTTTCCGCCCGCGAGTCTGAAGTGCTCGGCGAGATATTCGAAATCCAGGTCGGCGGCGCGTGGAACGTCGTCCGGAAAGAGCGTGCTCCAAATTTGCCGTCGGTCTTCGATCTCCGGGAAGGGAAAGTTCACCGCAAATTGGAGCCGCCGGGTGAACGCCTCGTCCAGGTTCCCACGGAGATTCGTGGCGAGGATGGTGACGCCATCGTAGGCCTCCATCCGCTGAAGCAGGTAGC
Organism: uncultured Anaerolineales bacterium; assembly: GCA_964388385.1. GTDB lineage: Bacteria > Chloroflexota > Anaerolineae > B4-G1 > SLSP01 > PWVB01. The sequence continues at coordinate 6,686 of CAYMAQ010000030.1, read as the reverse complement.
TGATCTCGATATTGGCATAGCGGTCGTGGGAGTCGCGGACCTCGGAGCGTTTGCCGAAAAGCGCGTCGGCCTCGTCAAAGAACAGGATCGCGTTGCTGCGCTCCGCCTCTTTGAAAATCCGCTCGATATTCTTCTCGGTCTCTCCGATGTACTTACTCACTACCGTGGAAAGGTCGATCTTGTAGAGATCGAGGCCGAGTTCGTCGGCGATGATCTCCGCAGCCATAGTCTTGCCGGTACCCGGGGGACCGGAGAATAGCACTGTCACACCGCGGCTGGAGGCCAATTTCCGTCCTACGCCCCAACCGTCCAACACCTTGGGCCGACCCTGTACGGTGTCGATGATCTCGCGGAGAAGATCCAATTGATCGTCGGGCAGCACAATGTCCTCCCAGCGGAAGCGGGGCGTGATCTTATTAGCCAGGGACGCCAGGCGTACATTGGAGTGCGCGCGGGCGGCTGCGAAGAGATCCTCCCGTCCCACAGGATGTCCGCCCTGGGCCGCGCGGTCCTCCGCCGTACCCACGGCATCGCGAATCTGTCCACTGGTGAGCATAAACTGACCGGCGAGGGCGTCCAAGTCTTCGGGTGCCACAGCAGCGGATGCGTCCAGGAACTGTTGCCAGAGCGACCGTCGATGTCCAAAAGAGGGTATGGGGAAAGCTTGTTGGACGACCCGCCGGTCCCGAGGGCTCCCCTTGGGAAGCCACTGGGACTCACCGGCGACAATCAGGGTGCCGGGGAATGCATAAAAGGCCCGGAGTAAATCCGGGGAAGGTGGTCCTTCATCCAGGTATGTATACCAGCCCTCGAACATCACGACGGCATCGATCAGCCGGGCGTCCCGCAGTGCCAGGGGAATCAAATGATCGGGATCATCTTTGAGGTTGACTCGCAAGAGAGGGCAGTGATCCTGGGCGGCGATATAGCCTGCGGCTGCGCGCTGGTTTGTCCGGTCGCTACCGTGGAAGATATAGAAAGTCCCTTTTTGATGCCGTGCGAGTTCGGTTTCAATATTCGGGTCGAGGATTGAACGGACGTCGGCGTGAGTTGGCAGGTGCAGGGACGTGTAAGGTATCAACGCCGGGTGGGGATGATAGGCGCCTAAAAGAAATGAAAGCAACCCTTCGTCCACGGAGAGATTGTAAGCCAGCAGCGGAGTTCGATCCGTGGGGGCCGGTGGGGTCAGCTCGATCAGATGGTGCTGGACCAGAGGAGCCTTTGCCCCGAAGCGCACGAGCCACTCGAGGCGCCCTATACCTCCCCGACCCAGGAGATCAAGCACCAAATTGACGGTCGGGCGTTTTTTACTGACATCGTCCTGGAGATAGCCGTAGATGCGCTCGTACCGCAGATCCAGTGAAGGGGCAAGTGCAATTAAGAGCGTATCGAAATCGAATGGAGTGAGATCGAAGGTTTGCTGTAGATGATGTAAGGGGAGCACGCTCTGACGTTGAGCCACCTCTTGTTCGAGCGCCTGCAGCTTGCGTTTTACCTGACCATCCTGCCGGGACAAGCTCTGCTCGATATCGGTAGTCAAAGTTGCGGTTTCTCCCCAATTTCCGCCCAGCGGGCGGTCGAGGAGCCCTTCAGCCTGTTCGTCCGAAACGTAGAGACCCCGGAACGCATCCGCTGGGTCCTGACCGGCCCGTTTCCAGCGCTGGACCGCGCGCTGTAATCGAAGGTCGATCCGCTGGAGCTCAAGCTGCAGGTGATACACTCCCAACCCGGATGGTGCCCGCGCTTCGTATTTCACTCTACCCCCTGGCTGTACGTTGTCGAGTGAAGGGGAAAACTAGACAATCTTCTGTATTATCGATCTATGACCAGTATACGTGATTTTTCGCTGCGTTGCAAGCCGCGATTGGGGATGGCGCATTCTCTTCGAGCGGGCGGGATTAGACTCTGGTGGCCAAAAAAGCCTTGACATTGCTTACAAGGGAATTATAATGGTGTCGATATCAGGATAGAAGTGTCTGCAGGCTCGGACGCCTGAGACTATACGGGGGAAGCCGGTCCAAGTCCGGCGCTGTCCCGCAACTGTAGCAACGGAGGATCCTCTCTGTTGGAGCCAGATTACCCGCTTCTATCACTATACGATGCGTGCGCAAAACCTTCGCGGAAAGGGGGTGGCGTATGAAGGGTCTCCATGACTGGCTAGCCCTTCCCCTGCCGACGTAAGGGGAAGGGCTTTTTCATTTGCCTTTGTCTGCAATAGATCCCTTCCCACGTGCGGGAGGAGTAGGTGTTTTCATCTATCAATATATGTAATGATAAGGAGTGAGTGATGCATCGCTACAAGACAATCGCGCTCAGTACAGTTGTGGCAACTCTCTTTGTGATCGGTTTGATACTGACTCTTAGCAGCGCTGCTTTGGCCGAATCTCAGCCGGCCTCCGAGCCGGTAACCCCTCAGGCGATCTCCCCGGTGGCGCCTGACCATACGGAGGCTATCAGCGAGGCGATGGCCTACCTCAAAAGCGTGCAGGCTGCCGACGGCAGCTTCGGCGACGAGTTCGCCACCGTCAAAGCGGTGTTGGCTGCAGCTTCCGCCCGGTATCCGATGGACTATCTGACGGCTTTGGGAGGAGATACGGCGCTCGACTATCTTGAGACCCAGGCGATGACGTATACACGGAATATGACTGGCACGCTGTTCCCCAGCCGGCTGGGGATCCTGGCGGTGGCGGCTGTGGCGGGGGATGCTTCGCCCTATGCCTTCGGCGGCGTCGATCTGATCCACGAACTGACCGGCACCTATCACACCGCCACGGGCGCCTACAGCACCACGGCGTCGGCGGGTAACGCACTGAACCAGATCTGGTCGGTCCTTGGCCTGGCGGCGGCGCAGGAACCGGTGCCCGCGATGGCGGTGACGTACCTTGTTGGACTTCAGGACGCCGGGGGTGGGTGGGACACCTCCGGATGGGGGCCTGACGTGGATTCTACGGCCCTGGCGCTCCAGGCGCTGATGGCCAGCGGGCACGTGACACCCACAGCGCCAACCGTCATGATGGGTGTCGGCTATCTGCAGGCCCAGCAAAAACGGGGAAGTTGGGGGTATGACGACTTCTCCACCGGCAACTACACCATCAACCCGGATTCAACTTCGGCGGCGATTCAGGCGCTCACCGCGCTGGGATACACACCTGCGACCGAGAGTTGGGCCGATGGGTCGAACCCCCATGAAGCGCTGGCCTCCTGCCAGCAGGCTGATGGGAGCATCGTGGCACGCGACACGGTGAGCGATACCTTTGTGGGCTTCTGGGACGCTACGTTGGGCACGGCGAATTCGGTGCCGGGTTTGGCCGAAGCGTCCTTACCCATTTTCGGTCGCGAGCAGCGCGCGCGCCTGGCGCTGACGTGGATGCAGGAAGCGCAGCAAATGGATGGTTCTTGGGGTACGGAAGGCGCGACCCTCGATGCGGTACTGGCTTACATCGCGGTCGGATTCGATCCAGACACCGTGGTGGCCGACGGCAGTGTGACCTCGGCCCTGGATTATCTCGATGCGCAAGCGGCAAGTTATGCAGCTCAAGGCCCGGATGAAACAGGCAAACTGGCGCTGGCAGTTGAGCTTGCCGGTGGTGATGCCTCCAACTTTGGTGGGGTGAATCTCGTTGATCTGCTGACCAACACCTATTACAGCTCCACCCTGCAGGCTTTTGGGGTGCCGACGAACACCTACGAACAGGCTTTCCCCATTCTGGGACTAGCTGCTGCCGGCGAGGCGTTGCCTGAGGGTGTCACGACCACCCTCGCTGGGTTACAGCAGGCTGATGGCGGCTGGAAGCTAGATCTTGGGCCGGAGTGGTGGAAGACCACCAGCCCAGACAACACCGGCCTGGCGATGCAAGCTTTGGTGGCGGGGGGCGTGGAGGTCTCCGACACGGTAATGGTCAGTGCGACCCAATACCTGGCGGCTCAACAGACGGAGGGCGGCTGGGGGAGTTGGGGGACGGTCAATGCCAATTCTACCGCCTATGCGATGCAGGGTTTGCTGGCTGCAGGAGAGGATCTGGCGAGCAGCACGAGCCCGTGGCGTCAGAACGGGCGTGGTCCCTTTGCCGCCTTAGCTTCCTTGCAGAAACCCGATGGTCCCTTTGTCTGGGCGTGGGCCCCTTTTGGTTACACTGATAATGGGTTGGCGACCTGGCAGGCTGTTCCTGCGTTGCTTGGCGTTTCCTACCCCTTTACGCCCGGTTCGCTTGCGCCCTTCGCACCCGTCGAGCGCGGCCCCGATCCGGATCGTATCGTGACGGCTGCGCCGCGTGCGACGTGGGGCAACAGCGTCGATCTGCTCGTGCCCTTCGGCAGCGATCTGAACCGGAACGCTACGGTTACGATGACCTGGCGTCTCAACGACAGCTCTTGGCAGACGACGACGGTTCACAGGGCCAACGGTTACTTCACCTCGACAATCGCCGGTAACGAGCCCGGTGTCTACGACGTGCGGGTCCTTTTCGACGATCCCGATGGCGTTCAGGGTGATGAAACTGTGACCAACGACAGCGCTCTGACAATTTACGCGGTGCGGTTGCCACTGGTCATGCGGGACTACACACCTTAAAGATTCCACGGGGCGCCGGCAGTTCTACTGCCGGCGCCCGTCTACGCTAGAAAGTCATAGAGTATGAACCCAAAACGGCGTTTCTGGCTGGTCGGTTGGTTGTTATTAGTCTTGACCGTAGCCGGCCTGCTCCCGAACCCTCTCGGTGCGCAAGCGGACCACCGGGTGGCATTGGTGGTGCGCTTCGACGACGAGAACGTAATCAGTCGGTGTATCAGCTTTCCTGAGGATCAGATTAGCGGCTACGACGTGCTGGATCGCTCCAGATTGGAGATTGTCGCCGATTTCGGCGGGATGGGGGCCGCCATCTGCAAGATTGAGGACACCGGATGTCCGGCCAGTAACTGCTTCTGCCAGTCGCCGCCCGATTTCTGGTCCTACTGGCATCTGCAGGATGGCACCTGGGCCTACTCCCCGGCGGGCGCGAGCGGTTATCAGGTGAGCGATGGGGCCGTCGAGGGGTGGAGCTGGGGACCTGGGGAGCCTCCGCCGGTGATCTCCTTCGACAAGATCTGTGCGCCCCCACCCACCGACACGCCCGTGCCACCCACGGATACATCCGTCCCCCCGACCGCTGCACCGACCACGCCGCCTCCAACTGCGACTACAGTGCCGGAGCCCGAGGCTTGGTTCCGGCTCGAAGCCAACCCGGTCGAGGTGGGTACGTGCACATACGTGCGCTGGGATGCGATGTACGCGATATATGTTTATCTTAATGGCGAAGAGGTCGCCCTCAGCGGCGACCGGCAGGTCTGTCCCGCGACCCCTACCGAATATACGCTAAGGGTTGGGAATGCAAGGGGTGAAGCGACGTATGCAGTTACGTTGGGTGTCGTTGGGGAGGAAGCCACAGCCACCGCGACGCTGCAACCGACCTCCACCCTGCAGGACCCATCTCCTACGTCACCGACGGCAACCCGGACGGTCCAGCCGGCGGTCACGTCGACCCCGCAATCGACGACATCTGCGCCCTCACCCCAACCATCGGACGCGCCATCCCCAACGCCTTCCAATCCACCAACGGCGACCCCGCAGACCTCGTGGACGCCAACGACATCTCCTTCCGTGACGCCTTCGCCGACGAAGACGCCGCTGCCGACGGTGATGCCCATCGCCGAGTCGCCTTCGAACTCCCCGCCGGTGGTAGGGTACCTGGTCTTCGGTGTGCTTTTCGCGGGCCTGCTCATCGGTCTGTCTATGTATACCCGGCGACGGGGGTAGACGAGCGCTTCTTTCGGGTGTGCGTTTTCTTGGGTTGTGGTAGCTTGGCACTTATGGGGTTAGCCAGTGAGGGTAATATCCATTGGGGATAAGGAGTTCTGCGTCTCCTGATGCTCTTGAAATCGTCCAAATGCTGCTTGTCCCCTCTCGATGACGGGTTGCGAGGAGTGCTTTTCCATCGGCTGACCAAAGGGGCGGGCCATAGTGAGACGCTGTATCGTTGGTGAGTGCGCGGGACTCGTTGCCGTCAGCCCGCATAACCCATAGTTGCTTGCCCATCGCGGTACCGGCTGTTTTGCGCCGGAAAGCGATCCATTTTCCGTCCGGCGACCAAGCCGGTGCATCGTCTTCCACACCAAAGCCAGTGCTCAAGTCGGTAAGCTCCCCCGAGTTGACGTTTAGGCGCAGGATATGACTGGCAAACCCTCTTTCAAGCCGGCCATCGGTTATTAATACCATCGATCCATCTGGAGACCAGATTGCGGGTGAGTCCATAAGAGCCTTAGCGCAAAGCGTTTGAGAAAGCGCAGACACGTCCAGTATACAAACCTGTCCTGCTGGATCGTAGTAGGCCAGTTCTGTGCCCTCCGGCGACCATGACGCGTAGTTTCCGGCCAAGGTATCTGCTTCAAAAAGTGGGTTGGTCTCGGTGGAACCTTCCGGCAGCCACCAGAGTGTTGGTTGCCCCTCGGCGACGCGGGTGTAGATGATGCCGCGGTCATCAGGCGAGGGCGCTACTGCGATGCAGTTATCGGGCGCGCAGGTCAATCTTAGTTGAGTACGATTGTGCTTCACGCTCACCTTCCACAGATCATAGCCGCCGTCAGGACGTCTGACCGAATAGATGATGTCTCCTGATCTTGTGACGGGGGCTTGAGCTTGCACAAAGCCGGGT
>CAYMAQ010000029.1:11967-25011 GCA_964388385.1 uncultured Anaerolineales bacterium | reverse complement strand
CCGGTCGGAGAACAGTATATAAGTGTACGCCTTGCTCCGGAGCGTGAACCGAGCTGTGTCAGACTTCTCAAGGTCGATCAAACGCGTTCCTTCGAGTGGGATCCTCCCATTTTGTCATTACAGGTACCCGAAGTGGTCGATCACGAGGTTGTTGTGATTGTGTTGACCTAAGCTAGTCAGAGGTCGGAACCGTTTAAAGCAGATGACTGAAGATGAACTATGGTATCATGGATCACCTAGAGAGCTTTCCCGACTGAGAGACGGAAGCACGATTACTCAGAATCGGAAGCTGGCGGAGGTTTTTTCTCACAAGCCGACCCTCGTCTGCGTGGAGGATGATGGGCGGATCCGGCATAATGGTGTATGGACCGGGTATCTCTACGCGATTGATGAGGAGATAAGCTCGGAGGACGTCATTCAACATCCTCGAACAACAATGGCGCAAGGCGAGGAGTGGCTCACGCGCCGACCTCTTCGTTTGCGATTACTTGGCGAGGTTCATCTCTCCGAACAGGAACGGATGAGTGAGAACGAGAGTGCTATGCTTTTACGACGTTTACAGGCGATAAAACCTACAGAGGAGGCTCAAGATGGAGCTTAAGCATTCGATCATGCTGGGTATGATGGGTGGGATCAAGGATCGTTTTCATACTTACCAGCCGTCCCGGGATCTCGCCGAGCGTCTGGCGATGGTCAAGCGTGTTCAAGGTGTGGATGGCATCGAGGTCGTTTATCCCAGTGATTTCTCCGACGTGAATGAGACGGTGGCGATGATCAAGGACTCGGGTCTGCCGGTCTCCGCGGTCAATTTGAACGTTAAATCCCAGAAGAAGTGGCAGCGTGGGTCTTTCACGGCACCTGAGCCTGAACTGCGACAGGAAGCCGTCGCCGATATGAAGACGGCGATGGACCTGGCGGCTGAATTCGGGACGTCGATGATCACGTGTTGTCCGCTCATCGACGGTCATAACTACAATTTCCAGGTCGACTATCTCAAACAGTGGCAGTGGTTGGAGGAGGGTATCGACGAAGCGGCACAGTACCGTGATGACATCCGAATCAGCCTGGAGTATAAACTCAACGAGTCACGCAACTATTGCATTCTTGGAGATATGGGTCGAACGCTTTATTTATGCGAGCGGCTGGGGTACGCGCACGTCGGCGTGACGATGGACGTGGGGCATGCCTTGATTGCTAAGGAGACTCCCGCGGAAGCGCTCTCGATCGCGGCGCAGGCCGATCGTCTTTTCTACGTTCACTTCAATGACAACGCACGCGAATGGGATTGGGACATGCTCCCGGGATCGGTGAACTTATGGGATCTTGTCGAGATGATGGCGTATTTGGATCGCCTCGATTGGAATGGCTGGCTCTCCTATGACGTTGCAACTCGGGACGGTGATCAGGTATCGCAGATGGAAGCGTCGATCGCGTTGGTCAATATGGCCCACGAGCTCTTGGACAAGCTGGGCCGCGAGAAGCTTCAGTCCCTGATCGAAGAAGGCGTCCCGGCGGAGACCTATACCTACTTGATGGCGTCTCTGCTTTAAAGTTTGATCGCTGGAGGTATCCGTGCTTACACGTTCGGACTATGAGGCTGCCCAGAGACGCGCTGCCGTCATGCTGCGGAACACCGGTATCAGTCTCCGTGAGGTTGAGTTAGATCGGATCGCTGTGGCGGATTTTGGGCTGGGAGAGCTATCGACTAGTGGGGGGCAGATCCTGACGCTGCTTGACACCGAGGAAACTGCGGTGAAGCTGATCGTGCTCTTTCCCGATCAGACGCTTCCGGAGCATCGCCATCCTCCTCTGGGGGATTATCCGGGGAAAGCGGAGACGTTACGCTGTGAGTGGGGAGAAGTGTATCTCTATACGCCTGGCACACCTACACCTGAGCCCAAGGCGGAGATACCGCCGCACCGCCGGGAGACCTACACTGTGTGGAACGAGCAGGTGTTAAATCCGGGTGGGCAAGTGACCCTACCTCCCAATCAGCTTCACTGGTTTCAGGGTGGGACGTACGGCGCAGTCGTTTGGAGCTTTTCGTCACGCGCTGTCGACACGCAGGATATCTTCACCGATTCTGACATCCAGCGGGAGACCGTGATCGTTGACGAGGCTTCATAGCCATCTGTGTCGCATCCTCAATAATACTCATAGTTGATGACCGGTCTCTTTGCAGAAGATGTGGATGAGCAGATGGAAAAGACGCGTGAAGTTGTCAGTTTCATCCGGAACCATCGGGCCGATGATCGCCCCTTTGCCGTCATGGCTTTGGGAGCGATTGATGTTCCCCTTGGGGCCCGTCAAGGCTCATGAAACGGTTCTTCGCTTTGCTGAGGCGGGGCACTTGATAGATTGTTGAAAACTCTATTGTGATTTACGGAAGGAGCAAAGAAGAGATGAAAAAGGTAACTATGCCGACTGTTGATTTGGGAGCGACGGGGCTTCACGTCAGCCGACTGGGTTTGGGCGGATTTCACCAACTCGAGATCTCATCGGAGATTGTAGAGAAAGTTGTTGATACGTTTTTAGAGGTCGGCGGTACATACATCGAGACGGCTCGTGGTTATGGGCGCGGTGCATCGGAGACAAAGATCGGGCGCGCGCTCAAAGGACGACGTGACCAGGTTATCCTCGCCAGCAAGAGCGGTATGAGGGACGGGGTTGGGATCCGAAGAGAACTCGACGCCTCGCTGGAGGCACTCCAGACCGACCACATCGATTTCTATTTCTTCCACGGCGTCAATACGATTGAAGAGCTTGACACGATTACCGGTCCTGGTGGTGCGCTCGAGGCGCTCCTCGATGCGCGGGACGAAGGTCTCATTCGGGGTATGGGATTCAGCAGCCACCGTCCCCCCGAGCTCTACATCGAGGCGATCAAGCGAATCCCGCTCTCGGTTATCTTGATCTGGGATAATTACCTCGAAGAACTGTACGTCCCTGAAATTCAGCAAGACGTATATCCACTCGCACGCGAGCACGGCGTCGGTATCACCGCGATGAAGCCTCTGGCGGATGGGTTCCTCTACCAGTCGCCGGTTTCGGCTCTTCGGTATGCCCTAGGCTCGGGTTCGGAGGTGCTAATCTGTGGTATGAACAGCCCCGAGCACGTCTATGAGGCTGCGAAAGCCCTCAGTGCCGGCGCATTGGATGAAGATGAACGCGCACAAGTCCTACGAGACGCCCCGGAATTAGGCGATTATGTATGCCGGCAGTGCGGTATATGCTCTCAGGATCTGATGGCTATGTTTCGGCTGGAGGGATACATCGACCGGCAGATGATCGATTACCTCCCGCACGATCCGGCTAACTACGCGCTGCGTCGCCGGTTGGCCCACTGGTTCGACCTCGCAGATATCGCAAGAGCGCGGTTTGCAAAGTCGGGGTGGGATATCGAGGCGCTCCGTCAGGAAGCGGCTGATCGAGAGTGTCCCTACGGGATCGACGTCGCCCGGAAGTTCGGATTGACTCTCACCAAACTTCGAGACGAGCCAACCAACGTGCTTTAGCTGCCAACCATAGGCGTTCCACTGGATGTACGGAGGTAGTGGTCTAGCGGTCGTCTGCAGCCGGGCGTAGCGTGCTGCGATGAAAGGGTGGCTATCAAGGGGGAGTATGGCGGGGAGACGTAGTATCGAGGACAGACTGTCCGACCTCAACGCGTTGCGGTCGGCGCCAGTGACCGAGGAAACAATCCGTGAGTTACAGCGTGCTCTGAGCAGCAAGGTCAATCACGTCGTTGCGCGAGCTGCAGAAATCGTGGGAGAGTTTATGCTCAGTGAGTTGGAGCCCGATCTAGTCGACGCGTTTGAGCGTTTTATGAACAACGCCGCTAAGATTGATCCGGGATGTGCCGCTAAAACGGCGATTGCCGAAGCTTTGTACCGAATGGAAGCCTATCAGCCCGATCTCTTGTTCCAAGGGATCGGGCACATTCAACAGGAGCCGGTCTATGGAGGTCAAGAGGACACGGCAGCGAAGCTGCGGGGTATCTGTGGCCTGGGATTAGTTCGTATCCACTATCCCAACGTCATGATCCTTCTCGCGCATCTCCTAGCCGACCCAGAAGCGGATGCCCGGATATCCGCCGCGCGGGCCATTGGTTATTCCGGGAAAGCGGAGGGTGTGCCCCTCCTGCGGTTCAAGGCGCTGAGTGGAGACTCAAACCCCCAGGTACTCTGTGAGTGTTTTAGTTCTCTGATTGTACTTGATCCCGATCCGTCGCTCGCCTTCGTCGCCGGATTTCTACAATCTGATTCAGCCGTCTTTCAGGAGGCTGCCGCGGTTGCGTTGGGGGAGTCACAGCTCGTGCAGGCACTTCCCTTTCTGGAGACTGCCTGGGAAGATGCCGTGGACGTGGAGTTGAGACGCACGTTCTTGCTCGGCATCGCGCTCTTAAGGCAGGAGCGCGCGATCAATTTTTTGCTCAAGTTGGTCGCAGAAGGCAGCCAAACTCGATCACAGGAGGCGCTGGAGGCATTGGCGATCTATCGGGAGGACAGCAGTATCTGGGTGCGGGTTGAGGAAGCGCTGGAGAGCCGGGTGGAACCGCAGGCGAGATCCGAGCGTCTGCGGTGAGTTGGGCGATCAGAACAACGTCGTAGGACGTTGAGGAGGATGGATGCATTATCGGAACTTGGGAAACACTGGCGTTCAAGTCTCGGAAGTGGGCCTTGGTTGTAATCGGTTGGGACAGGACTATGCGTCCGACGCACATTGGGTGAACCTGGTTCGTCATGCCGTCGATCTGGGCGTGAACCTTTTCGATACGGCAGAGGCTTATGGGCGGGGACGAAGCGAGGACGTTCTGGGCAAGGCGTTGACCTCTCGCGATGACGTCTTTATTGCAACTAAAATGTGCAGAATCCGTGAATCGGGAGAGGCGGAATTCTCGGCCGATCGAATGATGGAGACAGTCGAGGGCAGCCTTCGGCGCCTGCAGCGCGACGTGATTGATATCTACCAGCTGCACAGTCCTCGCAGAGAGCATTTAGAGCACTTTGATTGGACTGATGGAATGACCAAGCTCAAGTCACAGGGCAAAATCCGTTTTGCGGCGGTTGCCGTGAACAACGAAGCCGATGCTGTTTGGCTTATCGAGCAGGGTCTCGTCGACATATTGCAGATCACCTACAACATGTTTGATACCGAGGCTGAAACACGGTTGTTTGGCGCGGCTGAGACCGCCGGCGTCGGGCTTATGTGCCGGATGCCGCTTGCCCGGGGCGTGTTGACCGGTAAGTTTTCTCCCGATGAGGAAGTTCCGGAGGGGCACCGGGCTCTGTTAGATGGTGATAAGATGTGGAAGCATATCCGTATGGTGGAAACTTTGCGGCCGATCGCTGCAAGATATCCGGGTGGTATGACGCATCTGGCGCTCCATTTCAGTCTCACCCCCTCAGCGATATCCGCCATCATTCCCGGGGCGCGGACGATGACTCAACTTGAGGAGAACGTCGCGGCCTCGAACGGACGTGGCTTGCCGGAGAACGTCCGGGACGTTGTGCGGGAGATCATCAAAACCTGGTGATCGAGGCTTCGAATGGCTCGCGCGGTCGCTATAAGATTATCGGAAGCTCAGGCTGTTGCGTTCTCGCCAATACCAATAGATACAGCTGACGTTTTGAAGAAGAAAGCCCTTGGGTTTCTAAACCCAAGGGCTTGTTCGTTTGTTTGTCGGTCTTCGGTCATTTCATAGCGTTGCGTTATGACAGTCGACTGGGTCGTGATCGCTAGTCGATCCTAGTTCGAGCTGATGAACCGACGCACGGCTTTCGCGATCTCTGAAACGGACCGCCCCGATCGCTCCAGCTTAATACGTTCCCGTCCTGCATTCGTGATCCACTCATGCGCAACGCTTCTCGCTACATATTGGGATAGTATGTCATTTTCCATTGTCTGTCTCCTTATCCTTGGGACTGATCTCAAGAAGTGCACAAAGTCCGGCCGCGTACGTCTTACGCGCACGGCATTCGTGCTTGATCAGTTTCTGAGGACGCCTTTGGCAAGGTCTCGCATCTTGCGGCGAATCCTTACGCCCTTCGAACGGCGCTCTTTCTCCGCCGTCATCAATCGTTCTTCTACAATCGCGCGTGCGATTTCATTCGTTGCATACCACAGATCCATTGTTTACCTCCCTAACCTTGTCGCTGACCCTCATACTGGGTACGAAGCTCGGGCGCGTGCATCTCAGGCGCACGAGATTTATGCCAGATCAGCTCCTGAACACACCTTTGGTCAGGTTGCGCATCTTGCGACCAATGCGTGTACCTTTGGAAAGACGTGCTTTATCCGCCGTTCTCAGTCTCTCTTCCACGATTTCGCGTGACATTTCATATGTTGCTGCATACCACGGATTCATCTTCGTTCTCCTTTCGTTCGATGTTGTCCGTTGACGTATGGGGCTCTAAGGCCAGGTTCTCACACGATTGTGAGGCTGCCTGATGCCCAATAAGAAAGGACACCCCCGTACGTCATCTGGGTGTCCTTCTTTCACGCCTGCGAGGTTAGCTGTCGGACTCGGGTGAAAGAAGATCACCCTAGGATGGATCCAAACTTCTCGTTTGGATCCATCCGTTCGCCCCACGTGTGGGTCCCCCGTTGCAACTGCATTCGGCGACGTTCCTATTTATCTGTTAAGTTCACAGTGTGCACTTGCTCTCAACTTCCTTACTCACTCAGAGTATAACCACGTTGGTTTAAGCACACATTAAGGGTATATTAAGCATCTGTTAACAATAATCAAGCCTGTTATCGTTTATAACAATATAAGCAGTGGCTTTTAGTCTCTGATTGCCAGCCTGCTTTAGCGTCCGAGGGAAGCGTGGTACAATAGATTCACTGTCTCGGAAATTTTCTGGGTTTTCATATACCCACCGAACAGACACGCTACGTCGCCAACTTGGGTGAGAAACCTGCGAATACAATCGTTCTGTATTCGACCGGCGATCGATGTTTTCAGATGACGTCCGGTTTGCTGTCAGCAACTACTTACGGGTCTTGCGGAGGTATGGCGTATGTCCCTGAACTTAGAATGGAAAGATCGTTTAGCGGCTTTTCGCAATGAATTGACAGAGCATTTTTACCGACCGTCTGGTTCCGTCGAACTCGAGGGTGCTGTGACGTCCTCACAGTTGACGCCCGGGGAAGCGGTCGACCTGGATTTTCGGCCGATGCCTCCCGGCACGGAGTGGGGGGGGAAGTGGGAATACGGCTGGTTTCGAGGTTCGTTTACGTTGCCGGATGACATCAAAGGTCAGCAGGTTGTCTTCGCTTTGGATATCGGCGCAGAGAGCATTGTCTTTGTCAACGGGAGAGCTGCTGGCGCCACGGATCGCCATCATTCATTCATTACGCTCGCCCAAGAGGGCGTTCCAGGTTCGGACTATCATATTCTCGCGGAGGGATACGCGGGCCACGGTCCCCGCGTTGCCCACGCCGGGCCGACGCCGCCAAACCGGGAGACCGTTCCGGAACCTGGACCGACGCAGGCTACCGTGGGAAAGACGACGTTTGGCGTGTGGTATGAGGATGTCTATCAACTATGGTTAGATGTCGAAACGTTAATACAACTGCGCGACACACTCGATCCAGATAGCCTGCGGCTGTCGAAGATTGACGAGGCCTTACGGCAGTTCACGTATGTGGTGGACTTCGAGCTGCCGTTGGATGCAATGTTGGAGAGCGTCCGTGAGGGTCGTGAGATCTTACAACCCCTTTTGGACTGTGTCAACGGCTCGACGACCCCGGAGATGTTTGGATTCGGACACTCGCACATTGACGTCGCCTGGCTCTGGCCCCTTGCTGAAACGGAGCGCAAAATGGGCCGAACGATGTCCACCCAATTGGCTTTGATGGATGCCTATCCCGAATACAAATTTTTACAGAGCCAACCTCACCTTTACCGGATGCTGAAGCGGCGGTATCCTGAACTCTACGAGCGGGTGCTGGAGGCTATTGAGCGGGGCCAGTTTATTCCCGAAGGCGCGACCTGGGTTGAGCCCGATACCAACATCTCCGGTGGGGAGAGTCTGATCCGCCAGTTTGTCCACGGCAAGCGGTTCTACAAGGAGGAACTGGGAGTCGATTGCGAAATGCTATGGCTGCCCGACGTCTTCGGCTACTCCGGAGCCCTCCCACAAATTATGAGGGGCTGCGGCGTCAAATATTTCTCCACGCAGAAAATCTTCTGGGCTTATCATGGTGGAGCGCCTTTCCCCTACAATACGTTTATCTGGGAAGGGATCGACGGCTCTGAGGTCTTCGTGCACCTTCATAACGACTACAACGCTCGGGTGGATCCGAAGAACGTGATCGAGCGTTGGCGGGAGCGCGTTCAGAAAGACGGCTTTTCAACACGCCTTTATCCGTTCGGGTATGGCGACGGTGGGGGTGGGCCAACACGCAATCATCTGGAGTTCGCTCGCAGGCTGCGGGACCTCGAGGGGACACCCAAGTTCAGGATCACCGATCCTATTGATTATTTCAGAGATCAGGATGCCCGCGGATGGCCGGATGCCCGCTACGTCGGCGAGCTGTATTTCCAGGCTCATCGGGGCGTGCTCACCTCTCAAGCGAAGACCAAGCAGGGGAATCGGAAGAGCGAATTTGCTCTGCGGCGGGCTGAGATGTGGGGCACGATCGCCAAAGCTATGGCCTCTTATACGTTCTCCGTCGAAGAGATGGACGAGGCGTGGAAGAAAGTGCTGCTCAATCAATTCCATGATATCCTTCCAGGCTCCTCCATCGCCCGTGTCTATGAGGAGGCCGAGGCGGCCTATGCCGAAGTCGTCGAGATCGCGGATTACACAGCCGAGGAGGCGGCTGGACAGCTCACTCGAGGTGATGAAGGTCTGACTGTCTTCAACGATCTCCCGTGGCCGCGCGCGGCTCTGATTCCGCTTCCCGAGATGTTTACGGGAGCGGTGGATAAGGGAGGAAATCCGCTGCCTGTTCAGACAGTGGAGGGGGCACGATACACGGAAGTGACGGTGCCTTCGTGCGGTTGGACCTCAATCGAATCCGGGGCTGCTGCGGAGGCGACCAATACCTTTACGGTGAACGAGACCCTTCTGGAGAACGCTTTTCTGCGCGTGATGTTCAACGAGCGGGGAGAGATCACGAGTCTCGTGGATAAGACGGCCCAGATTGGCGAATTCGCTGCAGGCCCCTGTAACGTCTTCAAGATGTTCAAGGACGTACCCACGAAGTTCGACGCCTGGGACATCGACAGCATGTATGAGAATACCCCGGTGTCTCTTGACGCGCCGGCCGAGGTCGAGGTCGTGGCCTCTGGCCCCCTGGTCGGCATCTTGCGTGTAACCCGACCACTTCACAATTCAACCCTCGTCCAGGAGATCTCGTTACGGCGAGGCAGCCGCCGCCTTGAGTTCAGGACTACGATCGATTGGCAAGAACGTCATAAGTTGTTAAAAGTGGCATTCCCCGTGACCCTTCACGCGAACGAAGCTCTGCACGAGATTCAGTTTGGACACCTCGCGCGTCCCAACCACCGCTCGCGCCCGTTTGACGAGGACCGCTTCGAGGTTGCCAATCAGAAGTGGACGGCACTCGTCGAATCGGAGCGTGGCTTCGCCGTGTTGAACGATTGCAAATATGGGGTGAACGTCCTGCACCATTCGATCAACCTGACCCTGCTCAAGTCGGCGATGGCCCCGGATATGAAGGCTGATCGAGGTTTACAAACCTTCACTTACGCTGTCTATCCCTGGCTTGGGAGTTTCGCTGATAGCCCGGTGGTTATTGAGGGATACCGGCTGAACGCACCTGTGCTGACTGTGCCCGGTACGGCAGAGGACGCGTCACTCTTCTCTGTCAGCAGGCCGAATATCGTGCTCGAGACAGTCAAGCCGGCTGAGGACGGATCATCCGATGTCATCTTGCGTCTTTACGAGTCCAAGGGGACGGCTACGGCATGCGTCTTGGAGACGTCACTACCGGTGGTTTCCGCAGTCGAGACCGATATGCTGGAGACATTGGTCGTCGGTGATCTCGTCTTCGACGACGGCTCCGTCGACCTGGTCTTCCGTCCCTTCGAGATCAAGACCGTGCGTTTGACGTTGGATTAAGCGCTGTGAAAAGATCTGGAGTCCAGACTCTCCGGACAAAGTGATGAGAATCTATAGGGAGCGATAACTATGGCTATGACATCCAAAGAGGTGATGCGACGGGCGATCGAGTTTGAGCGACCCGATCGACTTCCCTTGCATCTGCCAGCGTTGGGCTATGACGATGTCCATTCCGTGGGATGGAATCAGGTGGGCACCGGGGATCACCAATATCGTGAGACCCTCGATGAGTGGGGTTGTACCTGGATGCGGTCCGAGATCGATAATATGGGACAGGTCAAAGGGCATCCTTTGAGCGATTGGTCGGCTTGGGATGGTTTTGACTGGCCCGATCCCAAAAACCCGGATTTCTATAAGGGGATGGAGGCCCGCTTCGAGGGGGCTGAGGACAAGTACGTGACCACAGGTATCTTTATGTTGCTCTTCGAACGAATGCACGCGCTTCACGGATTCGAGGCCACCCTCACCGACCTGTATCTAGAGCGGGAACGCATCGAAGCACTCGCCGATCGCATCGTCGAGTTCGACCTGGAGATTATCCAGAATATCGGGGAACGCTTTGGGGATCGCATCCACGCGCTTAATTTCTCCGACGATTGGGGTACGCAACAGAACGTCTTCATCCGTCCCGAGCTTTGGGATGCGTTCTTCAAACCCCGCTACAAGCGTATCTTTGATGCCGCTCACGATCTGGGTTGGCACGTATGGATGCACTCTTGCGGCAAGGTCAATGGGATCATCGAAAGCTTGATCGACATCGGTCTTGATATCATCGAGCTCCAGCAGCCCAGGGCGCTGGGCATTGAAGAGATCGGGCGCCGATTCCGTGGGCGTATCTGCTTCGCGTCTTTGTGCGATATTCAGCATACCCTGCCATTCGAGGATGAGACGGCGATCCGAGAGGAGGCCGCGCACCTTCTCTCGGAATGGGCGACGTCCGAGGGTGGATTCATCCTCATTGACTACGGAGCCGGACACGCTATCGGTGTCGATCAAGGTAAGAAGGCGACGATGCTGGAAGCTTTTCTCGCTGCGGATCCCTGGCGGAATCGCTGAGATGGATTGCGCGTTTGGATGGGCCTTGAAATGTGCAGTGGTTCGTGCTTGGATTTGCCAATGATAGAAGGAGGATCGTATGGTGAGTATGAATCCCGATCGCCTTAACGTGGTCTTTGTCCTGACCGATGATCAGGGTTACTGGGCTATGGGGTGCGCCGGGAATGACGAGGTCGAGACTCCGAATCTTGATCGCCTCGCGACGATGGGTATGCGTTTTGATAACTTCTTCTGTGCGTCTCCGGTCTGCTCCCCGGCCCGGGCTTCTATTCTGACGGGGCGAATACCCTCTCAGCATGGCGTGCACGACTGGCTGCGGAAGGGCAATATGATCTCGACGAAGACTCCAGGGTTAGGATGGGGCGACGACCGGGAGATTGCGTATTTGAAGGGCCTCACCGGATACACCGACGTTCTGGCGGAGAACGGATACGTCTGCGGCATCAGCGGCAAATGGCATCTAGGTGACAGCATTGAACCCCAAAAAGGGTTTTCCTATTGGCATCTCTTCCCCTATGGAGGCGGTGATTATCACAACGCTTACATCATCCGCAACGGATCCATTGAGCGCGATCCCCGTTATCTGACCGATGTGATCACCGAAGGGGGTCTCAGGTTTCTCGACCAGCAGGCTGACTCAGATGCACCTTTTTACCTGAGCGTGCATTACACGGCACCGCACTCCCCATGGCATGAGGGCCAACATCCTGAATCCCTGGTATCACGATATGAGGATTGTCCCTTTGAGACGTGTCCGATCGTGCCGGGAGGGCATCCGTGGCAGATCAACAGCGCGCCTCGTGGAAAGGGTGAGAAGCGCCGGGAGCTTCTAAGCGGCTACTACGGTGCGATCACCGGGTTGGATCGCGGGGTGGGGCAAATCCTGGATCGGCTGGAGTCGATGGGCGTTATGGAGAACACACTTATCCTCTTTACCAGCGACAATGGAATGAATATGGGGCATCACGGCATCTGGGGCAAAGGGAACGGCACCTTTCCGCAGAATATGTACGATACATCTGTCAAAGTGCCGATGTTGATGGCCAGCCCCGGACATCTTCCCGAGGGTGTGGTAGTCGATGCACTGCTAAGTCATTATGACATCATGCCGACCCTGCTCGATTACCTCGGATTTGAGGTTCCCGATGCTGAGACCCTGCCCGGTCGGAGTTTTGCCGGATATCTGCAGGGCAATCTGGAGCCCGTGCGAGATGAGGTGGTCGTTTTTGACGAATACGGTCCCGTGCGTATGATCCGTACCCAGACCTGGAAATACGTCCATCGTTATCCCTACGGCCCCCACGAACTTTATCATTTGGCTGACGATCCAGGAGAGACGCACAATCTGATCGATAACGCTGCGTATCACGATCGCATCGTCGATATGCGTGCGCGCCTCCGGGCGTGGTTCGCGCAGTATGTGGACCCAGACCGGGACGGCACGAAGGAACCGGTTACCGGGAAGGGGCAGGTCGAGCGTGTTGGCAGCGCTGGACAGGGAAGACGGGCGTTTGAAGACGATTGGTGGTACATCGATGAGGATGGCAATCGACGCGATGACAAGGCGTGGTTTTTTGGTCGGATCGTCGAGGACAAGGATACGGCCGAGTGAGATTGAGATCATGGATCCAGGAATGGCAACGATCAGGCAACCGGTGTGTCCGAGATCCATCAGGGTGAGAACCTGGTAACGGGAGCACGCGCGGCGCCCCAAGTTTATCTGCGTAAGCATGAGGTTTTGGTCGTCAAAGAGGCAAGGGGCTAGCGCCAAGATGCAGGAGGTCCAAGGCTTTGGTTGATATCCGTCACTCATACCCTCGGTTGATCGCAGTCGACCTTGATGGTACATTATTGACCAGTGATCGGGAGGTCGCCGAAGAGGGCGCCGAAGCTT
>CAYMAQ010000029.1:0-11867 GCA_964388385.1 uncultured Anaerolineales bacterium | reverse complement strand
GATGGTACATTATTGACCAGTGATCGGGAGGTCGCCGAAGAGGGCGCCGAAGCTTTGCGGCAGGCAGCGGCTATGGGCATCACCGTGGTGATATCGACGACACGTACGCTCGATTCGGTGCGGCGTTTGACCGCAGATGTGGAGCTTCAGGGGCCGATTGTCTGCGCCAATGGGGCCCAGGTTTTCTCTCACGCCTATGGCGACCTTTGGCTCGAGCGAACTGTCCCCAATGATATGGCCCTGTCCCTTGCCAGACGTGCGGATGCGCAGGGATGGGCTCTCGTCATCACTGCCGGGATGATCACCTACTATCAGAACGGTGGCTGGCATCCAGGTCCCTATCGCCGACAAGTCTCCCGAAATGTGGACGCTTTACAGGGTAAGGTGCTGCGTATTCTGGCGTACGATGATCCGGCAATTATGGGTCTGAGGTCGTTTTGTGCGTCCGCCTATGAAGGCCATTACCATCTGGAGACCTACTATTATGAGGATGAGTCGATCAAATCCATCGGCATTTACGCACCCGGCGCCGATAAGGGGAGGGGACTGGTCGAGGTGATGCGCCGCCTCCGGTTGAATCGCGATCATGTGATGGTAATCGGGGACAACCAGAACGACCTGCCGATGTTTGAGCGCGCCCGATGGCGTATCGCGATGGGAAACGGGACGTTGACCACGCGGGCTGCTGCAACCTCCGTCGCTCCGACTCATGACGAGGAGGGGGTTGCCTGGGCTGTCCGTCGCTTTGTGTTGGATAGATTTGCGTGAACGCGGACGTATTCACGCTCGCACAGACTGTCTTCCGCTATCTGGCTGTGCGGAGTACCGACCTGAAGCGTGTTGATCTCATCTTGGGATTTGGACATTTCGATCCCAAGATACCTGCACGTTGTTGCAACCTGTACCGACAGGGCTACGCCTCCCGACTGCTCTTCACCGGGGGGATTGGCGCGGGCACGGCGGATTTGAAGCAACCTGAGGCGCTTTATTTTCGGAAGGAAGTCAAACGGCACTGCCCCAGTATTCCTGAGGATGCTATTCTCGTCGAGGCTGAATCCACCCATACGGGAGAGAACGTACTTTACAGCCTCCGGCGGATGCGAGACCTCGGCTTGGAGCGGGGATCGGGTTTCAGCCTCGATCGAGTGATCCTGGTCGCCAACGCATATCGGCAGCGACGGGTCTGGCTGACGTGGCAGCGTCACGCTCCTGAGATCGTTGCGTTCAACGCGCCTCCCCAAACGACGTTTGAGATGGAACGGGCGCTTTTCGCGGAGAAGGGCCAGGACCTGATTGGATTGCTGGTTGGTGAGGTCGATCGCATTCAGCGTTACGGTGGATTAAGGTACATTGTGCGGGTGGAAGTGCCCGGAGGTGTTTCGGCAGCTTGTGACGAACTTCGTGACCTGGGGTACGGTCCGGCGTCCAATGTGGGATTTTAGAGGAGGGGATCTGATGAACTTCGTATTTTTCTTTCCGGACGAGATGCGAGCTGAGAGTGTGTCCTCTTACGGTCATCCGATCGTGCAGATGCCGAACTTCGATCGTCTGGCTTCAGAAGGTGCGCTTTTTGATCAGTGCCACGTGCAACATTCGGTCTGTACGCCGTCGCGTTGCAGTCTTATGACCGGCTGGTATCCTCACGTCGCGGGACACCGAACCCTGTGGCACCTCTTGCGACCTCATGAGCCCAGCCTTTTTCGATATCTGAAAAACGCCGGCTATTATATCGAGTGGTACGGCAAGAACGACCTTTACAGCCCGGACTCTTTCGCCGGGGTGGTGGATCGATACGCCGATCCAGGGAGTGGGCACGCCGGTTCCAGGAGCGGAGAGGTTGAGGATCCGGAATTTTTCAGCTTTCTTTACGAGCCCTTTCCGGGAGGACTTGAAGAGACCGGGGATGCACGATGCTTGCAGGCCGGGTTGGAATTTCTCCGCACGCGCGCAGGCGATCACGAGCCGTTTATGCTCTATCTCCCCCTGTCCCTTCCCCATCCTCCGTATGCGTGTCCGGAACCTTTCCACAGCATGGTCGATTCGGCTGATCTCCCTCCGCTGCGCCCGGCAGAGCTTGCGGGCAAGCCAGATTTCTATGAGCTGATACGACGTAATCGTCACTTGGAGGACGTTCCTGAGGAGGTCTTCAGGCAGATTCAAGCGATCTATCTTGGCTGCAACAGCTACGTCGATTGGATGTTGGGACGGTTGCTTGAGACTCTGGATACGACGGGTCTGGCGGAGACGACCTGTGTCATTGTGGCTGCGGATCACGGGGATTGGGCGGGGGATTATGGTCTCGTTGAGAAATGGCCCAGTGCGGTGGGCGATTTGATGACGCGGGTGCCCCTTATCATCCGGGCGCCAGGCGGTGTCGCCGGTCATCGCATCGAGACCCCGGTGGCGCTCTTTGACATTATGGCGACGGTTCTCGATCTGGCTGGTATTGAGGCGGAACACACACACTTTGCCCAATCCTTGACGCCCCAGCTTCAGGGTGCCGAAGGAGATCCCGAACGCATCATCTACGCTGAGGGCGGATATGATCCCCACGAGCTCCACTGTTTTGAAGGTCGACCGAACGCATCGATCTTCACCGACACCGAACACATTTACTACCCTAAGGGCTTGCAGCAGCAAACTGATCCCTTGAGCGTCTCGCGATGCACGATGATGCGGACGATGGATGCCAAACTGATTCGGCGTCCGCTTGGAATCAGTGAGCTTTACGATTTGGAAAAAGACCCGCTTGAGCTGACCAACGTCTATGACGATCCTGACTATCGAAAGATCCGGATGCGAATGGAGCAGACGATGTTGGATTGGTATATCCACACGTCCGACGTGGTACCTGTGGACGAAAATCCCCGGGGACTTCCTTCCGAGTGAAGGGGCCAGATGCGGTAGGAAAATGGCTATGGATCACAGGGAATTTTAAGACAAAATCCCCCCTTTAGCCGTTGACAACGTCCGGTATCGGTGCTATGATATGAACACTTTGCGGTAATTTTCTTGCAAAGTGTGAGTCAAGACCCCTAGATCTAGGGGTCTTGTTTGTCCTGAGACCGAAATAGAGATTGCGTTTCTAAGAAACATCTCTTTGTTTCACGATAAATTGAAAACTGTATAATACGTAATATTTGCATCTTTAATGTGTGATATTTCCTGGGTGATTTTCGACCGCGGTTGCGCGGCTTTTAGATCGAATTCAGAACCGGTTCTTGACCCTAGGCAGTGACCTGTTTGCCATCACGTCTATGCCAAAAGGGTTATGTGTGTTTTGCCCAGGCTTTGATGCCGAATCATGCTATCACACGCTCGATAAGATCGAAAGGAGAGCGTCACCGATGAGTATCAACGAGGTCATCAAGCGGGACGGCACCGTGGTCACCTTTGACCGCGCGAGAATTGAGGACGCGATTTACGCTGCGGCCCGCGCCTCCGGCAATGGAGAAGGGCGCCCATGGGCTGAAACGCTCTCCTGGGCGGTTACAGCCCTGCTGGAGGAACGGATCAACGGGACGGGCGACTTGCCCCACGTCGAACAGATCCAGGATATCGTCGAAGAGGTCCTGGTCAAATCGGGTAACCCGAAAGTAGCCAAGTCCTATATTCTCTATCGTCAACAGCGCGCACAAGCTCGTAAGACCGAGCAGATGCTGCTCAACACCGAAGAGCTGGTCGATGATTATCTGCAGCGTGCGGACTGGCGCGTTAACGAGAACAGCAATATGAATTACTCATTGCAGGGCCTCAATTTCTATCTTGCCTCGTCGATCGCTGCCCGGTACTGGCTTCATCGTATCTATCCCCCCGAGGTTCAGGACGCACATATCCACGCGGATCTGCATGTTCACGATCTGGGGATGCTATCGGTCTATTGTTGTGGTTGGGATTTGCAGGATCTCCTTATGGAGGGGTTTGGCGGCGTGAGTGCCAAGATTGAAAGCGATCCTCCCCGCCACCTGCGAACCGCGTTAGGGCAGTTGGTCAATTTTTTCTACACATTGCAGGGTGAGTCCGCCGGCGCGGTCGCGGTGTCTAACTTCGACACATTGATGGCTCCCTACATTCGGTACGATGAGCTGGACTACCGGCGGGTCAAGCAGGCGGTGCAAGAGTTCGTTTTTAATCTCAACGTGCCTACCCGGGTGGGATTCCAGACGCCGTTTACGAACCTGACTCTGGATCTTACGCCGCCTTCGACCCTGGCGGATATGCCGGTCGTGGTGGGCGGTGAGATCATGGATGCTACCTACGGCGAATTCCAACCGGAGATGGATATGCTTAACCGCGCTTTCGCCGAGATTATGCTGGAGGGGGATGCAAAAGGGCGGGTCTTTACCTTTCCCATTCCGACGTACAATATCACCCCTGACTTCGACTGGGAGAATGAAAGCCTGAAGCCCCTCTGGGCGATGACTGCGCGGTACGGCATTCCGTATTTTGCCAATTTCATCAACAGCGATATGGAGCCGGAGGATGCACGGAGTATGTGTTGCCGACTGCGGCTGGATAATCGCGAGCTCCGCAAGCGATTGGGGGGTCTCTTTGCTGCCGCTCCGCTGACCGGTTCGGTGGGCGTGGTAACGATGAATATGGCCCGGCTGGGATACCTTGCCGAAGACGAAGCGGATTTCCGAGGTCGCCTCGAAGCGCTGATGGAGATCGCTCGGACCAGCCTAGAGATCAAGCGCAAGATGTTAGAGCAGTTGACGGAGCGGGGCCTTTATCCGTACAGCCGACACTATCTTCGCAACGTCAAGGCAAGGGCCGGGAGCTATTGGGCCAATCACTTTTCAACCATTGGATTGAACGGGATGCACGAGGCCTGTATCAACCTGCTGGGTGTGGGTATCGACCATCCGGAGGGCAAGGCCTTTGCCGAGCGGACCCTCGAGTTCATGAAGGAGATTCTGGAGGACTTTCAAGCGAGGAGTGGAAACCTCTACAATTTGGAAGCGACGCCAGCCGAGGGTGCGACCTATCGCCTGGCACGCGCGGACCAGTCGAAGTTTCCGGATATCGTCACGGCTGGGACCGAGTCCTCACCGTATTACACCAACTCAACTCATCTACCGGTCAATTTCAGCGACGATCTTTTTGAGGTTATGGATCACCAGGACCGTCTGCAGACGCTGTATACCGGTGGGACGGTGTTGCATATCTTTTTGGGGGAACAGATTGACGATTGGCGCCAGGCCAGGCGGTTAGTGCGGACGGTGGCGGAAGCGTATGAAATGCCGTATTATACCCTCACTCCCACGTTCAGCGTTTGTCCTGTGCACGGTTATATCTCGGGAGAGCATCCTTACTGTCCTTACGAGCATACGCCCGAGCAACTCGAGCGGTTTGGTGTGAAGGTTCCGGTTTCCAAGGTCAACGTGTAATTGGGGATCGGATATTCGAATTCGCATAGACTTACTTTCGTTATCATCCCAGGAGGGACGCATGAGCGCAAAAAGGATTTTGATGTTGGTTGGCGACTTTGTCGAGGACTATGAGGTGATGGTCCCCTTTCAGGCGTTGCAGATGGTGGGGCATCAGGTTCATGCGGTGTGCCCTGACAAAGACGCAGGTGACGTAGTGCGGACTGCGGTTCATGATTTTGAGGGCGATCAGACTTACAGCGAGAAGCCAGGCCATAATTTCCAACTCAATGCATCGTTTGAGGATGTCGACCCCGAAGCGTATGATGCGCTGGTGATCCCCGGTGGGCGAGCACCGGAGTATATTCGGCTCCATGCGGAGCTATTGACCATGGTCCGGCACTTTGCCGAGGCCGGCAAACCCATCGCCGCGATCTGTCACGGCCCTCAGGTCTTAGCGGCTGCGGGTGTGTTGGAGGACCGAGCGTGCACCGCCTATCCGGCGGTCGGCCCGGACGTTGAAAATGCGGGTGGGGAGTACGTTGAGGTTGAGGTCACGGAGGCTGTGGTCGATGGGAACCTGGTGACTGCGCCCGCCTGGCCCGCCCATCCGGCGTGGCTGGCGGAGTTCCTGTCGGTCCTGGGGACGACGATTACTCTGTAAGTGAACCATTGGCGCGGTCTGGGGGGGCTGGTTATGAATAGCTAAAGCGTTTCTGCGTTTCCCTAGGTTATCATGAGAACGTTTGGTGTTTTATGTCCGGATCTAGAAGAGAGACGAAAAGGCAGGCAACGATTCAAAGGAGGGCAGGATATGGCAGAGAAGATGGGTACGGAAGTTGAAAATCAAGATCGCGAGGTCAAAGTCCCATGCGAGGTTTATTCCCGCATTGTGGGTTACCTGCGACCTGTTCAGGCATGGAACCATGGGAAGCGACAGGAGTTCAGCGATCGTAAGACCTTTGACGTTTTAGAGGATCTCAGATCGTCTTAAGTCCTTACACATAGTCAGGCTCCGTTGAGCGATAGCAGACTGGATCCCAGTCTGCTATCGCTCCTTATCCTCACGTCAGGAGGGCTGTGGTTGGCTTTAAAGGATGGGTGCGCACCTCTCTGATCGATTTTCCCGATCATATCGCAACCGTGCTTTTCACCGGTGGATGCAATTTCCGCTGTCCTATGTGTCACAATGCCGAACTGGTACTTCATCCTGATGACGGGGACGATTTAGACTGCAAGGTCCTCTGGCGCTTTTTGGATGAGCGCGTTGGCAAGGTTACCGGCGTGGTCATCAGTGGTGGGGAACCCACTCTGCAGCCCGATCTACGAGCGTTTGTGGAGCGGGTTCGGGGGCTGGGCTATGCGGTGAAGCTTGATACGAACGGATATCGACCGGATGTGCTTCGTGATTTATTGAAGACCGGCTTGATCGATTTCGTGGCGATGGACATCAAGGCGCCCCCGGTCAAATATCCGCTTCTGACCGGATTGGATCGTGTCGACATCGACCGAATTGAGGAAAGTGTTGCGCTGCTTTCATCATCGGAAGTGATCGTTGAATATCGGACTACAGTCGTGCCCGAATTCATAGATGTGAACGATATCGAGGCGCTGGCGCGCTGGCTGAGCGCTCGTGCCGGGGTGAGGGCTTCTTACGTCCTG
The DNA here is from genome assembly GCA_964388385.1 of uncultured Anaerolineales bacterium. GTDB lineage: Bacteria > Chloroflexota > Anaerolineae > B4-G1 > SLSP01 > PWVB01. The sequence continues at coordinate 4,836 of CAYMAQ010000029.1, read as the reverse complement.
CAGCAGTTCCGGGGACTGAATACGCTCGATCCCAGATTATCGAATGTCTCTCCGCTGAACTCCGACATCCTTCGGGAGATGGCAGAACGGGCCGGTCGGTCGCTGACGAACGTCAAGCTGCGCGGCGTTTAGCGCAGGCGGCGATAGACTCGGATTGCAAGAAGGCGCCCTCCCGAGGTTTCTCCTGGAAGGACGCCTTTTCGATTCCCCTGCTATCAAACGAGTGAATCACTCATCCTTGGTGAGTTGCGATGAGAAGTTAGCCCCTGTTTGCTCCTCATTGCGGTCGGTCGCCGGCGGCGGCGTGGGCGATAGAGCTGAGATCTCGGCCCGGAGATCCGGGGTCATCTCGATCTCAAGCGCTTTTAGCGAACCCTCCAGCTGCTCGACGTTGCGCGCGCCGATGATGGGGGCGGTTACTGCGGGATGACTGCCGACCCAGGCAACGGCTAACGCCACGGGATCGTACCCGTGCTTCTGAGCGAATGCTGTGAAGTCCTCTGCAACTTTGTAGATCCAATCCGCACCGTAACGGGTCTGGTACATCTCATTGTCCACCAGGCGGCCCGTGTCCGGTTTCTTGTCCAGCCCATATTTTCCGGTCAGCAAACCGCCTCCAAGCGGGCTGTAGGGGGTGACGGCCAGGTTCTCGGCCTGCGCCATAGGCAGAATCTCTACTTCGGCCTGCCGCTTAACCAGATTGTACATGGGCTGAAGGCATTCGAACTTCGCCCATCCCTGCAATTTGGAGATGCCCAGGGCCTTTTCGACCTGCCACGCTGCAAAGTTGCTCGCTGCTGGATAGAGGATTTTCTCCTGACTGACCAGGTCGTCCAGAGCACGGAGCGTTTCCTCCAGGGGGGTGTTGGGGTCGAACCTGTGCAGGAAGTAGACATCGATATAATCGGTCTTCAACCGCCGGAGGCTCTCCTCAACCGCGTGCATAATGTGGCGACGCGTCGATCCCTGAGCGTTGACGTCGGTTCCCATCGGGAAGTACACTTTGGTGGTGATGATGAGTTCATCTCGATCCTCCTGGATCAACTCACCCAGAATCTCCTCTGCAGTGCCTTTCTGATAGACGTTTGCACAGTCAAAGAAATTGATTCCGGCCTCCCGACAGCGGCGGAACATCGCCGCAGAGGTCTCTTTGTCGGCAGGATCGCCGAATGACATCGTGCCGAAGCATAGCGGTGACACGAAGATTCCTGTGTTGCCCAATGTACGGTATTCCATCTTGTCCTCCTTGGTGCTAAGTATAGATGACCGACATACTTTATGCTTTTATTCTCAGACCACGTCACGTCCTGTCGCTAGCATCCGTCAGCTCCGGGACCCAGGCGCGCGCACATTGAATATCGAGGCTGAGCTCGGATCGAGCCGATCCAACGTCATTACGGACTTCCATAATGATCGGTGAGTCGTAGGGCGTGATTGTCACTCTGTGGCGGGTCGTGATTTCGTTTCTTAGCCTCTTGAAGGTGACTATGTTGCGTCTGGGTGAATCTGAGGTACTTTTTTGAGGCGTTCTCGATATCGGAGTAGGCGCCGCGATACCGGGGAGGGAGCAGTGCCGCAATCTGATACATCATCTCATCGACGACCTCCTTCCGGATTTCACTCGTCACCCTCTGCCCGGAGACTTCAACTCGGAATGGGTCCCCGACCCGGATGTGATAATCGGTTCGCCGGAGTTTTTTGAGTTCCTGCTTGAAGTTCTCGCCACCGTAGCAGGCGATCGGCCACACGGGTACGCCACTCCGTTGTGCGATCCAGGCAGCGCCGGGCTTTCCCCGCTGCAGCTTACCATCGTGACTTCGGGTGCCCTCAGGCGTGATAAAGAGGATTCGATCGTGCTCCAGTGCCTCGAGACCACGACGGAGAGCGGTCAGATCGATCTCGTCCCGGCGAATCGGAATCAGTTCCCAGAAATTGAAGAGTAAGCGGTAGATCAGGTTGTCCCAATTTTCCTCTTTTGAGAAGCCGATCCCCAAATTGCTGCGAATGCGAGGATAGATCATCGGCAACTCAAGGAAGTTCACATGATTGACAATGATGATGATGGGACCCTCCAGGGGAATGCGTTTGAGATCGTCTGCATCGACCTTGAACAGAAGGTTCGTGAGCCCTCGAACGACTGCATTGATGATCGATCTAAAGGGTCTGCGCTTTTTCATAGCTTCCTAAACTCAACGAGCGGGTCTGCGTTACCGGCCCCGGTTCGGGAGGGGCCTTTCTTTTTCAAGGACGGATATAACGTCAACGAGTTCGCCGCGGTAGTCAGGATCAGGCGCATCCATCTGTGACTCCGTGGCCCCACTTGGCACTAGAAACGTCCGGCATCCGAGTTTTGAGGCGACCATATCCATTGCTTGATCACCGACCATCAATGCCTGGGTCGGAGGGCACTTCAAGGCTTCCAGAATCTCCTGGAAGTATCGGAGATCCGGCTTGGCGAAATGGCTGTTCTCATACGTGGTCACACGGTCGTAGGGAAAACCCTCGACGCCGGCCCATCCCATACGTGTCTCAATGGCGATCGCCGGGAAGAAAGGGTTTGTCGCGACGGCGACCTTGTAGTTCATTGCGAAGGCCGTCGCGACAACTTTTCTGGCAGAGGGTTTGCGATACGTGCAGTCGCGCAGGGTGGGGAAGACCCGGACATAGAAGTCCATAAGATAGGGCTCTAATGACTCAGGGGGTACCCCAAGATATTCATAGAATGCTTCAGCAAACACTTTCTCATTGGTCTGGCTACCGTCATTTTGGGCGATTGCGCGCGATCCTTCCTCAATAGCCGCACTCAGACGCTCCGGGGATACGTGAGAGGCCATACTGGCGGTGAGCTTCTTAAAATATTGAGGCACGAAATCAACCATCATATTATTTCCGAGCAACGTGCCGTCCAGGTCAAACAATACCGCTTTGAGCATCGTGTGGACCCTCGCTTGTCACTGAGATGAACGCCGTCAGGGGCGTCGATAGCCTTCGATACTTACCAGACCCGGTGTGAAGAAGACGCCTTCGAGGCAGAGGTTATTGGGCCAGACCTCGGTCATTCGACTATTGAGGGTGCGTTGCACAACAGAGCGGAGTCCAAATCCCCAGCGATTGACCTCCATCGACGTGATATGGATGAAGGGCACGCACTCATTGGCATCGACATCGAGTGTGGCTTCCATAGAGACCGTATCGGCATTCAGTCCGGGGATGTTCTGCCCGGTCTCTTTGATGAGTTCGGTATCCGCTTCGATCGCCAGATCGACGGTGCCATTGTTTACCGTCATCACCATCGATGCTTGACGCGACGTGTTGGCATCCAGCGTCTCCTTGATGATCCTGTTGAGAGCCTCTTCTGTCGCAGTGATGCGCACTTTTTGACCGGCTTCAATGTCCTGCAGTTTCTTTAGATCCTCAACGGTTTCGATTGCGTACTCGGGTAAGTTGGAGTTCGGCGTTGCCGGCACGGGCTCGGGCTTCTCTTTCGCAATCCCAAGGAAGCGGAGCACCGGGCCGATGATGGGCCACTCGGGTAGAGGGGGTAGATTTCGGTCATAAGTTGTCGCTGCTTCAACCGGCACGACCGTGAAGAGTGCCATCAGCACAATTAAAGCAACTTCCAAGCCCAGGGTTATGCGTTTGTATGTTGAACGTGTCATAGTTCGTGCCTCCTTACCAAGGCTTTATCACTCTGTTAGGTAGATTCGTCGATGCCCCACCAATACATATCGGCAAGCTGCCGATGTTCCTGATGGAGTCGAACGTAACTCTCATATCGGTGCTCGTCAATTTCACCTTCATCCAATGCATCGAGTACGGCACAGCCAGGCTCTACTGTATGACTGCAGTCGGAAAAATTGCATTGAGATACGTAGGATGCGATGTCGGGGAAATACGCCTCAATCTCTTCCGGTTCGAGGTCGAAGAACGCTAGGGCTCGAATACCGGGTGTGTCGGCAACCCATCCTCCTGCTTCCAGGGGAACCAATTCCGCGACTGTCGTCGTATGTCGTCCTTTGCCGGTTGCTTTGCTGATCGCCCGCACCCGTTTTCCTAAATCCGGCTCGATCGCGTTGAGCAGGCTGGTCTTGCCAACGCCGGAGGGCCCAACCAGCGCCGAAATCTTATCCCTCAAGGTGTCGTGGAGTTCGTTCATGCCCCGACCGGTTTCCGCGCTCGTGTAGATCACACGGTAACCGATCTCCGTATAGATATCAAACCTTGCATGTGCTTCCTCGATCCCAACGAGATCAACCTTATTGGCGCAGATGATCGGGGGGATCTCCTGACGTTCGGCTCCGACTAAGAGGCGATCGAGCATCCTGAGACGTGGGTCGGGGTTCGCACACGCAATCACAAAAACCACCTGATCGGGATTGGCAATGATCACCTGTTCCCGCTCACGCAGATAGCCCTGACGATCCCAACGTCGTGAGTGACGCCCCGAGGCCAAAGGCCGCAGACGAGCTAGGACTCGTTCGCGTTCACAGACATCCTCAATCATTGCTGTGCCGTCGGACACCTTCTGCCAGCAGACGAAGTCCCCTACCGCGACCATCGTTGTATCCCTACGTTCCTTTTTCAGCCGCCCTCGGATCCGAGCGACGACCTGGTCTCCGGATTCAGTAAGGATTGTATAAAAGCCACTCTGTGCTTTGATGACGCGTCCCCGGCACAATCCATCACATTTTGTCTGCTCACTCATTCTTATGCATTACCATTCTCCATTTTTGCCCTTTTGAAAGACACCTATGATCCTTCTTTCCTATTGTACCTAGAGCGAGGGCGCTGGCAACCGTTGACCCGGCGGCGTGTTCTGCCGACATACGGCGTGTT
>CAYMAQ010000028.1:0-25384 GCA_964388385.1 uncultured Anaerolineales bacterium | reverse complement strand
GAGTATAAGGCCTGGCTGCGGGGACCGGGGACTCGAGATCGGATTCCTGCGTTAGGCCACGAGGGGGTCGGTGAGGTGGTCGAGGTGGCCCAGCCCTGCGGTGTGGAGCCCGGTGATCGGGTTGTCCTGATGGGCGCCGGGCCCTGCGGACGCTGCGCCTATTGCCGGGCCGGGGATTTCCTTCACTGTCCCTATCAGGTCGGTTATACGGAGTTCACGGGGGAATCCGAGCCCACAGGTGCGTATGCCCAGTACCGCCTGGGCGCGGCTTGGTTATTACCTACCATTCCCGATGATATATCCGACGCACATGCTGCGATGGCCTGGTGTGGGTTGGGGCCTACGTTTGGCGCGATGCAGACGGCGCACGTGGACGCTCTTGACACGGTTTTGATCACCGGAGCCGGACCGGTAGGACAAGGTGGGATCATCAACGCGAAGTTTCGGGGGGCCGAGGTCATCGTAGCGGAGTTGGAACCCTGGCGGATGGATCGCGCCGGGAAGCTCGGGGCCGACGCTGTCGTCGATGCCCGCGATCCGGACGTCGTGGATCAGATCCGGGCGATGACCCATGGGGAGCTTGGCGTGACATGCGCCATCGACTGCGCGGGGGTGACGGCGTCTCAGCGTTTGTGTATGGATGCGACGCGACCCAAAGGTCGTGTCTGTTTCGTTGCTGAGAGCTCGGATCCGCTGCCGATCACGATCAGTCCCGATATGCTGCGCAAAGGTCTGACGCTCATCGGTCAATGGCACTACAGCTTGAACGATTTCGATCAGATGATACGGGTAATCCGGGAATCTGGCGATCTATTGGATGTTTTGATCAGCCATCGATTTGCGATGACCGAGGTTCAAGATGCGTTGGCACGGTCCGCTTCGCACGAGTGCGGCAAGATCATCCTGGATCCCTGGGCGTAAGAGGGATCCCAGGGGCGCTTTGGATCCATAGCCGTCTAGAGTCCGGCCTCGCGTCTATGCCTCTGACGCTGTCGTGAGTTGTTTGCAACCTGCCCGGCTTGATATCCGTAATAAGAGATAGAGTAAACACAATGAGCGCACATTCAGGGGCTCTATCTCTCAAAGGAGGACAGGGTGGAGACGAATATCAAGGTTTTGGGTTGGTTGTACATTGTGATGGGGGCGCTGGGCATCCTGGCGGCCCTGTTGTTGCTGGTCATTCTGTTGGGTATCGGTGTTGTGGCCAATGAGCGCGACGCGATGATCGTACTGTCGATGGTGGGGATCACAATAGGCATCTTCTTGAGCGTTATTTCGCTGCCCAATGTTATCGCGGGTGCGGGTCTTCTCAAGTTCAAGTCTTGGGCCCGGGTGGTGACGCTCGTTCTGGGATTTTTCAATCTCTTTGCGTTTCCGTTGGGTACCGTGTTGGGCGTCTATACGTTTGTTTCGTTGCTGAATGACGATGCGGCGGTGCTTTTCCGACGCGGTTAATCCGTTCATCCGACACGTTTGAACTCCGGCGTTGTTCTCACGCCGGAGTTCTCTGTTGGCATCCGATTGCTTGTCAGGCGCCCGAGCGTGGGCGTGCGCTTCGCCGGTCGTGCAGCGGCAGCCTTTCGGTTTCGAGCACCAAGCCGTTCCCGGGCTCACTGTCAAGTTTTAACACCCCCCCGTCGGCAAAATACGGGAAGTCGAAGTGAACCGGATCTCCGGCAGATTTACCGGGCAACGGCATTAATCGGGCTGTGAGCGGCTTGGTGAGCCGGGCCGAGAGAGCACCGACGTCGAAGAGCAGTCTGCACAATGCGGCTTCCGTCGCATCGCCGGGCAGGGGTACGGTGTCCAGACCGGTGCCGCAGACGGCGGACCACTGCAGTAATTCGCCGACGTTGAGCCGTCCTTCGGCGGCACGTTGTGCCAGCACCGAATCCTCCAGGACGGGCATCATCACGCCGCAGAAACCGGCGTGCCGGAACTCCGCCCGCTGCAGGGCGTCAGCCAGGATAGCCGCCGCGGTCAGCGTGCCTGCAGAACCCAGGGGTTTGCCGGAGAGACGCTCCAGCGCGCCGCCGATGCTGCAGGTTGCTTCCGGGAAGGGGGCCAGGGAAAAATCCGTGCCGGCGAAAGCGATGCTGTGGGCTTTCTCAAGCGCCCGGGCCGTGACTTCAAGGCGTCGCCCATTTGCTTCCACGGCCTTGACCAGCCGCGCATGCATGTCTGCCGCATCCTTGGCATCACGACACGCATCGACGGCGAGGTCTGCTGACTGGGTGGCGATGCCGAATGCTGGATGTGCCTGGGTCCAGTACGCGCCTGGAAAGAAGGGCGTGCCTTCGGGCACGTTTGCCAGGGCCGCGAAGCGCAGATTTCCGAATCCTTCCTCAATCTCGGAGGCCCTTCTGATGATGCAGGCCGCATTGCGAATGGCCTCGCCATCAATGATTCCGGTCTTCGGGGAGATGATGTGCGCGGTTGCGAAGACGCTTTGCGTCGCAGCTAGCAGATCTGGAATCCAGAGGGCGGTTCGGCGCGTGACGGGCCCCAGCGCGACGTATTCGAATCCAAGTTCCCGGCTGCTCGCCTCGAGCTCGGTGACGCGATCGACCGTTTGGGATACAGAGACCGACGGATCGAGGGCCTCGAACATATTCGTGGCCAGTCGAGCGGTCTGGACCTCGAATCCGGCATCCTCGTAAGCGTCGCGGGCGTCCCGAACGAAATTGCCTAAGACTCTGAGCTTAACGGGGTCGGACAGCGCTGCCGGGGGCGTAAAGAGGGTGATTGAACGGATCTTCATGCTTCTCCTTCCTGCGTCATTGGGATCATCGGATGCATTATAAAGGGTTTCGGCTGCCCGAGAAGCGTACTGATTCGGGGGGCGTTTTTTACGGCCCTCTGTAGGGGATCGGGTACTCGAAAGGCCTTGATTTGGATTTCCTGATAAAAGGATACAGCGCTGCTTACAATCGCCCGGTTGCATAGATGCGGACCCTCTGCTATAGTATAGGCATCCAAGACTTGGACGATCTTCAGAGTGATGAGCCATCTCCAGAGGCTTATTCTACGGGGTAGCTTTTATCTAGGTGGGTCAGGATTGTTCACTTGTGCTGATGACCAGAGCGTTGTCTTGGGCCGTGGTTCAGGTGTTGAGATCCCGCTTCCGTCCAACCTTGGTGCGTTCGTCATAGGTTGACTACGTTCGAGGAGGTGCGTATGCCGGTTATCACGATTTCCCGTCAATATGGAAGTGGTGGCATCGAAGTCGCTCAGAAACTTTGTGAGATCATAGGGTATGCGTATTTTGATAAACGCCTGATGGTGCAGGTCGCGGCGGAAATGGATGTTTCCGAGGAAGATGTGGTGGATTTTTCCGAGGACACCTACCGCATGCGGGGTTTTCTTGATCGTCTTTTCGGTCGTGAACTTGTTCAGCCGGAGGTCGCCCTGGGACGGGAGTTGGGTTCCGAATCGCTGGATGTCGATACCTTGAACGAGGCGAAGTCGATCAACTTGGTGAAGGAGGCGATCCTTGGCGCGTACAGCCGGGATAATGTGGTGATCGTCGGGCGAGGCGGTCAGGCCATTCTTAGTGAAAAGCCCGGTGTGCTCCACGTCAAACTGATGGCTCCGATGGGTGCCCGGGCGCTGCGTGTTAAGGAGCGGGAGGATATTTCGCTTAATGAGGCCACGGAGATCACACGTAACAAGGATGAGGCTGCCGCGGATTATCTGAGCCGTTTCTGCGATATCGACTGGGAGAATCCACTCCATTATCATCTGATCTTGAACATGGGGAAATGGGAGTTGGACGATGTAGTCGAACTCATTGTTGGGGCGGTCACGCATCTGCGTGTCCCGCGGCAATACTGAGTCCTGCAGTTTTCGGTTTTCGGGACGAGAGATTCGGGTCTCTCGTCCCGTCCTTACAATATAGGGTTGGATTGATGTATCGTTGGAGATAAGCAATCATGAGTGAACGCGAAGTCGGTCGGTACATCCTCAATCATTCGAAACCAATCGCTGAGGCGGTCGTGCGTCGCCACTATGACAACAATTTGGACCGCTGGAAGCCTTACGGCCCTCCTGGCTATGAGAAATCGGTCCGGGACGTGCGGTATCATCTGTCCTATCTGGCGGAGGCTTTGGACGCCGAGGACCCCTCACTCTTTGTCGACTACCTCGGATGGGCAAAGGTCCTCTTCGCACAATTGGGATTCGAAGACCAGATGCTGGTGAGGTCGCTCACCTATATGGACGAAGTCCTAAACGCCTCGCTGCCGGATGCTCTTCGGTCTAGCGCTCGAGAATACGTCAGGATTGGGTTGCAGCATGTGCGTTCGGCCCCTTCCTCGCTTCCCAGTCGGTTGGCATCCTCCGGTCGGATGGCGGCGTTATCCCGTCGGTACCTGGATCTTCTCTTGTCGAGGGATCGGCGTGGAGCGAGCCAGATGATCTTGGCCGCAGTGGAGGAGGGAATATCGGTCAAAACAATTTACAAGGAGGTCTTCCAGCCGGTGCAGCGAGAGGTGGGGCGGCTTTGGCAGATGAACGAGATCAGTGTGGCTCAGGAGCACTATTGCACGGCGGCTACGCAGTTGATTATGTCTCAGCTTTACCCCTATATCTTCGGGACTGTCAGGCGGGGACGAAGCTTTCTGGGTACGTGCGTGGGCGGCGAACTGCACGAGATCGGCGTGCGCATGGTCACGGATTTCTTTGAGATGGAGGGTTGGGACACGCTGTATCTGGGCGCCAATACACCGGTAGGAGGCATCCTGGAGAGTTTGGGTGATGATAACATTGATGTGGTCGGTATCTCTGCCACAATGACTTACCACGTGGATCGCGTGGAGTCTCTGATCCAGGCTATTCGTGAGGCGAACCTTCCGACACACCCTTACATTCTCGTCGGAGGATATCCCTTCAATGTGTCTTCGAAATTGTGGAAACATGTTGGCGCGGATGGTTACGCGCCGGATGCAAAGGCTGCCATTGCTTTGGCCAATGATTTTGTGGGATAATCATATATCGTGGGTGATCTTATGAACTTTGAACTTGTTTCTGAGGGATTTGCTGTTCTTTGCGATCAACAGGGTAATCTTCGACATCTGCTTCACGATTCGATGGGTATTGAACCCGAGATGGAAGCCGGACGGCCCTTTACCCGATTGATCGATCGCCAGTCGATGGGAAAGGCGCTCAGTATGTTGGTCGAGGTTCGCCGTGAGGGGGCGGCTTTCGACTGGGAGTTGGCCGTGCCGCAGGATAATGAGACGGTTGTGCTCCATTGTGCGGGTTTCCGGATGAATGATGATCTGTTGATCGTTGGGAGTCGTAATCGTGTCGAGGTGATGGCTTTCTACGAAGATCTGATGAAGATTAATAATGAGCAGATGAATACTCTGCGACGGCTGTCTAAAGAACGTGCTGAAGTATCTCGAACGCGAGGACATCAGGATCAGGGTGTTTACGAGGAGTTGAGCCGGCTTAATAACGAATTGGTCAACCTGCAGCGCGAATTGAGTCAGAAAAATGCCAGGCTGGAAGAACTCAATCAGCTCAAAAACGAATTCCTGGGTATGGCAGCTCACGATCTCCGCAACCCGCTGGCGGCGATACTCGCTTACAGCGAGTTCTTGATTGAGCAAGCCGGGCCGGATATGAACGAGGAGCATGGAAATTTCCTCGAGATCATTCACAGTTCCAGTGAATTCATGCTTCAGATGGTCGATGACCTTCTGGATATCACAACCATCGAATCGGGACAACTTAAGCTTGAGCCCCAGTCGACCGATATACTCTCGTTGCTTAAGGGTAATTTGGCCGTAAACCGGACGCTGGCGGAGAAGAAATCTATCCGTATTGAGTTCGAGACGCGTGGCACACTGCCAAATCGCCTGATGTTGGATCGCTCCAAATTTGAGCAAGTGCTCAACAATCTCCTCTCTAACGCTATTAAGTATTCCTATCCCGAGAGCATAGTCCGCGTCTGGACGGAAATTCGGGGGGATGAGTGGTGGGTTGCGGTGGAGGATGAGGGTCAGGGTATTCCGAAGGATAAACTGGATGCCGTCTTCCGGATTTACGATCGTGCCAGCACGCAGGGAACCGGCGGAGAGCGGAGCACGGGACTTGGTCTGGCGATCACCAAGCGAATTGTGGAGGGGCACGAAGGGCGTATCTGGGTGGAGAGTGAAGAGGGGGTGGGTTCCACCTTCTACGTTGTGCTGCCGCTTTCTGAATCCGAACGGGAGGGCGCTTGGCAGACCGATGGGGAAGACAGTATAGAGGCTGGTCGTGAGGGGAGAAACCCTTCTTCGTCCGGCAGCGGGACGTCCTGGCGGGTGCTCGTTGCCGATGACGATAAAATCGGTCGGCAGGTGACGCGTAAGTTGTTGGAACGCGAGGGATGTCTGGTCTCGTTGGCGGGAAATGGCCGGGAAGCGCTCGAGATGTGGGGCGCCGAGCCCTTCGACCTGCTCTTCTTCGACGTACATATGCCGGAGATGGATGGGATCGAGGCGACCCGGATTATCCGGAAGCAGGAAGCCGAGATGGAGGGTGTGCCCCACACGCCCATCGTTGCCCTGACTGCTGGACTGCAGCGCTCGGAGCGTCAAGCTTACCTGGACGCCGGGATGGATGCTTGTCTCGGCAAACCCTTGCGTGCTCCGGCGGTCGCCGAGATGTTAGATCGGTTGGCATCGTGATCAAAGCGCCCGGTCGAGATCCGCGATGATATCTTCCGGATCCTCAAGCCCGACCGCCAACCTCACCAGCCCGTCGGTGATGCCGGAGTTTTGGCGCGTCGCCGGATCGATACTGTGATGCGTGGTGCTGGCTGGGTGCGTGATAAGCGTACGTACGTCGCCTAGACTGACGGTACGCGCACAGAGATTCACCCGGTTCAGTAATGTCCGTCCCGCTGTGATTCCGCCCTTGAGTTCGAAAACAACGACACCCCCGCCTCCTCCGGGCATCTGCTGTTTGGCCAAGGCCACCTGCGGATGAGAAGCCAACCACGGATAACGGACCCACGCGACAGCGGATTGGGTTTCCAGCCACCGCGCGATGGTCATCGCGTTGCTGTTGTGCCGCGCCATCCTCAGAGGGAGCGTGTTGAGCCCTCTGGCGATTAGCCACGCGTTGAAAGGGCTCAGGCATCCGCCGAATTGACGGATGGGTCCTTTGACCTTGTCGATGAACTCGGTACTCCCGGCGATCGCGCCGCCGATTGCATCTCCGTGACCACCGAGGAACTTCGTGGCGGAGTGGATGACGGCGTCAGCGCCAAGCTCAAGGGGCCTTTGGTTATAGGGGCTCGCAAATGTGTTATCGACGAGTGTAAGGAGGCCCCGGGTTTGCGCGATCTTGGCGATGGCGCGAATGTCGTTCAGGGAGAGCGTTGGGTTCCCCGGCGACTCCAGATAGATCGCGCGGGTGTTGGGTTGGATCGCTGTTTCAAATGCGGTGGGCTTTGTCGCGGGAACGATGGACGTCTCAACGCCGTAGCGCATTAGATCCTTGGTAAGAAGGTTGTGACTGCCGCTGTAAAGTCCCGTCGTGGCGACGACGTGGTCTCCGGACTCGACAGTGGCTAAAAGTGCCGCGCTTACGGCAGCCATGCCGGAAGCGGCGGCGATGGCGGCCTCGGCGCCCTCGAGTGCGGCGATCTTCCGCTCCATCACAGCGAGGGTGGGGTTCCCCCACCGGGTATAGATCGGTCGGTTCTGAACTTCAAAGGCGTATGCTGCCTCAGCTGCACTTTCGAAGATGTACGTATTGGCCATATGGATCGGTGGGGATACATCTTGCGGTGAGATCTCGGTGCCCACGTGGATGGCCTTGGTGGCGAAGTTCCATTCTTTAGTTTTTGGGTCCTTGCTTGTCATACTATCCTCATTTCTGGTAGTCAAGGGTTTGGGATCATGCTAAATATCGCGGGGGGTGCGGTTGCGGAGACTCAGTGCGCGCAGCTTTTCCCAGGTAGCTAGTAGAACAATCTCGTCGCCCGGTCGGAGTACTGTCTCTGGATGGGGTGGGACTGTAAGCGAATTATCCCGCTTGTGAAGCAGCATCGTGATGCCCTCTTGGTCGGTCAGCGTATCGGCGCGTTCCCGAAAGAGGTCTGACAGCGTCTCTATCCGCATACGCGCAATCGAGAGCTGCTCTCCTCCAAGGGTGATAGGCTGGCTCAGGTTCATGTTTAGTGCCGCTGCGATAAAGGCCGGGGCGGCGATAGTCGATGTGCTGTAGGCGGCGTTGATGTCGAACGCCTTCTGCAATTGGTTGCCCAGCGCTTCCTCAAAGATGCGCATAACGACGCGGATGTGGGGATTGAGTTCTCGCGCTCTGATCCCTGTCTCGAAATTGACCATATCATCTTCGGTACATGTGATGACAGCCTGCGCTGAGGCGAGCCCAACCTCCTCCAAGAATGATCGCTGCCGGAAGTCCCCATAGTGGACCTTAAAGTCCTCATCCTGGAGGCGCGTTGAGAGATGAGTGGGCTCGAAAGCCAGTGGGACGGCGGATCTCCCCAGATCTTGGAGCGCCCGAACGACCCGGTATCCGGTATGGCCGATACCGCAGACCAGTATCGGCATGGCCTCGGAGGCTTCTTCTGTATGTCCTGCCCCTGCGTGCACCGTCTGCACGGCTTCGGTCAGCGCCCTCAACTGCGAGAACTCCGTGAAGATGAAGACAGTATCCCTTTCCTGAAGCACGCTATCCGGCTCCGGCTCGATGATCAGATCGGTCCCGCAGAAGACGCAGACCACAGTTGCGGCGAATGTGTTCTCTACGTCCTCGACACGTTTATCCCTTAGGGGAGAGAGGTTGTGGACGGGGACCTCGGCGAGCACAAAGGTCTGATTGTCCATCACAAACGTCTCGATGGCTTCGATGCCCAGCGCAGCATAGGCAAAGGCTTGGGCGGCGAGGGCAGATCGGCTGAGTGTAGCGGTCACGTCAAACTGTTGCTGGATGGTACCTGCGATCTCATCTTCAAACAGACGGAGGATGATCTTTGCCCCGGGATTGAGTTCCCGAACGTGAAACGTAGCCTCGATGTTGGCGATGTCGTCGTGGGTGCAGACGATGACTACCCGCGCTCGATCCACACCGGCGCGGCTCAGGATGTCTTTTTGCCGGACGTCGCCCATAATGACCGGCAGGCCGCGCGTGATCAGTTCTTCAACGAGTGGCGAGGAGACTGCTTCGATGCCGATTGCCGATCGTCCTAGATCCAATAGGGCGTCGGCGATGCGATATCCCACGTGCCCCAATCCACATATAACGACGGGGCATTCTATCGTTGAGGCTAGGGCGTGCTGCCACATCTGCCCCCGCTCCTCACGCAGAAAGAAGATACGCAGAATGGTGAGCAGTCGCGCTCCAAAGACCAGGAGCAGCGGAATACCCACGAGCGGCACCACGGCAAAAAATGGATCGAGGGCCGGGCCCGGGGGGATGTCGGCAAAGGATACTTGGAACGAGACCATGTTGAGGACGGCATAGACTGCCTTGAGGTAACTTATGCTGCCGACCGAGGGTTGGTGATTATAGACGTGTTGGAACATCAACGCGGTAACTCCCAACCCGAAGAGAATCGCCGATCCGATGGGCCATGGGAAGAGGTGGATCAGCACCTTGAGATCCGTTTGTAGCCTCTGTAGCCAATCAGGTTGTCGTCTGCGCCCCATGAATTGTAGGCTCCACACTGGTTCAATATTACAGTCTTTGGCTTATGCTGCGATGAGTGTAACATAGTGTTGCTGGAACACCAGTGTCGATGTGAGGAGTGGATGATTCTTCGTGGATTATCATCACCTCTAATTCTGTCTTTTGTCTATGTGGTGTTTGTTCTGGTCTAATTAAATGGAGTATTCGATGAAAGTGAGGTTAGGGTATGAAGATCGGGGTTATTTCTTACTTGTTGCGACATCTTAGCACCTCGGACGCTATGGATTTTCTGAGTGAACTGGGCTATGAATACACGGAACTTGACTTCAGGCACGCCGATGGATTGACGGATTTTCATAGGGTGGATGCCCAGGGCGCCAATCAAGTACGTGCGTTGTGTATGGAGCATGGCATTACCCCCATGGCATACTGTGTTGGTGGGTTAAGCGGGGAACGGGATGCTGATGTTTTGGAGAACGTCTTTGAGTTCGCCAAGGGGTTGGAGGTGGAGGTGATCACCGGGGTCCTCGATCCGGCACTGTTGCCCGAGCTGGATGAGCTTTGCGAGCGGTACCAGATCTACTATGCGATAGAGAATCATCGTGGCAACGTTTTTGAAGCCGCCGATACTATCCTCGATGCGTTAGCGGGACATTCTGCCTATATTGGTGCCAATCCCGATACGGGACACTTTGATGCTGCTGGGCATGATCCCTTGGAACAGATCGAAAAACTCGCAGGTCGCATCTATCACGTCCATTTTAAAGATTCGGATCAGCACAAGCCTCTGGGCGCGGGGACGGTGGATCTCCCGGCTATCTATCGAGAGCTCGCACGGCAGGGCTTCGACCGTTTACTCTCCATCGAGCATAACGAGTTTCACGGCATCTCGGATTCAGCGTTGCGCATCGGTCTCGCGCATGATCTCGGATACGTACAGGGGCTGATGCAGGCCACAAATTGATTCAATAACCATCCGCATAGATGAGGCCTAGAAACCTATAAGGTCATAGCTGCAGGCGTTTGGGTTGCTTTGAGCGCCATCCTGGGTAGAATCGGTGCGTAATTATGTGAAACGCATATGGATCTGGACGGGGGATGGTGGAGATGACCGGCGCGGCAGCTATGACATCAAACAGGGTTTCGGGTAGGGCGCAGAGGGATCGTGTCTGGAGGATCGCCTATGTAGTCATTCTGGTCTTGGCCTTGGTGACCCGCCTTTACACGTTAGGCCACCGAGCGATGAGCCACGATGAGACCACCCATGCCAAGTACTCGTGGAATCTTTACTCGGGACGGGGATTTCGGCACGACCCCTTGATGCACGGTCCGCTGCTCTTTGAAGCGTCCGCGTTCTTCTATTTCCTCTTTGGGGTGAGCGACTTCTCCGCGCGACTTTATGCTGCCCTGGCGGGCGTCGTACTGGTCTTGAGTCCATGGTTGTTGCGTAAGTGGTTGGGGCGATTGGGAGCGATTCTAGCCTCGGTCATGCTTCTTATCTCGCCCTCGATCACCTACTACTCGCGGTACACGCGGCACGATATTCCTTTGCTTGTCGCGACCATCCTCTTTCTCTGGGCAATTTTGGAGTATTTCGATAATGGGCAAGCGCGTTGGCTGCGGTGGATGGCTGGGGCGTTCGCGCTCCTCTATGTTACCAAAGAGAACGCCTATATGTTGACCGCGATCTTTGGTGCGCTGTTAGCCGCAATTTTCCTCTGGCGGGTGCTCAGTACACGCTGGGCACATCCCTATATGATCCGTACGGTCTTGATCCTGCTTGCCCTGGCGGTCCTGACCGCGGGTCTCTTTGGTCTGAGTTTTCGCGCTGCGCAGTTCCAGGAGGAGGGAGAGGGGAACACGGCAATTGGTGACGTCTCCATCCCGCTTTGGGGACGGGCCTCCCTGGGCGTTGCTCTATCGCTGCTGGTCGCCGTTTTGATCTTCACGGCGCGCGGCCTTGGAATGGAGCAAGTTGCTCGAATGCGTGTCTTCGACGTGTTGATGGTGATTGGGACGTTGACGCTGCCCTTGAGTTCCGCCTTTGTGATGCGATTCGTCGTCGACCTCGACATGACGACCTTTTACGGCGCGTTGATGTCTGCAAATCTCACGACGCTGCCAACGGGAGAGACTCTCGGTGCTGCTTTCTCTCTTCTTATTTGCATCGGTGTGGCTATCGGCTTGGGACTTTGGTGGAACCGCAGGCAGTGGCCCATCTTGGCCGTAATCTGTTACGGAATTTTCTTCATCTTCTACAGCACGTTCTTTACGTGGGGATGGGGGATGGTCACGGGACTCGTGGGAGGATTGGCCTACTGGATGGCACAGCAGGCGGTCGAGCGTGGGAGCCAACCTTGGTTCTACTACCTCATGGTTGGTTCGCTCTACGAATATCTTCCGCTCTTGCTCTCTCTGGGGGCCGGGTTGACCCTGGGTATCCGAGCCCTGAAAACGCCTGAGTCAGAGCGGCAGGATGAAACTACCCATACGTGGATCGATGCATCCGAATTGATCGATCGTCTCTTTCCTGCGTTTTTGATCGGATGGGCGATCCTTTCTTGGATCGCTTATATCGTGGCCGGTGAGAAAATGCCCTGGCTCTTTGTACATATTGCCTTCCCGCATATTTTGCTCGCTGCCTGGGTACTTAACTGCTGGTTTGGTGATCTCCAATGGGATGACCTAAGCCGTCGGGGTCGATGGTTAGTTCCAGTGGGGCTTCTTTTCCTTATGTTGGCCTGGATCGCGCTCAACCAATCCTCCGGGGCTCTTTCGCAGATCCTGACAGAGAGAGGAGCGGACGGCGAGCTCACGCTGACGCTTTCCCAGCTTCAGCCGTTGGGCAAGTTGATCGGGGGCGGGGTGGGACTTGTGATCTTTGGTGCGCTGGTGATCTGGGTCCTTAACCGTCAGACGATGCAACGGGCCCTGCAGTTTATCCTTTTAAGCGGCGTGTTGCTCTTAAGTGGTCTTACCGTTCGTACGATGATCATGCTCAATTATATCAACGACGAGCTTGCCAAAGAGTATATGGTCTACGCCCACGCGACGCCGGATGTGAATCGCGCGCTCGATGAGATCGAGCGGGTCTCGTGGCGCGAGACCGGCTCTCCGGACCAAGTCCAGGTTGCTTATGGCTCCGGGGTCGCCTGGCCCTTCTACTGGTATATGGATAGCCGGTATCCCAACAACTACTATTTTGTCGTGGCGTCGGATCCGGATGCCCCGGCAATTCCCGACCCGGAGCGTCTCCTCGATTCCCCCGTGATCCTGGCTGCGAGTGACGAATGGGCAGCCGTGGAGTCTGTTGTCGGTGATCAGTATACGATCACCGAGTACAATCACATATGGTGGCCGGTCGAACATTACAAACAGTTGACGTGGACGCGGGTGGGTGAAATTGTTGGCGATCCGGAGATGCGTGCGGCTCTATGGGATATTATCTTCTGGCGAGATTACCGGCGCTATGCCCGTCTTCGTAATCCTGATGACCCCTTCACGCTCCAGGACTGGCCCCACCGGATGGAGTTTAAACTCTATGTGCGCAAATCTGTGAAGCAAGGGGTGGGATCCTATCGCCTGGAAGATGGTGAGGTTGTCGTGGGGGCGCCTGCCCCCTTGGAGCTGGATGTGGATGATCCTTTTAGCGAGATTACGGTCGAGCAACCGCCGGATTGGCGAGTGACCCTGGAAGGGGTGCGGGGTCGTGGTCTTGCCCTTTCGGATCGCACGCTCTACGTCACTGATCCGGCGACGCATCAAATATGGCGTCTCTCGGATGCGGGGAACGTCGTCGATCAATGGGGGGGATATGGAGCAGCCCCCGGTGCGTTCAACGCACCCTGGGGCGTGGCGCTGGGGCCCGATGGATACCTTTACATCGCCGACACCTGGAATCATCGCGTCCAAAAGCTCAACACGCTTGGTCAACCGGTGCTTAGTTGGGGGCGACATGCCCAGGTGTCGGTTAACGAGGCCTCGACGTTCAGTGCATTCTATGGGCCCCGATCGATAACTGTGGGGCCGAACGGTGATGTCTACGTCGCGGACACCGGCAACGACCGGGTTCAGGTCTTCGACACGGAGGGGACGTTCCTCCGGTGGGTGGGTGAGAGTGGAAGCGGCATCGGACAGTTGAACGAGCCGGTGGGGATTGCTGTTGGCCAGGCCGGGGAGCTTTACGTGGCGGATGTATGGAACGCTCGCATTCAGGTCTTCGATGCCGTCGGTCAGTTCCTCCGTTTGTGGGAGGTCCCCTCTTGGCAGAGGTTAGGCCTGAATGACAAACCGTTTCTGGCATATGTAGACGGTCGGCTGTGGGCAACCGACCCCGCTCTCGGTCGGGTGTTGGCCTTTACCCCTCAAGGGCTTCCTAGCCTGGCGTTGGTCGATCCTGACGTATTGCTGAATCCGGCAGGTCTTGCGGTGACGGAGGAGAGGCTCTACGTCACTTCGCCCCAGTCCGCTGAAGTCGTCGCCTATCCCATACCCACCCTGAACACAGGGGGGCCCTGAGCGTTTTCGGCGTTGTCAGCCGGTGTTGCCCTGCCCCCTCCCGATCGTGATTGGGAGGGGGGCTGCAAAGACCGTGGAGGATCCTACGTAACGTGGTCTGGGTCGGTAATACGTTGATCCTCCACGTCTTTTTCCTGGGAGGACGCTTTCTTCTCTTCGATGAAGGCGTCGTATCGGTCTCGGTCGACGGGTAGGGAGATCGACTCGCCCGTGTGCCCGGAGAGCAGGATCGCGTTAGCTAACTCAAGGCTGGCGATGGCCTCAGGTCCGGGCGAGATCAGTGATTCTCCGTGTAGGATGGCGCGGGCCACGTTGCGCACGATGGCCGCGTGTCCGGTCTCGCGCTCTTCCAGCGGAACCTCGATTTCTTCAGCCTCGGGTTTGCCCCACATCGCGACGGTGGTGTCAGAGAGCGCTCGAACGCCGGGGGTCACCTCCCAGAAGTGGAGTCCTTGATTATCCAGGATGAGTTTACCCTTTTCGCCGCAGAGCTCGATGCGCTTTCCGGTGGGATACTCATTGGTGGTTTCCAACATGTAGCCGACGGCGCCGTTCTCGTACTCCAGCAGGGCGGTAGCCTCATCCTCGACCTCGATCTCGTGCTGGCGTGTGTTGACCTGAGCCGTCACACGGCTGGGCATACCGCCTAACCAGGTGAAGATATCCATGCCGTGGGGTGCTTGATTGAGGAGCACGCCGCCGCCCTCGCCCTTCCAGGTAGCGCGCCAACCGGCTGAGTTGTAGTAAGCCTGGCTTCGGAAATGGGCGTCGACCATAAGCGTGCGGTAGAGGGAGCCCAGACGCCCCTCATCGATCAATCGTTTGGCAGCCTGGTGGACGGGAAAGGTGCGCTGTTGAAACATGACGGCGAAGATCACCCCGGTGCGTTCGGCTGCCTTGATCATCGATTCGGCACCGGAGACGGTGACCGCCATCGGCTTCTCGCTGATGACGTGGATGCCCTGCTCCATCGCGTCGACTGCAATCGGCGGATGATCGTAGTGGGGGGTAGCGATGATGACCGCGTCGACCAGGCCGCTTGCCAGAAGCTCTCGATGGTCGGGGAATCCCGGCACCTCATAAGCCTCGGTGGCGGCCTTCAGTGCTTCAGGGGCGATATCACAGACCGCGGTCAATTCGGCTTCCGGGATGTCGGGCATATTGCGGGCATGTCCGTTACCCATACCACCGACTCCAATAATGCCAAAGCGTATGGTTTCCATAGATGGGTCTCCTTTGCTTTCGGTATACGCGTTATAGGGTTTGAAGGGCCGTAGTTACGGATCCGGACATAAAAAACGAAACGTTTCCGTGATTCTCATAGCAGCGTGGGAACGCTTGAGTTATTCATGATCAGATCCATAGCCTCAGTATAGTCGCCCTCCTTCATTTCGAAAGTCCACGCGTTTCCGGGATAGCACTAGAGACGTAGAAACGCTTGAGTTATTCGTGACCCGACCGATGGATTAAGGACTGAGGATGGGGCGGGGATTCCCGTCGGCATAGGGTTCGATAGGATAGGCTGTCTCCAGCAGGAAAGCGCGGATGATATGGGCAGTCAACTCCGACCGTGTCAGATGGATGGCATGGCCGGCGTTTTCAATGTAGAAGATCCTGTCATTGAGAAGTGCGTCAGCGTACTGTTCGATGACCTCCCAGGGGACATAATCGCACGCTGACGCCAGGATTAGGCTGGGTGTCAGGTTGTCCTTGAGTTCAGGGCGTGGATCGGGCAGGATCTCTGCGTCGTGTTCCGTCCGGATTTGGACGTAGTAATTGAAGCGGGTGGGTTCGATATCCCGGACCCGTTCTCCGTCTTTCGCACATACGAGGGTGCCGGGATTAAACGCATGCTCAAGGAGGGTGCTCATCTCCGCTTGCGTCGCAAGCTTCTCTGCCGCGTTGGGACCGTAGGTCGATAGGCCTGCTGCAAGATAAAGGCGCGGTTCGAAGACCGGATTGGGCCCGATGGGTGATGCGGTGTTGACGTAGTTGTAGAAGATCTGGTCGTCATTGACCAGAGGGGTGGGGGAGTGCAAGATCACCTGCTCCACCCGCTCTGGATGGCGGCTTAGATAGCGGGCCGCTAATTCGGCACCGGCGCCGTGCCCGATGAGGATCAGTTCGTTCACATCCAGCGTACTCCGGATGGCGTCCAGGTCTGCGAGATTCCGCGTCATGCCGTAGTCTCGCATGTGCTCAAGACGCTCGGAGTGACCGGTTCCGACTTGATCGTAAAGATAGACATCGAACCCATCCTCGGTAAACTGGCTGTAGAATGCCCGATCGTAGTCCATCACCGCCAATCCCGGCCCGTCGTGCAGAAAAACGATGGGCGTCTCCTTTGATTCTCCCTGGGCGGGGTAGTGATAGTAAGCAAGCCGGGAACCGGTGGGGAGTTCCCAATACTGGGTGTTCGGCGGCGGGGCGGTCTGAACTGGAGGTGGAACCGGCATGGATAACACAATCCATAACCCGCCGAGCGTCAAAAGGGTGGTCAGCCCACTGACGATGCCCCCGAACCGGGCTCGCCGATCCGACTCGTATCCCTCCGCGATGAGCCAGGCTACACCGTAAGCGACCAGGGCCAATGTCACGAGCGAGGTAGCCCCCAGAACCCAGAGCCTGTCTGTGATTGTAGAAAGGGCCAGGCCTACCTGGGAGGCCATCGAGAGGCTGAAAGCGACACCGAATAGCAGGCCGACGCCGAGCAGAACCCTGAGGAATAACCCCGGCTTGCCGATCTCCGTAGGATCGTCCTCATCCTCACGCTCTATCCAGCCCAGCCGCTTGAACCCCGATTGAACCCAGATGTTCATCACGCTCATAACAATGCTTGCGAGGATGGCCCATCCGAACCCTGCGATCTCCAGGCCGGTGACCAGATCGGTGAGGAGCAGGAGGACGCCGTCGATCACGAAGATAAAGAGTCCGCCCGTCATGATGGTGAACGGCAAAGTGAGTGCCAGGATGAGAGGTCGGAAGAACTTGGAGAGCAGCACGAAGACCATCGTGGTCGCCCAGATCGTGAAGACCTCGTTGGTGTACTGGATACCCGGGAGCACTTGGATAGCCAAGAGTACGATGTGGGTTACGGACGTACGAATGATAAAGTTGCGCAGCTGGTGACGCTTGGCGTCGTCGCTCACGGTGATACCCCTTGGCCTTCGGGAATCGGTCGCTCAAACTTCGCCCGAGGATGCTCTTTTGCGTTCATACCTCCCCCGGGCCATCGGATCTTTCCGGGGAGGGCGATTTGCGTTGCCGGAGATCCCTGTTTGAGTTGGAGGAGGGCGAGGCGGACACCAACGGTCGCCCTTCCAGCGGAGCGTAACGCCCCCCAGGTTGTCAAGGTAATGATCTCATTCATCGCTTCGCTCCAGCACTTATAGAAAAGGTCCAGGGTGGCTCGCACACATTTATCCTCGGTGTGGATGTCACGGATAGCAAGATTCCACTCAAGCAGGTGCATACCCTGTCCCCATTGGATGGGATTGTCTGCACTGAACGCGTGATCAATCTGAGTCTCCAATGAGAGGTGTGTGAATGCCAGGGTATTCAGCCCAAAAGCATCGGGCGGCTTACCTTCTACTTCGATCGACCGGATGCCCTGCACATCCCGGTGAACTTCGTGGACAGCGTCCCAATCATAGGTGTTTTCGAGATAGTCCGACTCTGTCACGGACATGGAAGCGTCGTCGCCCGCGAGGATCAAGTAATGGACGCGCAGGAGGTAAGGGGTGGCGATGCGCCACTTGAGCAGGCTCAGGTAGAATTGCCTGTCCACCACGCGGAAAAGCCGCCGGCGGAGTGTATCCTGATCGTCTCCGACCACAGCCTCTTTGACGTTCTCGAGGTCGGTGAACGTGGCTATCTGCCGCTTGAGCCAGCTCACCCCCTTCTCGAGGAATTGGTATCGTGGAATCCCGCGACTCGGTCGCTGGGTCTCGTCCGGTGATGGGGATCTTCGCTTTTCTCCTCGACGCCGTTGCCCTACTTTCTCCATCTCCATGCGGAAGGGCCAGAGCTGGCACTCGCCTGTGCGGCAGTCGAAGCGGAGGCTGCCCAGAATATTGAAACGGGCTTTCGTTCCTCCGGCGTAGACGATAGGATCGGTGATCTCCAGGTCGAAGGCGATCAGCTTGTCGGCCTGTTGCTCTGCAATGAGGTCGAAGCCGTTGATGACCGCCGTGAGGTCGTCCTTTCCTTGCAGGCTCGGATCGAGCGCCAGGTCTTCGACTTTGATCCGGAAGGCGGTTGTCTCCGCACGGATGCACTCGACGGTTGTCTCACCGCAGCCCATCTGGATGCCCACATCCGGTGCTTCGATAGGCGTCACGTACTCGGTGAAGTGCGCTACGTCGCCGCCCGTTCCGGAGGCTGCTGTGTGGCCCACGATGGGATCGACGGGGGTGCCTGATTGGGTTTGAGGTCGCACATAGCTTCCCAGGCGGTTGAGGCGATGGTTGTATTGCCACGCGTGTCGGAAACCCTGCCAGAGGAGGGTGGATGATCCTGTCTTGGATTGCGTGTTCATAGACTCTTTTCTCTGCTCTCGATGTTTTGACAATGCTATCCGTGATTATAGCACGTTTGACCGCTTATCGATCCTTATCGGGTTTGTGAGAAGTCGTGTCCCCTGTACAATGTGCCTTACGTGATGGATTATGATGCAAAGCGCGCGAAGTTAGGCGGAGAGGTGTTTATGCTCTTGTACGCGGTTGTGATTATCCTGTCAGCGTTTCTCCTGTTTCTCGTCCAGCCCCTGATGGGCAAGGTGCTGTTGCCCTGGTTTGGCGGTGGCGCGTCGGTCTGGTCGGCCTCAATGCTTTTCTTCCAGCTGCTCCTGGTGGTGGGGCACGCTTACAGTCACTGGGCGACCGAACGGCTTGCGATTCGCAAGCAGCGTTGGGTCCATCTGGGATTGTTGGGGGTTTCGCTCCTGACAGTGTTGACGACGTCGCTGGCCTGGTCGACGCCGTTGATCCCCGGTCCTGCTTGGCAGCCGCAGGGCGCGATGAACCCCCTTCTTCGAATTCTGCTCGTTCTGATGGTCAGTGTCGGCTTCCCGTACTTTGTCCTCTCTACGACGAGCCCGCTGCTGCAGCGTTGGGCGGTTCGTAAGACCTCTGAGGGAGCCCGGGGCAGTCCGTATCCGCTCTACGCGCTTTCGAATGTGGGATCGATGGCCGCACTCCTGGGATATCCGACCCTGGTTCAGCCTAATCTTGAGTTAACCGAGCAGTCCTGGATCTGGACAGCGGGTTACGGTCTTTTCGCGGTGGGGGTAGGGGTCCTGGCCTGGAGACGGGGCTGTATAATCCGGTTGCCAGATCCTGACAAGGTCGATCACGGGACGATGGGATCGCCGCCGACCTGGCCCCGACGGCTGATGTGGCTGCTGCTCTCGGCGACGGCCTCGGTGCTGCTTCTGGCGACGACCCAACAGATGACCGAGAACGTGGCGGCTGTGCCGTTGCTCTGGGTGGTGCTCCTGGCACTCTACCTCCTCACGTTTGTGATTGTGTTCAGCGGAGAAAAGAGTTATCGTCGGGGCTATCTTCTGCTCTTCTTCTTTGCTACGGTGACATATCGTGGCGCCATTGTCCGCGCCGGTATGTTGCCGGTCCCGGTTCAGCTCTACGCTTTTGGATTGCTTCTCTTCACCGGGGCGTTGGCCTGCCACGGTGAGATGGTGAAGCTTCGACCCAGTCCCCGGTATCTGACCCAGTTCTATCTCATCGTGGCACTGGGCGGGGCGCTTGGCGGCGTCCTGGTCAATTTCATCGCCCCCCTGGCCTTCGACAGTATGTGGGAATTACCGTTAAGCGTCATCGTGGCCTGGGGCGCGGTTGCAGCCGCCCAGGTCCTGGACGCGTCGTCACCGCTCTACACCCGCCTGCGGATGCCGATGACTGCCATGCTGCTGGTGGCGTTGGTTTTGAGCATCCTCGCCTTTTCGGAGACGCTTCGTCTCTTTCAGGTCTCAACGCTGACGGCAACCCGTAATTTTTACGGTGTGCTTCGCGTGCAGGAGGTGGAACGGTCACGGGGCGATGTCTACCGCCTGGTCCACGGTGCGACGATTCACGGGGTCCAGTACGCGGAGCCCGCACTTCGCAGCGAGCCCATCGGTTATTTCAGCCCCTCGAGCGGCGTAGGGATGCAGCTCGAGGCGATGAAAGCCCGCGATTCGCGCCTGCGCGTGGGCGTTTTGGGGCTGGGCGCAGGCACGCTGGCAGCGTACGGACGCGAAGACGACGTTTACCGTTTTTACGAGATCGATCCGCAGGTGATCGACTACGCCCAGGGACAGGGGGGCTATTTCAGCTATCTGGCGGATAGCGCCGCCGAGATCGACGTCATCTTGGGCGATGCCCGGTTATCGTTGGCCCAGGAGCTCCAACGTGGAGACGTCCAGGGGTATGACATCCTCATCCTCGACGTTTTCAGTGGGGACGCGGTGCCCGTCCATCTCTTGACCCGCGAGGCCTTTGACATCTATCTGGATCATCTGCAGCCCGATGGGGTACTCGCGGCGAACATCAGTACGAGCCACCTGAACATGCGTCCGTTGCTGGCTGTGCTGGCTGATCATTTTGACTTACAGGGCGTTGTCGTTGAGGATGACGGGGATGGATCGATGCGGTATGCATCGTTCTGGGTCTTGATGGCCCGGGATCGAGAGCGGTGGGTCGATATGGGTTCGGGCGGCGGGGCGGATCTCGTGACGTTCTACGACCCGGAGATGCAGCTCTGGACCGACGCGTATAGTAATCTTCTCCCTTTGCTGCGGTAGCCGCAAGGGTTGGGACGTGATGCTGTGAGTTTCCTGGTGCCGGCTTACGTGTCAGTGAACATTGTTTTAGCGCAAGGAGTGACATAATGGATAATTACGAAAGCGAAGGCCCTTTTTTCCCCGGACAGGACGAGCCCTGGGTGACGATTGTGTGTGAGGGACGTACCCATCCGCCGAGTTGGGCGGTCAGACAGCGGCATCTTATCGACGTGATGAACGAGGCGGCGGTGGATTTCGTCGCGCGTTACACGCGACCCGATGGCACGTTGATCTGGCGCGACCGCTGGCCCGGTATGGACGGGTCGGACGATGGCTATGAGAGTTTCGTCAGTTTCCCGCTGTTCTATCTGCTGGGCGGGGGCGAACATGTCCACCAAATCGCTCGCCGTGAGTGGGATGCGATCACGTGGCAATTCACCGAATATGGGCAGGTCTATCGCGAATTCGATGCGTACTACGATTGGATGCACCACGGGGAGAGCTCCACCTACATCTATTACCTGGCCCTGGCGAACCCCCACCATCATGTGGATCGGACGCGGGCGCTGCGGTTTGCCGATATGTACACCGGGAACGACCCCGAGGCGCAGAACTGGGATCCCGACCATCGTGTCATCCGGTCGCCCATCAACGGCAGCCGGGGGCCGCAGTTCCAGATGACGGCGGAAGATTGGGTGACGCATCGACCGGTACTCGCGCATTATTTGACGCCGTATACCGACGTGCCGGGGCACGAGACCGACGATCCTTTTGCGATCCTCGACTGGACCGATGATCAGGTCTTTGAGGGGATCCTGGCGCTGATGAACGAGCGAATGGTGCCCGGCGACGTCCCCTTGAACCTCAACGCGACCAGTCTGGTGACCAGTGCCTACATGTACACCGGCGATGAACGGTACCAGGCGTGGGTGCTGGATTATCTCGATGCCTGGCGGGAGCGCGCCGAGCGCAACGGCGGCATTTTACCGGACAACGTAGGTCCCCACGGCGAGATCGGCGAGCGGATGGGTGGGCGCTGGTGGGGTGGATACTACGGCTGGCGATGGCCCCACGGCGCGTGGATCCTCCTGGAATCAACGCTCATCGCCGGGGCCAATGCCACACTTCTGACCGGGGACGCGAGCTGGCTCGATCTCCATCGCTCGCAGAGCGACCTGCTCTGGTCGCTCCGGGAGACGCAGGAGGGAGAGGTCGTGGTGCCGTTCCGGCATGGGGCGGCCGGCTGGTTCGACTACCGGCCGATGCAGCCGCGCCACCACCTGCATCTCTACTATCTGAGCCGGGATCCGGAGGATTGGGCGCGTATCGAGACCCGCTTTCCCGACCGCTCGCGTTGGTACGAGGGCCCCCCGAGCTTTGGAAAGGCCGGACACTTTGGGCCCGAGCGCTGGTTTGGCTACGTGATGGAAGAAAACCCCGACTTCCCCGATCAGGTGCTCACCGATACTGAAATCTGTATGCGGCGGCGGTTGGATGCAATGGACGTCGACGATTGGGAGAGCCTGGAGACCTGGGACGTCCACCATTGGCAGAATCTCAATCCGGTGGTCCCCGAGGGATTGATTCAGATGGCGATGGGGACACCCGCCGCGGTCTACCACGGTGGGTTGCTCCACGCCAGCGTGCGGTATTTCGATCCGGTTCTCTTCCGACCGGGATTGCCCGATGCTGTCGCGGCGCTGGTCGAACGCATCACGCCCGGGGGGCTGGTGCTTTCTCTGGTCAACACCGATCCCCTGGCGGGTCGGCTCGTGTTGGTCCAGGCCGGTACCTTTGGGGAGCACCACTTCACCGAAGTGCAGGTCAAAGGCCAGGATGGCCGGGTGGATACGTATGGGATAAGCGACAACGTCTTCCAGGTGAGCCTGGGACCGGGCGCGCACGCCCGGTTGGAGGTCGGGATGGAGCGGTATGTCTATCTGCCCACCTACGAGTTCCCCTGGTAGCAAAGCTCTGGATGACCCTGGACGCTGATCGGTTGGAGAGTCCATGTAGGCCAAGCACGCATCAGAAGAGGCCGGCTCAGAAGAGCCGGCCTCCTATATGGTGCCCCAGAGAGGACTTGAACCTCCACGCCCAAAAGGGCACAGGTCCTCAACCTGCCGCGTATGCCTATTCCGCCACTGGGGCCTTTCGTAATCCAGTTTGGATTATACGTAAACTTCGGAAGTTGTCAACCCGGAAAAGGCGGTCGCGCGTTGAACCGCCGAAACGAAGAGGCCCGGGGGGTCTTCCCCGGGCCTCTGAATCCCGTCGTGTGCGGGACGAATGTCCCCGTTGGGGGGATCTTCGTCCCGCGGTCTGTGATCTGGATTCCTCTAGCGGATGGCCTTCTCCGTCTGCTTGTCGAAGATGTGGATCCGGCTCATATCGAAGGCCGTGGTCTTGGTCATGCCCACCGTGACCTTGGTGCGCGGGTCGAACCGCCCCAGGAAGCTGTGGTTCTCGGTGGTGAGGTAGGTGTTGACTTCGTTGCCCATCAGCTCGGTGATCTCGACCTCGGCCTCGACCATCGCGGGCGTGATCCCGGGCGGCGTGAATTCGGGGTCGTGGACGTGCTCGGGACGCAGGCCCATAACGACCTCTTCACCCAGATACGGCTTGTAGGTGTCGGCCATATCCTCCGGTATCTCCAGGTGGAAGTCGCGGGTGTCAATATACGTCGCACCGTCCTCCTGGATCAGCGTGGCGTCGAAGAAGTTCATCGAGGGGCTGCCGATGAAGCCGGCGACGAAGATGTTGCCCGGATAGTCGTAGAGCCGCTGAGGGGTGTCGATCTGCTGCAGCACACCGTCGCGCAGCACCGCGATGCGGGACCCCATCGTCATCGCCTCGGTCTGGTCGTGGGTCACGTAGATGAAGGTGGTGCCCAGGCGCTGGTGCAGCTTGGAGATCTCGGCGCGGGCCTGAACGCGCAGCTTGGCGTCGAGGTTCGACAGCGGCTCGTCCATCAGGAAGACGTTGGGCTCCCGGACGATGGCCCGGCCGACGGCGACGCGCTGGCGCTGACCACCGGATAGCTGCTTGGGCTTCCGGTCGAGCAGGTGCTCGATGCCCAGCAGACCGGCGGCCTCTTTCACGCGGCGGTCGATCTCCTGCTTGGGAACCTTGCGCAGCTTCAGGCCGAAGGCCATATTGTCGTAGACCGACATATGGGGGTAGAGCGCGTAGGACTGGAAGACCATCGCGATGTCCCGGTCCTTGGGCGGCACGTCGTTGACCAGGCGGTCGCCGATGTAGATATCGCCCTCGTCGATCTCCTCCAGGCCCGCCAGCATCCGCAGGCTGGTGCTCTTGCCGCAGCCGGAGGGGCCGACGAAGACCAGGAACTCCTTGTCCTCGATCTCGATCGTCAAGTCGGAAACGGCGATGATGTCGCCAAATCGCTTCGTTACGTGTTCGTAGTTTACACTGGCCATGGATGGCTCCTTTCAAGAATGAGACAAAAACCGGTTTAAAGTTGCGAGTTCGACGTTCAAAGTAACTGCATAAAAAGCCGACTTTTAACGACCTAGGGCAATTGCAGTTAAGGCTCAAAGCCCCGTGCTTTGGGGAGGGTTTCGATGCCAAATACCCCTTTAGCGAAGGCTAATATCGCTGAAGCGGAGGCTTTGAGCCTTTTCGGACAACTGCGATCGCCCTATTCAACTACCTAACTACGTGAGCACGATCCGGATACCCAGCTCGCTGAGATCCCAGAGCGGCGGGTTGTCCGCCTCTCGTGCGGTGATCAGGACGTCGACCTCGCCGGCGGGAGCGACGAAGAGCGCGCCCGCGCGCCCCAGACGCTCCGGCGGCATCAGCACGATGACCTGGGCGCGCAGCTTCAAGAGCGTGCGTGCGAGGCTTGCGACCTGGTGGGAGTCGTGGGTCAGACCCCGTTCTGCGTCCAGCCCGTCGGCCTCGAGGATGATCCAGTCGGCCCGGATATTCTCCAGGGTATCCGGCTCGCCGTAGATGCCCAGGTCCTCGCCGACCTGCCCGCCCATCAGATGGAGGGTGTGCTGCGTCTGCCTGACGACGCTCCACGCGGCGTTGAGCGCGTTGGTGATGATGGTAAGGTTCGCGCGCGGCTCAAAGAAGGGCATCATCTCCGCCGGAAGGGTGCCCGGCCCCACAAAGACCACGCTGCCGTCCGGGATGAACTTCGCCGCTGCTTCCGCGATCCGCCGGTGGATGCCCGTGGCTTCGCTCCGCTCGGGATTCACCTCCCGGAGCACCGCACCGCCGTGAACGCGGTGCAGCCGTCCTTCTGCCTCCAACTGGCTCAGATCCCGGCGGATGGTCACAGGATCGACGTCTAACGTTTGAGCGAGTTCGGAGACCCGGACCGCACCCGAGGCCTGCAGCGCATCCAGGATCGCGTGGTGACGCTCTGCTTTGAGCATATCTGTCCCCAGTGTAGTCCATTCCGCACGG
>CAYMAQ010000027.1:17293-26525 GCA_964388385.1 uncultured Anaerolineales bacterium | reverse complement strand
ACGATACTCCCACCACAAGTCCATACGCCGAGGACGTTATCGTCGATTCGGATCCCGTCGGTATCTATGCTCGCATTATTGAGCAGTGGACGACGACTATGGCATATCAGTTGATGTTGGAGGCTTCCAGCACCGAACACGCGGCTCGGTATCAGTTAATGGAATCTGCAACCCAGAACGCTGATGAGTTGATTGAAAAGCTTACGAGAGATATCAAGACCGGTCGCCGTCGTGCGATCACTCAGGAGATGCAGGAACTGGCGGTTGCTGCAGGCCTGCTCAGTGAGTGATTGATAGCTCTCTTACCTTATCTTGCTTGAGCGAGGTTACGTGAGCCGGTAAGATCACGATTCAGTTGCTGTTTTTCCGTAGATAGCGCACAGTCTGGCCGATACCGAAGATCGCAAGGAGTCCGAGGATGAGTGCTAGACCGAATCCGAGATCGATCTCGGTAAGCATTGCTGTGATCCCTGCAACAGTCCCCACACCCAAGAGCAGAAACAAACGTCGAAGGTGTACCCCCTCGAGCTCTGTAGATCTCTCGATGTGATCGATTGCGTTGCTCCTGCGAAGCAGATGGTACGTGTCCCAAGCAGCCAGGCCGGTTGTCAGGCTGAGGAGTATCCATGGAGCATTGGGATACTGATTGACTTCGAGGGCGGTGGCAATCGTCAGTGCGGTCAGAGGAAGTCCTATGAATGCTGCCAGCTTTTGTGTGGCTTCAATCATCATCCATGCTGCGACGAGGCCCAGCCCGAAAATCACGATGGTGTCGTTGTCCTGTGTGATCCCAAGGAGGACTTGTGTGATCAAAACGGCACCGATGGATGCGAAGTGCGCCCATAGGGTTCGACGAAGCGGCGTCATTTGAAAATCCGCCCCGATTTTAGGGCGCGATTTTTCGTTATCGAGGTCGATTTTGACCATAGCGATGTCCTCGCGATACGCGGTTGAGCGTTTGCTGAATGGCATTGTCCAACGGATCGACGACTTTCCAGTTCACCACGCGAACACCGACTCTCCTCAGTGTTTTGATCCATAATCCGCGTTCGAGCTCGGCGAGTTCGCGTGCGATTTTCACGAACGGATCATCTCGACCGCCGATGATTCGGGCTTCAAAATCGACCGGATTGGGGCTGATCACCAGTACACTGTAACCTCTGGCGCGAATACTAGTGAGCACCGATGGATCATCCTGACAAAGCGGGCTGATCAACACAATCTGCGACTCACTGGGAAAGAACCGTGTGGGAAGATAGTCGAGGTTATCAAATACGAGGCTGTCCCCGATCTGGGCGTGAGACAACGCTCGCATAATACTCTGCCTCTGAAGTTTTCCATATCCTGGATGGGTACGCTCTAATCCACGACCATATATGAGTAGGCCGACACGATTGCCATCTTTCAGAAAAGAATCGGCCAGCGCTGCAGTTGCCCGAATCGCGTGTTCGAACAGGCTTTGACCTGCAGCGGTCACATTTGTGCGCTGGCGGGCGTCCAGAATCAGGCCGACGTCAGCGATACGTTCTTGTTCAAACTCGTTGCTGAATAACCTATTGGGATAACGGGCGCTGATGCGCCAATTGATCCATCGCCGGGGGTCGCCCGTATGGTACTCCCGCACGCCGAAAAAACTGGTGCCTGATCCCGGTTTGCCCGATGGAATGGGGCCGGCAAATCCCCGGGTGCGTTTGGGTCGGATCTCGATCGGTCTGAGATTCCAAACCTCCGGCAAAATAGAGAGTCGAGCGGGTTGTTGTAGTCGAACCTCTTTTTTGATCAGCCCAAAGGCCTCCCGTGCAACACAATGGACATTGCTGAATTGATAGGTACCTCTGGGCCCCTTAACCTCGTAGGTCAGCGAATAAATGGAGTCCTTAGGCAGCGAGAGCATAACACTGGTATTTCCTTCGACTTCGAGACCGGCAGGCACGACGTCGGAAATCACAAGCTCCTCCAGATAGGGGCCTTGATTTTGAATCTCAAGTGTGACTGTGGCAGGCTTATCCGGCAATAGGTAACTATTCGATAACTGGCGTGCTATCGTGATTCGAAGCTCCGGTAAGTCAGACTGCACCGTGGCTGCCAAATAGAGGACTAAGGGCAGCGCCAGGGCAATGAGAGCTCCATCCAGGATCGTCAATCCAGTAAGTACCAAGATATAGACGAGGACGGCGATCAAGAGGGTGCGCCGATCGGCCATCTACACGCCTTCGATCACCGGAACGGGTACAGATCGCAGTAATTCGTCGATGACGTCATCGGCAGCCCGACGCTCCGCCCACAGGTCTGGTTCCATAATGAGTCGGTGGCTCAGGGCTGCGTGCACGAAATGTTTGACATCGTCAGGCAGCACGTAGTCCCGTCCATTCATCGCAGCCCACGACCGTGACAGCTTTAGCAGCGCCAGCGCCCCGCGTGGACTCGCGCCTACCGCGACGTGGCGATGCGTGCGGGTGGTCCGTGTAAGTTCGACTATGTACCGCTCAATATCTTCGTCGACGGTGACATATTCAATGGATTCTCTCATAGTAAGTAGGCCCTCCGCCTGGGTCACCGATGTCAAAGAGAACGCATCGTGTCGGCGTTCCCTTCTTCTGCGTAGAATTTCCCTCTCGTCCACTTCGGAGGGGTATCCCACCGAGAGCTTCATAATGAATCGATCGAGTTGGGCTTCAGGTAGCGGGAAGGTGCCCTCGTATTCAATCGGGTTCTGAGTCGCGATGACAATAAACGGATCTGGCAGAGGGAGTGTTTCACCTTCCAGGGTGACTTGATATTCTTGCATAGCTTCTAATAGGGCGGACTGAGTCTTGGGCGAAGCGCGGTTGATCTCGTCTGCCAAGATGATGTTGGCAAATAAGGGACCCCGGCGCAACTCAAAGGTTCCCTTGGATTGGTTGTAGATATACCCACCGGTAATATCTCCGGGGAGTAGATC
Source organism: uncultured Anaerolineales bacterium (assembly GCA_964388385.1). GTDB lineage: Bacteria > Chloroflexota > Anaerolineae > B4-G1 > SLSP01 > PWVB01. The sequence goes on along the minus strand of CAYMAQ010000027.1, from coordinate 23,584 downwards.
CGGTGTAAACTGGATTCGCTTAAACGTCAAGCCCAACGAGGTTGCGAAACTTTTGGCGATCAGTGTTTTTGCTAATCCCGGGTAATCTTCGAGGAGAACGTGTCCACCACTCGTTAAGATTGCGGACAAGATCGTCCTGAGAACTTCGGTTTTACCTACGATGGCGCTTTCCATTTCATCGATGATTCCGTTACACACGCCTTTGACCTCGATCGATGCAGGCGATTGGGGGGCGCTGAGTCTGTTTTCATTCATCCTATGAGCCTCTTTCTAACTCCATACCAAGTATCGTTTGTAAGGTGGTGATAACTCGATTGATCTCACGATGCATATCCTGAAGATCCTCTGAAGATTTGTCTGACTGTAGTTTGCTGCGCAGCCACGTGAGAAGCTGATCGACGACCGGAAAGTGGTAGCGCCTTGTCAGATAACGGGCATTCACAGCGCTTTGTATATAAGGTTGGATATCCGCGGGAATCTCAATCTCTCCCTCCCGGATACGGTTTGCCAGCTCGATCGGAGTGATTCGGTATTCGTGAGCGAGGACATTGAGGGCTAAACGACCCAGATGATAGCGGAAACGTTGCTGAGAATACGCGCCTCGTGCTACCAAGCGTAAGCGGTCGGCCCACAAAGTCAGATTTCCCCTCGCATAAAAGGCTTGAGTGCTTGTGGTTGTTTGATCCCTGCGATTCCGCCTGAGACTGCGGATCGCAATATAGACGCCTAGTGCGACAATGGCTGCGAGACTATACCTCTGTGGCAAAGCACCAACAATGATCCCCAGTAACCACGCGATATAAGCCAGCGGAACCAGAATGGCGTCACGCACAAAATCTTCCAGGAGGAACATCAGAGGAATTGCCAGCATTAGAAGTACAGCCGCAAATATCAAGATCGTCTTGAGTTTTGAGCGGGTACGTGGCTTCATATGGGATTTCTGCAGGCTACGGCTATAGCTTGGAGACTGTTCACCGCCACCTGGGCTTCTCGATCGGAGTACGATTTGTGACCGTATCGGACCTCTTCGAAGAGGGCAGTGAGCTCCCGAACCGGCTCCTCAGGAAGTCCGGCTCTCACAAGGTAGTCCGTAAATTCTCTTGCGGTTAGAGAGTCATCACGCTGGAGGCCGCGATGCTCCTTCGCGATGCGATTCATATCGGCGTAACATTTGAGTATCGTGTCACGAAAGTCTCCTCCGCGGAGCAGGTTTTCGGCTGCAGATTCGGCGCGGGTCGCCAGTGATTCTAGAGAGGGTTTCGGAGAGCGATTTGGTCTTAGGCGAATCACAATATAGGCAACGATTCCAGCGATAACCAAAGCTAACATTAAGCTTGCTGTCCAGACGACAGTCTGCGAGACCTGGGATTGAAATTCCTCGGTAATTGAGGATATCTCGCCTGCTGAAGGGGGTACAAGTTGAGCGGGAGGATCCAGTCTTTCCTCAGATTCCACTTGTGTTCTGTTCTGAGTGAAAAGAGAGATGGCAAGGGCGATCAGTGCAAATTGAATCAACATTCGTATGACCCGTTTGCGCAGCTCCGGTGAAACAATAATCATAATGACCACGATGGGGAAGCTGACAAACGCAATGAAATACAAAATCTGAATGATGCGAACCAACGCTTCAGCCTCCATCGTACCAATGACTTCAGGTCGCATAAACAAACCGCCACGGAACTCATTGACCAAGAAGGCCCAAAGGTCGGAAAACGGGATTCCCGCGTCCAGCGTCACATGGGACAATCCAGCACTCAACAGGATCATCGCGATCAAAGCGATTGCGATGAGAATGAGACGCAAAGCTCGATTTTTTTGATTGATCATAGCATTATCATTTCCATATTATCTGTGGATGGAGTATAACCGGTTGGGGGATGTGAGTCAAGATATGGATTTTCGGGGTCTTTGGTATGTGAAGGGTAGATGCCCCACTGTGTATTTCGCGTAGTCATAGCGCGCGAGGGGTCATGCTCCTGTTGGTCACTATGAGGAAAAATTGTCTATGCGAAACTTTTTGGTTTTATCAGGTGCATGGACTGCCATTCAATCTGCAGGATGTGGGGGTGGGGAGGTGTTATTGAGGTCTCGATAAATGTTTTGAGGTTGTTCGCTGAAGAGGTGGTGTAAAAAGTGTGCTGTCCCCGTTTGTTCTGAACGTTTGTGGTTTTGTTGGCGTGAAGAATTCGTTTTATTTGCCTTGCAATCGCCGGTGAGGGATCGATGAGGGCGATTTCAGGTCCAATGATGCGCTTGATTGTGCGGGAAAGAAAAGGGTAGTGCGTACATCCCAACACTAATTGATCGATGTTGTGTTTAAGGAGCGGTTCGATACAGTTACGCGCTGTTTTTTCAGCCAGTCTGCTATTTGACTCCCCGGATTCCACAATCTCGACCAATCCTGGACACGTCTGTGTGTGGATTTGAATATCCATTCCGAAACGGGAAACTAGATTGCGAAAAAGCTCTCCCTGAAAGGTTGTGGGGGTAGCGATGACCCCGATTACACCGGTTTTGGTATGTTCGGCAGCGGGCTTGACCGCCGGTTCCATCCCGATAAAAGGGACGTGGGGAAACTGTTTGCGAAGCATGTGGAGAGCGGCGCCGGAGGCTGTATTGCATGCAATCACAATAGCCTTACAGCGTTGGCGCATTAAAAACTTGGTTATACCTCGAGAGAAGTCTCTGATCTCCGTTACAGGCCGAGGGCCATACGGGATGTGGGCTTGATCTGCAACATACTGAGTATCTTCGTAGGGCAATAGGCAGCGGATCTCGCGCCATACCGAAAGACCGCCGACGCCAGAGTCGAAAATGCCGATGGGGGATGTGGAGGATCTGGTTATCATGAGTGCCCGAATTCTAATTACTTTGCCGGACGGAGGGCATATTCGTAACTACCCATTTCTGTCGTCGTCGGTGCTAGCGCCGATATGGCAATGAACGCCTCGTCGCGGTCGCGGTCGAAGGGAATCACCCATTTACCATAGGTTTTGTCCAGGAACAAGAGACGTTCGACTTCCGGAGGGTCGTCGTTCCAGATCAACTGGACAATCCAATCCTGCGGTAATATATTCGCATGACGTACAAACCCCTCTGCGATCCACGCGTCGTTCTCACCCTCTGCATCTTCGTAGGTAATAACTTCGCTTTCCACTTCGATTTTTATGTCGTCCAGCCCCAGTCCAGCCTGATTGACTGCGGCATCGGTGATGTACTCAAAACGCAAAGCAATTTCTTGACCCTGATACTCGGTAAGATCTGCGGTCAGGTTTTGCCATCCGGCACTCTTTCCGGTGAGACCACAGCCCAGATTTCCATTATTCGGATTCGACAAGGTGCAGTTAAGCGTATCATCCTCGAGTATCTTCCATTGAATTTCATCGCCATCCAGATTATTCGGCACCGAGCCGGTTGGGGAACTACCCACGACTACATATGCATAATCCCAATCTTCTTCAATGTGATACCATGCCCAGAAATCCAAGGTAATACGCTCCGCAGATGGGAGATTGATGACCCGGGTGAGTTTTGTATTGGACTCATCAGCGCGGTTAGACCACCAGAGGTACTCCCCCCCGTATGGATCGGTATCCATCAGTGGTACGAAATCAGATCCTACAAAGTTCAGTTCGAGCGGACTTCTGCTACTTACCCGGATATAATCGACCCCATACTGTTTTACCGTACTGCGTTCTTCAACTGGGTAGGGACTGAGTCCCCACCCACCATGTTCTTGATCGATGGTTGGAAGGCTGATATCGATAGAGTCGTAACCGTATTGGCCCTGATCAAGTGTGGGGGCGTCGAGTAGGTTAGCTACTGTCCAATCCGCGAAAACATCCGCGTGGGCGATATTTAAAGACAGATCGTCGCGGAGCACAGCGTCGACGCTTTCCATACCGTTAAGATCGTGGCGGACCAGAGCCTGGGTGGCGCGGTTGCCAAACCGATCCAGGAAGTAGGCCAAGAATAGATAAGATGCGCCATAGTGAGGAGAGGCCGAACCGGTCGTACTGACCTCTGGCCACGTATTCAGCTGCGTATCAGGCTGATTTAGATATGCATATTCACTGTCTCCGACCTCATATACACCTCGACCTTCGGGATACATCCGATTGTTCAACTCCATCGCTAACTCGGAACAACCTTCGTTGAGCCACGTGGTTTCGTTGCGGTCGTTATACCAGTGAATCATATGTTGAAACTCGTGAGCCAAGACACCGTTGTAAAATGGCATACCAACTTCCATCCCCGGACTTGCGTGAATGTAGAACATCTCCATCTCATTGGAGTCCTCCCGTACAGCCTTGACGTAGGAATCGGCACTCGAAAAATACCCGGCGACTGTGTTGCCCAGATTCTCGGCATGAAGGACACTCAAATGAGGGTCTCCATCCACACCCGGTGTCCATTCTGAACCGAAGAAGGCACGGTTCGTCGGGTACGTGTGGTTCTCGAAAAGCTCGGCTGCTTCCCGAATGGCATCTACGTCTCTTGAGACACCTTCTTCGACCCACATATAGACATGGTCTGTCTTGTAGACAAGCTCAGCCTGAATCTCAAATGTCTCATCGGCATCCAGGTTGGAGGCAATAAATGTCCTCACGGTTCCGATCGAATAATCCGGATTGATACTAGAGGCGGTGCGCGATGTATCCGGAGATACACTCAAGAATCGGATACCGAGTTCATGGAGGTCTGCTTCCGGTATTTCTGATGTTCTGATCGTTTCCAACGTTTCTTGGGCCTTAGGAGGCAGCACCTCGCCCGTGGATATCGGTGTCGGGGTCGGAATCGGGGTGTAGGTCGGGGGCATGTGAGGGGCGGGTGTGGTCTGCGTGCCTGATTTTGTTGTGAAGAGAATCGCTCCACCTGCAATGCAGATCGCACAGATACATAAGGCCACCGCAACTAGGGCGGCAGCAATCAATACCGTGATGATGTTTCGGTTTTTGTCGCGATTATTTTTGTTCTCAGTGTTCATGCTTACTCCTGCGTCTGACAAAAAAACCGGCTGAAATGGCGAGTTCCACGGACAAGCAAAAAGCGGCACAAAAACAACCTCAAGATACGTGCGATTATAAAGATGAATCTCTATAAATCAAGAGAGTATTTGTTCGACAGGTGAAGGAGTTGCGTTATAATGCCTGTCTTGGAGGAGCTTGTGATCAAATCTCGATCTGTGCCTAAAACCGATAAGCGTGCGTTTCTATTACTTCAAGCCGGGATCTTCGTCCTCGCTTGGTTTCTGTACGCATTCACTGTAGCTCCCGGCACTTTGTACGGTGACCCTTCCGAGTACCAGTTTATTCCAGCGATCTTTGGTATTGCTCATCCCCCTGGTTATGCATTTTATACATTGGTTGCCGGCATATGGCAGCGTCTGGTTCCTATAGGCTCTGTTGCGCTGAGGACTAATCTGCTTGCCGCGACCGCGGGTGCCTGGACAGCGAGTCGAGTGGGGGCTATTACATTCCGCTTGGCCCGAACCCATGATTCCCATGAGAAGACCTTGATCGATGATGTGATTCCAGCGCTTTTCGCGGCCTTGTTTGTTGCCATTGCACCGGATTTGTGGCAACACAGTATTCACGCAAACGCTCACGTGATGAGTGTCGCGTTGACTATGACGCAGGTTTGGCTACTTGTTCGTTGGACTTTGGATGATACGGATTGGAATCTCTATCTCGCTGCGTTTACAGTTGGATTGGGTGTATCCCATCATCCCATCACGATCTGGGGGATACCTGCCTATGCGGTATTGGTGCTGATCCGGCGTCCGAGGTTCTTGATCACACCGCGGCTCTTTCTGTCGGTGCTTCTGTCTGGCTTGCTCGGCTTGACACCGTGGCTTTATTTTCCTTTGCGGAGTCCCCATACGCCCTTTGGGCCCACGGATATGGCCACATTATCCGGGTTTTTCCGGCATGCAACCGCTCAAGGGCTAAGGGGCAATCTGTTTCATTTTGGGTGGGGTGATCAGTGGAATCGACTGCGCGTGTTCTTAAGCCTGGCTAACCTTCAATATGTGTGGCCACTTCTCGGACTAGCACTTGTCGGAGTGATAGTTAGCATAAGGTTGTATCCCCGTCTTATGTGGCTCTTCGGACTCTTTCTCGTGGGCCACCTGGCTTTCACGATGAACTCAGTTCAAGATGTCATGGCCTATTTGCTGCATCCGTTTGCGGGTATTGGCATTTTGATGGGGGTGGGTATGGGGCATTTTCTGGGCACCCTGTCACAAGTTGAGCGCTTGAAGCGGGTCCGGTCGTTGACGATTATCGTGTT
>CAYMAQ010000027.1:0-17193 GCA_964388385.1 uncultured Anaerolineales bacterium | reverse complement strand
ACCTATCGGCGCGAGATTCGAGAACTGGGTTTTCGGCTTCGACCGTATGGGGATTTGTGGCAGGTGCTAGAACCCCCAGCCAGGACCCCGGTTACACCCCAGCATGGTCTGAGAGTGCGGGTACAGAATCAGAGGCTTGAGATCATCGGCTATGATCTCTACGATACGGATGTGGATCCAGGTGATGTCGTATCTGTAGTTCTCTATGCTCGGGTTCCCGAGCCGGAAGGTCATATCCTGATGCCTTTTGCCGAGTTTGCGGGAACCACGCAGCGGTGGACGACAGACAGCCGACGCCTTACACCGGATTGGATACCCGGTGAGATCATCGCTGAAAAATACAATGTGCATATTCCTTTCTCCTTGCCGCCAGGGGAGTATTCCCTTCGACTCGGATATACCGATATGACGGACAATCATAAAGATTTGCTATTTGAGAACGGAGCTGACACCCTGGATCTGGGTAAGGTTTCAGTATGGGAAACCCCAGGTTCATCTGAAACAGCTAGAACGCTGGACCGTCACGCTCTGGTCAATATTGGTAACGACGTTGCGTTGATGAATGTATTGGCCCGAGTTGGGCATCAGTATCGTCACCAACTTTGGCAAGCCCCCTTGCTCGTTCGCGCGGAACAGCGGATCCATCTGAATCTAACCTGGCGAGTTCTGCAATCCCCGAGAACCAGTTATACTGTGTTTATCCATCTGATTGATGCCACGGGTCGTCCTTGGTTCGGCCACGACTATACGCCTCTAGGAGGGGCTTTCCCTTCCTACTTGTGGTTTCCCAAGTGGTTGGAGGGTCAGCAGGTACGCGATCCTTATCGACTGACTCTGCCGGGAAATCTTCCGCCGGGGCAATACTGGCTAGAGGTTGGAATGTATGAAATGGGCACAATAAGGAGAATTCCTCAACTCGATGCCTCGGGGGACATAACCGGCGACCGGTTGATTCTTGGGCCAATCGTCGTAAGATGAACGATCAGGAAAGGGGTAGAGACAGATGATCGGAGTACTCATTCCTTGGGCCATAGCGACGACCCTCCTCTTGTTTCTGGCAGCCTATTGGCTGTATACGTTGGAGAAACGGGTTGCTGCGATGGACAAGCGGTATGAAGAGCTAAAATCACTCGACTTGGAAGGAGACACTGCGCTTAAACTCCTTCGGCGCACGAACCGGCATCAGAAACGGATTGAGGGCCTCGAGGCCACTGTCGCACAGATGGCGCGTATGCTTCCCCATACAATTCGAGGGCTTAGTGTGATGCGGTATAATGCTTTCAATGGGGTAGGGGGCGCCCAGAGTTTCTCGATGGCGTTGGTCGATGAAAATGGACATGGCGTTATTATGACCAGTCTCCATGGGCTGGATGACGTACGTGTATACGCGAAGCCACTTGAGAATTGGAAATCCTCGCACAGTCTTAGTGCCGAGGAGCAGGAAGTCTTGGGGGCTGCCCGTCAGAACCTTTCGGAGGGCTGAATTCCGTTAACCCCTGGCGGTCATTTCTGAGCCAGGCTGCTAAAGAGAACTTGACATTTGTGCTTTCGCTCATTATGATCAATTTAGTGGCAATCAGTCAGAAATAGGTCATGGTGTTTGTTTGGGAGTGAATTCCTTACATCGGAGATGAATGAAACCCCGGTACTGAAGTTTATTGAATCTATCAATGAAATACAATTAGGAGGTACGATATGTCATTCTTAGGTGGCAAGAGTAAACCCAAAGATACATCCCAGAACAGTGGGTCTGCAATGTCCGCAAAACGTCCATCCGGTCAATCCCCTATTGAATCGTCGATTGGGCCGAATACCTATATCAACGGGGAGATCCAGGGGGATGGAGGGCTTCGCGTTGATGGTATTGTCGAGGGAAACATCGAGCTCACCGGCAATCTGGTTGTAACTGAGAGCGCGAAGATACGCGCCGAGGTTAAAGCCAAGAATATCTCAGTTGCCGGCGCAATTCAAGGCAATATCACGGCAACGCGGGTTGAAATTCTCGATACCGGACGCGTTTGGGGGGATCTTACGGTCAAAGCATTACTGATCAACGAGGGAGCCTATTTCCGCGGACAGACTCTGATGCCTCAGGATCTCCAACCGCCCCAGCTCGAAGCTCCTAAATCAGAAGCCGAGCCTTCTTCATCCCAGCCATCTGGATCTCGATCAGGTGCGACCTCATCCTCCGGCGCCAAGAGCAAGTCACCTAAGCCGGATGCCGGCGCCGTGGTTGATATCGAACCGAAGTAATCCGGTTATCTATGGGGGAGAGTGGGTGTCCGCCTGTGGAGCGATAGATAGGCGGTGATTTTTCTGATGCACATCAACGAGGTGAATTAGTGCGTTACCTCGTTGATGTCATTTGCGGGATCTCTCGTGAGGGTTGTCTCTTGACTTCTTCTGTGAAGTTTGGGACAATATGCTTAATAGTATGTCATTACAATAGAATTTAAGAATCCACTCTGGAATGCAGGCTCTGTATCGTGCTGAGTCTATGCATCCATTGCTTATTGTGGGAGGTACAAAATGGAAGTTAAGGTGGAGTTTGCCGGGCTTTCCCGAGTGATTACGCATCGTCGCAGTTTGTCTCTGACGTTGGACGATGGTGCGACGTATCGTGATATACTGCATCGACTTGCGAACCGCTATCCCGATCTGATTGGGAATGTCATTCATCCAAGTCTTGAGTCCCTTCAATCATCTAATATGCTAAATCTCAACGGGAAGCATATGATTTCACCCGATCAGATGAACAACAACTCACCTTCTGAGGGCGATCGCATTATCCTAATGTCGGTCCTGGCCGGGGGCTGAAAGCGCCTTGTAAGACGGGCGCTTTTCTTCTTGTACATTTTCTTCCAGAAAGATGATGACAACCCTCTATGTTGGTATTGCGATGAAGCACTTCCGCTGTTGTAGGTGGTTTAAAACAGGAGGATGGATTTGATGCAAGGTTACCACGGAAAGATTCTGCATATTGATCTCACCGATCGAAAAACGTGGATCGAAGACAAACCGGAGATATGGTACAAAACGTATATTGGTGGTGTTTCTATGGCTGCGCGCCTTCTATGGGAGAATATCGAACCGGGCTGCGATCCTCTTTCTCCCGGTAATCCTATTTGTTTTGCGAACGGAATTTTCGCGGGCACGCCAGTTCCTGTTGGTGGGAAGTACGGATTAGCCTCGAAATCTCCCCTTACGGGCTATATGGGGGACAGCTTGTCGGGCAGCTGGTTTTCCGTTGCTTTGAAGCGGACCGGGTGGGATGGAATCGTGCTTCACGGAGCGAGTGAATCATGGGTCAACGTCTTCGTGGACGATGATCGCGTGCGATTTAGAGATGCGGAAAAATATCTGGGTATGGGGACCTTTGAGACAGAGGAAACGATCCGTGAGGATCTGATGGATGACCAAGTCCGCTCCGCGACGATAGGACCTGCCGGTGAGAACGGCGTTCTATTCGCTAACGTGACCAATGATGGACGTCAAGCCGGTCGTACCGGACATGGCGCTGTGTGGGGATCGAAGAAGTTGAAGGCACTTTCAGTGCGTGGGACCCAGGGTGTGACGGTTGCTGATCCAGAGACACTGATGAAGATGTCTTTCGACATTACGGAGGCCGCACAGGGACCGCATACATCAAAATACCGCATATTGGGAACGGTCACTAACGTTCTTAATATGAATAACTTAGGACTGCTTCCTACCCGCAACTATCAAGAAGGGGTCTTTGAGGACGCTGAGATGGTCAGCGGTGAGTATCTGGAGGAGCATCACAAAGTCAAAAAGATCGCCTGTGCTCAGTGTCCAATCGCCTGCGAACAGGTGTCCGCTGCGAATCAGGGCCTTTACGCGGGCGCGATGACTGGCATTGAGTACGAGTGTCTGTTTGCCAACGGTCCAAATTGCGGCATCAATGATCTTAACTCGATTATCAAGATGATCGATACGTGCGATCGCGGCGGGATGGATGCTATGAGTAACGGCGTTACGGTCTCTTGGACCATGGAATCTTTCGAGCGCGGCGTGTTGACGAAAGATGATTTCCGTTGCGAGAAATATCCGGATGGGTTTGAACCGTATTTTGGTAATGCCGAGGCCGGCGTTACCCTCACGGAGATGATCCGCGATCGTGAGGGCATCGGTGCCCTTCTCGCTCTGGGCACCAAGCGTGCCAGTGAACAGATCGACCAGGAACGCGGAATGGAGTCGACGAAGTGGGCCATGCACATCAAGGGATTGGAAAATCCCGGGTACGATGCTCGTGGACTGAAGACGTTCGCTCTAGGCCTTGCTGTGGGCACGCGGGGTGGATGTCACAATCGTACTGCGGCGTATGATCCAGATATCAAGGGGCTCGTGGATCGGTTTTCTGTCGATGAGACCCGTGGCGAACTGGCGAAAAGCACCGAAGAATACGCCGCGGTTTACGATACACTTCCACTCTGTAAGTTCATTCGCCGCTGCTTCACCGGAAAGGCCGATCGCGAGGGGGCATGGCCGGCGATTGCGAAGCTTATCAATGCGACCACGGGGTGGGAGTTTGGTTTCGACGATGTCGATCTGATCGGCGAACGCGCGCACACAATCAAGAAGGCGTTCAATATCCGAGAGGGATGGACCCGGGAAGACGATCGCCTTCCGTATCGCTGGCACCACGAGCCGATGACGAAAGGGCCGTCGGCCGGTCATGTGGTTACGGAGGAAGAGTTGGAGTACCTAAAAGATCTGTACTACGAAGCCAAGGGATGGACATCTGAGGGGCTTATTCCTAAATCCAAACTTGAGTCCTTGGGAATGGAAGACGTAGCGGAAGAAATCGGTGTCTAAAAGACCTGGAGCTTGAGAGGCACGAGCCCCCTCAGGCCCCTGATCCGTGATGTCCCCCGATCTGGAGAATCCATACTTTCTGACGACCTAAATGGTGATTGGTTCTCACCTGAGAATGAAGGAGTACAAGATGAAGAGCTCGACGTCGAAATATAAGTACGTGACGTGTGATCCCGAGAAATGTATTGGATGTCAATTGTGCGAATACGTCTGCTCTTATACGAAGACGGGAGAATATAATACCTATCGAAGTCGAATTCGAACCATTCGCGTGGATGAAATTCTGATTACCGCGGTCACGTGTCGCACCTGTGAAAACGCACCATGTGTCAAGGTGTGTACTCGGGATGCGTTGACTCAAGATGCAGAAACGGGTGTTGTGAGGGTCGACGCCGACCTATGTGATGGGTGTGCGTGGTGTATTGAGGCTTGTGACTTCGGCGCGATATCCATCAATCCTCTGACGAAGTTGGCCGAAATCTGCGATCTGTGCGAAGATGAAGAAGAGGGACCCCAGTGTGTATTGTTCTGTCCCAAAGACGCACTTGAGCTTACGACACCCGATCAGCGAGCACAAAAGGCGCGTCGCAAGTTAATATCGGAAGAGGTATTGCGATAGAGTTTGGGTAAGCTTTTCAATATACCCAAGTCTCTATTATGTCCATTGGAGGGCAAATATCGTGAGTGAATATGTGGAAGATGACCGGGATGAAAACGCGATGCGCATTGGCGTGTACGTTTGTCACTGTGGATCAAACATTGCAAGCGTTGTAATACCCAGTGAAGTTGTCGAGTATGCAAAGACACTTCCTAACGTGGTGATCGCAAAAGAGCACCGTTATATGTGCTCGGACCCAGGACAGTCTTTGATCCAGCAGGATATCGCGGAGTACAGTCTCGATCGTGTGGTTGTGGGCGCATGCAGCGTAGCTATGCATGAGCCGACATTTCGTGCGTGCATTTCCGATGCTGGGCTGAACTCTTTTATGTTTGAAATGGCCAATATCCGCGAGCACGACTCTTGGGTCCATTCCCACGAGAAAGCAGCGGCGATCGAAAAAGCAAAAGAGATTGTGGCCTCGGCTGTCGCCAAGGTAAGCCATGTGAGACCGCTCGATCGGTTCAAAGTGCCGGTGACGAAGCGCGCGATGATTATTGGTGGAGGTATCGCTGGTATCAGTGCGGCCCTCGACCTTGCGGATATGGAGATCGAGACGTATCTCGTCGAAAAGACACCAACTATTGGCGGTCGGATGGCCCAGCTCGATAAGACTTTCCCGACGATGGATTGTTCGATCTGTATCGAAGCACCGAAGATGGTTGACGTTGGGAAGAATTCCCATATCCATCTGATGACCTATTCTGAGGTCAAAGAGGTGGATGGATATATCGGCAATTTTACGGTGAAGGTTGAGAAAAAGCCGCGATACGTTCTGCTAGATCGATGCACCGGTTGTGGATTATGCGCTGAGGTCTGCCCCATCGACATACCCAATGAGTTTGAGGAGGGGCTTGGTCCGCGCAAAGCTATCTATGTACCCATGGCTCAGGCGGTTCCCTCGGTCTATACGATCGACCGCGATGCATGTATTGAATGCTACAAATGTGTCGAGGCTTGTGGCGAATTGGAAGCCATCAACTTCGCGATGGAACCTGAAGTCGTCGAAATCGATATTGGTGCGATTATTACTGCAACCGGCGTTGATCTTTGGGATCCAACTGTCATTGAGGAGTATGGTTACGGTACCTACGAAAATGTAACCACAATGATGGAGATTGAGCGTCTGCACTGTGCCGGTGGCCCGACGGTGGGGGAGTTTGTACGTCCGTCAGATGGAAAGATGCCGAAGACCTTGGGGTTGATTCAGTGTGTTGGCTCGCGGGACAAACGCTACAATGAATACTGCTCCGGGTTCTGCTGTATGTACACCATCAAGAACGCCATCCTTTTGAAATGGCTCTATCCGGAGATGGATATTACGATCTTCCGTATTGACATTCGCACGCCCGGCAAAACCTACGAGGAATTCTACGAGCGAGCTCGGCAGACCGGTATCCGGTTCGTCCAGGGGCGTCCGGCCGAAATTCGCGAGGATCCGGTGACAAAAAACCTGATCGTGCGTGCGGATAACGCCAGTCTGGGCAAGCCGATGGAATACGAATTTGAGATGGTTGGTTTGGCAAACGCTGCTATCCCAACAGAAGGAGCCAAGGACCTGGCTCGGATCCTCACGGTACCGACGGACACGCATGGGTTTTTTATGGAATCGCATCCCAAACTCAAGCCCATCGATACGCCGACGGAGGGTGTCTATCTGGCCGGCGCGGCCCAGGGGCCGAAGGACATTCCCCAGAGTGTGGGGCAGGGGAGTGGTGCGGCCGGACGTGCAGCGCGTGTCCTGATTCACGATAATTGGGAGATCGATCCCATCGTTGCCTATGTATACCCTGATCGGTGCATCAACGCGCGTGGTGGGAAGTGCAGCATATGCTTTGAAGTATGCCCTTACGGAGCGATCGATAACCGACCGGGTTCTGGTGAACCGACACGGATTATTCCTGCCAAGTGTCATGGCTGCGGTACCTGCGTCGCTGAGTGTCCCCATAATGCGATCACTCAGCATCACTTTACGGATGCACAGATCATCGCTCAAATTCACGCCTTACTTGCCGATCGTCCCGAAGAGAAGATTCTGGCGTTTACGTGCCGCTGGTGCAGCGGTATGGGCGCAGATAATGCAGGGGTCAGCCATTTTGAATACCCGGCGAACACTCGCAATATCCTGGTTATGTGTGCGGGACGCGTGGATCGTGACTTTGTGATGGAGGCCTTCAGGCTGGGCGCTGGTGCGGTTGTCGTGTCCGGGTGTCATCCACAGGACTGCCACTACATCGATGGTCGACAACATGCCGGAGAACGGATGGACAAACTGGCGATCCAACTTAAAAACCTTGGCATCTCACCGGAGCGTTTCCGTGTTGAGTCTATCGCAGCGACGGAAGGGATGAAGTGGGCTCGAGTCATGAGAGAGACCAACGAAACCATCCAGGAGCTCACAATCGAGACAATCGTCGCAGAAAACGACAGAGCACGACCGAAACTGATGCGTTTCGTGCGTCGGATGCAAGACGTTCCGGGTGTGGCAGGCGTTCTCGAATTGAGCGAAGCGGACCGACTTCAAGGCATTAGAGAGCCCGCTCGGCAGCCGGCTCCCGTTGTAGGGGGGGAGTGATGGCCTCAAATTCTGGAGATATGAACGCTTTTGTGACCGAGGTTATGAATACACGGGGTGGGGCGTTGGTCCTCCAGTGTTATCAGTGCGGCACCTGCTCTGGTTCCTGTCCGGTTATCGATGAAATGGAATATGGCCCTCGGCGTATTCTGCATATGATTCAGTCGGGTATGGAGCATGAGGTTTTGTCCAGCCCAGATATGTGGCGGTGCGTCTCCTGTTATTCGTGCGCTAGTCGATGTCCTCGGGGTATTGAGATCACCGATCTGATGGCTGAACTCCGTCGAATGGCCATTCAGAAAGGGTATACACAGGATAAAGAAGCGCAATTTGGTCAAGCTTTTGCGGAGACAGTTCAGAGTCATGGTCGGATGTTTGAGCCCGAGCTTCTCACTCGATACTACCTGCGCGTTTTGGATGTTGCCAGCCTTTTGAAGATGGTCCCGTTGGGTGTGAGAATGCTGATGAAGCGGAAGCTCCCTTTCCTTCCAGAGCGAATCCGAAATCCCAAGGAGATGGAGAATTTCCGAATCAGCGCCTCAAGTGGGCCCAAGGTGGCAAGCGGCGTGCATGGCTTACACGTTGAGCGGAAGAGTCTGATATTCGGCCTGCTTGGCGCGTTACTCGCAGCGCTCTTGTGCAAATTTGGAAAGGAAAAAACATCGTGACCGTTACACGTTATGGATACTATCCTGGCTGCAGCTTGCTTTCCAGTGCAAAAGAGTACGATCGGTCGGTAAGGGCTGTCTTTGCGCATTTGGATATCGCATTGGTTGAGTTGAATGATTGGAACTGCTGTGGTGCTGTTCATGCTGACGTCAATAATCCAGATGCGGCTATTACCTTACCCGCCCGGAATCTAGCTCTCGCAGAAGCTCAAGGTTTAACTGACATTATCGCACCATGCAGCGGATGTTACAAAAATTTGCGACGTGCAAGCAAGTCTGTCGCCGGCGACAAATCGATTCGGGCGTTGGTTAACGAAAGCCTTCAAGACGACCTAAGTCTGGATGGCGATGTCACAGTGATGCATCCACTCTATGTGATCCTTCGTGACTACGGTCTGGATCGCCTTGGCGAGGAAGTCGTAAAGCCTCTTTCTGAACTTCGCGTCGCTAGCTACTATGGGTGCATGCTTACGCGTCCTCGCGATGTGTTTGATAGTCCTGAGCGTCCTATCGGTTTGGATGAACTTATGAGGACTTTGGGTGCAAATGTAGTGAATTATCCTAGTAAGGCGAAGTGTTGTGGCGGCGCTCTCGCATTATCTCATACAGACGTGACTGCCAGGTTAACAGGTAACGTTCTGGTTTCCGCTAAGGAAGCTGGCGCGGATTTGGTGACACTAGCTTGTCCGATGTGCCATACCGCTCTGGATTCATATCAGACTCGGGCTGCGCGGGCCGTGAACCAGGAATTGAACATCCCTGTTTTATATTTCACGCAGCTTATGGGGTTAGCCCTGGGTCTTGATCGTTCTGTATTAGGATTGGATCGCCATCTCGTCTCTCCCGAAAAAATATTGTCCCGTCTAGGAAACTGAGGAGTCAAATAGAGTCTATGAAACGAGGAAGTACGCAGAAGCATCGTAACGAGCAATCCCTCGTACTTGAGCGCAAGATGGTAGTCCATCACGACGTATTGACCTGGGACCTAGAGCGTTGCGTGGGCTGTCAGTTAGGGCCTGTTGTTTGTCCTAAAGAAGCCATTACACATACGGACGTTGAGGTCGTGGATGGGCGTCTGGATGAGAAGCTGACGGTTGACGTGGATCCTGATCTCTGCGTTTTCTGTGGTATGTGTGCTGCAGTCTGTCCGGTCAATGCAATCTCAATGACTCTTAACGGTGAGGATCATAACCCGGCTTTGGTCTTTGAGGCGTTCCCGATTTTCGTTGAATCGAACGAGTTTGATCGGGAGGCATTTGATTGGGTGCGGAAGGACTTCGTCATCGATAACTGTCCCACCGAGGTTATCAGCTATGATGAACGTAAAGACACCCTCGTTGTCGATGATGAACACTGTATTCGGTGCCGGCAGTGCGAGGTTGCCAGTGACGGCGCCTTTGAGGTCGTGCAGCCCTGGGAGGGTACCGTCACGTTAAGGCGGGAGCAATGTATTGAAGACTGTTTTGCTTGCGCCGATATTTGTCCAACGCGGGCACTGCACATCAACGAAGATGGTGAGTTGGTCCTTGCAGATTATTATTGCATCAAGTGTGGGGCGTGCGTGCAAGTCTGTCCCATTGAACCGGAGTATGAAGATTATGACGTTACGCTTCAGTCGCAGGGTGTTGTCTACTCGAAGACACTGACTCGCATTACGAACAGTGATTCTCTACCCATCTGGGTTGAACGTTGGCGTGTGCGTCATTATCCTGTGCAAAGTGGGGCCTGGGTTGAGGCTCTGGCTAAACTGGCAGATGAAAAGGCTCAGATGATAGAGATCGAGCGTAAAAGAGCTATTAAGAGGCGGGACCTGATCATTGCACTCAAGGGTGGGCGTGAACTCCAGGAGCGAGAACGTGCTCGGAAAGAAGAATATCTGGCGGCACTTAAAGGAGGGGGGTCCTTCGTTAGTCGTGACGCTGATTAATGTAGGATCTGTCTGACGTTTTGGAACGTGCCACCTTTTCTGCTGCGGCAGCAAGGGTTGTTCCTCTTTGAGGGAACAGCGCCTTTTGAGACAGCGTTAAGTTGTTTGATCTTGCAGGTGTGTTATAATCTCTTTCTGGTGTGAAAGGAGACCTGCATTGGTCAGTTCATATGCGCTGATAGGTGTTTTCCTCGCTATCTCATTGGTTTTTGGGGCTGCCCCGATTATCCTGGCATGGTTCTTCAGCCCCAAGAAACCGAATCCTCGCAAAAGCCAAATCTATGAAAGCGGTAACCCTACATTTGGTGAGACGTGGATTGAGTACAAGGCCCAGTATTATCTATTCGGTCTCGCTTTTGTGACTTTTGGTATTGAAGCAGTTCTGCTCTTTCCTTGGGCCCTGGCTTACAGCCAACTTCCCCTCTACGCTGTCGTAGAAGCTCTTGTATTTCTGATGATTCTCAGCGTGGGCTTAGTCTACGTCTGGCTCAAAGGCTGGTTGGAATGGATGTAAGGCTAAGGCCCCTATGACTGTGTGGGAGTTTCTGGTCAATCCATGCAAACATCTGGGGAACTGGTTGATCCACTCGCTGACGCAGCTAGGATTTTCAGCTCTGATCGCTGAACTTATCATGCATATAACTGCTGGTTTCCTAGTCGCCCTTGTTCCGCTTTTCGCAGTACTTTTCCTAATATGGGAAGCTCGGAAAGTGATTGCTCGAATGCAGGATCGATTAGGGCCGAACAACTCGGGCACGTACGCGGGGCCCTATGCTCTTTTACAGACGGTTGCTGATGCGATCAAGATCTTCACCAAGGAACTGATCATTCCGACAGGAGCCGATCGCTTGGTTTTCATTGCCGCGCCGATCCTTGTTGTTACCGTCGCGATCGCGATATGGGCTGTCATACCCTTTGGTCCAGACGGGCTGCAATTTGTAGATCTTAAGATCAGCGCTTTCTACGTCGTTGCTATCTCCTCTCTCGCGCCTTTTTCTATGATTATGGGAGGTTGGAGTTCTCGCAACAAATACGGGGATGTAGGGGCGTTCCGGGCTGTCTCCCAGATCATCAGCTATGAAATCCCTCAGATCCTCGGTCTCTTTATGGTTGTGATGCTGGCCGGATCTTTATCACTTCAGGATATTGTCAAAGCTCAGACTCTTCCTTACATCATCGCGCTACCGATACCCGCACTTATTTATTTTCTGGCGAGTACGGCGGAAGTGGGCCGCCTTCCATTTGAACTGGCGGAAGCCGATTCGGAGATTGTGGCGGGCTATTTTACAGAGTATAGCGGTATGATGTTTGGATCCTTCTACCTGGCAGAATTTATCAACAACTTCACTGCTTCTACCGTATTCTCCCTCTTGTTCTTGGGGGGGTGGCGGGGGCCATTCGTCAACTCTATACCGATTTTAGGTCCTGTTTGGCTGATGCTCAAAGCGTTTGTGATTTTTAATATTCTGATGCTCTTCTGGGCCGCGATGCCAAGGCTGCGCATCGATCAGGTTTTAGCTTTTAACTGGAAGTTTATGGTGCCGTGGGGGCTTGCTATGATGATGGCGATCGCTTTGGTAGATAAAATCGCCCACCAAATGCTAGGAGTTGTAAGCGATTGGGGACGTTTTGGTGTGCTTCTGGCGGCTAACATAGCTATCGCAACCATCACCTATCCTTTCCTTCGCCGGGCAAAGGTGCGCTATGGACGACAGCTTAAAGA
Organism: uncultured Anaerolineales bacterium; assembly: GCA_964388385.1. Taxonomy (GTDB): domain Bacteria; phylum Chloroflexota; class Anaerolineae; order B4-G1; family SLSP01; genus PWVB01. Next base: position 4,806 of record CAYMAQ010000027.1, on the reverse strand, counting down.
CCGGCGGTCTATTGTTGCAACTCCTCAGCAGGAGGTGTGATAGGTTGTCAGTCCAGCGGATATTGTTCATGGTATTTGGGTCACTTGCCCTGGTTGCTGCCATCCGGGTCGTCACTTCTCACCGGATATTTCACGCAGCGATGTGGCTCATCGTTTCGTTTTTTGGCATTGCCGCGATCTATCTGCTTCTTGAATCTCCTTTTATGGCCGGCATTCAGCTTTTTATCTACATTGGTGGTGTCGCCGTTCTTACAGTGATCGCAATCATGGTCACCAAGGGTATTATGCGTGTAGATCAAAGAATGACCAACGATCCATGGGTCTCTGCGATGATTGCCCTATCCTTGTTTGCGGTGATGGTCTGGATGACCTGCCAGCTTGTATGGCCTGCGGCGCCCCTATTCTCAGTGGCTGATGAGGATCTCACGCTTTTGGGTATGTCCTGGGTTGATCCCTCCGGGTATTTATTGCCTTTTGAGGTACTTTCACTCATGTTGTTAGTTGTGCTTGTTGGTGCCCTCTATCTAGGAAAGGAGCGGTAGATACCCTATGACCGCTGGGGTTCCACTTTCGTGGTATCTTGTTTTGGGGGCAGCTCTTTTTTGTGTCGGAATTTTCGGGGCTTTGGCCAGCCGAAATCTCATTGTCACGATGATGTCTATCGAAATAATGCTCAATGCTGTCGCGCTTAATCTCGTTGCATTCGCCCGGTTCATCGAGCCATCTCGAGTGACCGGCAAAACCTTTGCTATTATGATCTATGCCATCGCTGCCGCAGAGGCAGCGCTTGGACTCGCCCTTATCATCTCAATTTGGCGGACGGAGAATACAGTTGCCGTCGAAGAGATCAATATTCTTAAGGGATGAGGCTTGACTATGTTGGTTGACTTTTCTTGGCTCATTCCACTGGGGCCATTCTTGGCTTTTGTCCTGATCGCGTTGTCTTTTTACGGCCGGCGTCGGCTGAGCCATTGGACGGCCTTGTTGGGTATCAGCTTCGCATTCGGACTTTCACAAAGGATCTTCTGGTCTGTGGTCAGGAACCCAGGTATCTACCATACCGAGTTGATTACCTGGTTCCGCAGTGGGAATCATATGTTTGTATTGGGCACTTATATTGATCCGCCCGCGGCCTTGATGTTACTTATGGTATCCTTGGTTTGCCTGATGATTTTCGTATACAGCGTGAGCTATATGTCAGGTGATGAACGATATAGCCGCTTTTTCGCGTATATTTCACTTTTTGCAGCCAGTATGTTGGGGCTTGTTCTTTGTGATAATTTACTGGCCTTTTTCCTTTTTTGGGAGCTTATGGGGATATGCTCTTATTTGCTTATTGGATTCTGGTACGAAAAATCATCAGCTTTTAAAGCGGGGCTCAAAGCTTTCCTTGTGACAAAGGTGGGTGATCTCTTTCTGCTTCTGGGGATCGCCCTGCTATATGCGGAGACCGGCACATTGGCATATGATGAAATTTTCCAACCCAACGTGTTGAACGCTTTAGTTGAACAGCCATTTTTCTCAGGGCCGTCCCTCGCCGCTTTGATTACTCTGCTATTCTTGGGGGGGACGATTGGTAAGAGCGCTCAGTTTCCACTCCACGTTTGGCTACCCGATGCAATGGAAGGACCCACACCGGCTTCTGCTTTGATTCACGCTGCGACGATGGTCTCTGCGGGGGTCTTCTTGATCGTACGGATGTATCCGCTTTTTGTGGTCGCTGGCACCCTTCCCATCGCTGCTACTGTTGGCGCACTGACAGCTCTCTTCTCATCCATCATCGCTGTGACTCAAAAGGATATCAAGCGCGTCCTGGCATTTTCGACCATCAGTCAACTCGGGTATATGGTTGCAGCGTTGGGGCTGGGCGCTTACGCGGCGGGACTATTTCACCTGATCACTCACGCGTTTTTTAAAGCGCTCCTATTTATGGGGGCGGGATCGGTGATTCATGGTCTCGATCATGCCTACCATCGAATGCACGGCCATGCGGTTCCTATGGATCAGGCTCGTCAGATCGATCCCAACGACATGTTCCAGATGGGGGGGCTGGGATTGCGTATGCCCGGGACCGCTCTCGCCTTTCTCGCGGGAAGCCTGTCGCTATCGGGTTTTCCTCTCTTCACAGCAGGCTTTTGGTCAAAAGAAGAAATTTTGACCGCTGCATGGACCGCTAATCGTTCGGTGTTTTGGATCCTGGCTATTTCTGCAGGGCTTACAGCTTTTTACGTCTCAAGACAGCTGTGTCTCGTGTTTCTAGGAAAGCCTCGCTCGGATGCTGCGGTCTATGCCCGCGAGAACCGTGCGGTTATGGTGCTGCCAATGATCATTCTTGCCTTTTTCGCAATCGGGTTGGGGTGGATCGGCATTCCCACTGATTTTCCGCTTCTGGGCAGGTTAGGATTGGGTTGGTTGCATTCCTTTCTTCCTTCCTTAGAAGTCTTGGCTTCTCGTTCTGAGTCTGTTAGTTTTCACTGGCTGCCTCTGTTGCTTAGCGTTGTGCTGGCAGTGGGGGGGCTGGTGGTCGGGTGGGCTCTATATGGGCGGGCCCCCCTTGATAAGCGCCGGCGGGATCCGATCCTGATAAATTTGCAGCGGCTTCATTTTGCAGGCGTTTATCGATTGGTCGAGGAGCAGTTTTATCTTGATGAGGCTTATAAGTTTCTCTGGGTCCAATCCTCAGTGAAACTCGCTGAGTTATCTGCGTGGCTCGACCGCGCGGTGATAGATCAACTATCCAGCCTTGTGAGCAGAGGCACTGCCCATACAGCCCGGGGTGCAGATATTATGGATCGAAAGGTCGTGGATCGGTTGCCATACTCGATTGGGAAAGGCTCTCTAGGGCTTGCACAACTTGCTGCGTTTTCAGATAGCCATTTCCTTGATGGCGCGATCTCGGCCTTAGGTTTTGTGAGCCGATTAATCTCTGTGTTTTCTGCGTTCACTGATGTCGGTTTGGTTGATGGGCTTTTCCGCAAGGCTGCGCATACGATACATCAAATCGGACGCCGTGCACGAGAATTACAGAGCGGCATTCTATCGGATTATCTCTGGAATGCATTTGTAACCGTATTGCTTTTGATTGCTTTTTTGATCCTGTTCCAGCGTCTGTGAGTTGCAGATCCGGACACGAATCACTAAATTTTTCCGTGATGCCTATGGCAACGCAGAAGCGCTTTGGTTATTCATGATCAGATCCGTAGGAGGATTTTGATGACATTTCCATTCCTGAGTATTCTGCTGTTGCTGCCTTTCGCTGGGGCACTCATTCTCCTTCTTATTCCAAAAGGCAAAAGAGGATTGATCTGTGCGCTGGGCTGCTTGTTTTCCCTATCCACATTGATACTGAGCGGATATCTTTGGGGCGCAGTTGGCTTTCGAGGGGCGGGCACGATGCATTTTGTAGAAAATTATGCATGGATCCCGGAATTGGAGATTAACTATTCTGTGGGTGTGGACGGTTTGAGCGCCCCGATGCTTTTCCTGACGGGATTGTTGACTACGTTAGCGTTATTTTATTCGGCTTTTGAGATCAAGGATCGGATCAAGGAATTTTTTATCCTATTTCTGCTGCTCGAGATCGGAATGCTGGGGGTGTTTGTCGCCATCGACCTGGTCCTGTTCTATGTTTTCTGGGAGCTTGGTCTCGTACCTATGTTTCTTCTCATTGGAGTTTGGGGTGGAGAGCGACGCGAATACGCAGCTATCAAGTTCTTTCTGTATACTCTCGCGGGCAGTGTCTTTGGCTTACTGGGTATCCTGGCTGTCTACTACGATACGGGCACGTTTAACATCCGCGAAGCTGCTGCCTTGCGTCCTTTTGCAGACAACCTGACGTGGGCTACTATCGTGTTTTGGACGTTTTTTGTCTCCTTTGCCATCAAGATACCCGTCTTTCCCTTTCATACCTGGCTTCCAGATGCACATACGCAAGCGCCGACAGCAGGAAGTGTTATCCTGGCAGGGATTTTGCTGAAACTCGGGGCCTATGGCATGATGCGCATCGCCTTCCCGCTTTTTCCCGAACGTTTCTATTTCTTTTCGGTCGAGTTTCCGGTTATCACCGTGATGGCTGTGATAAGCATCGTCTACGGTGCGCTGGTCTGTATGGCCCAGTGGGATCTCAAGCTTCTGGTTGCGTACTCTTCGGTTGCTCATATGGGCTATTTTACCCTTGGTATGGCTTCAGCGGCGGCGAGTCTCCCCCATCTGAACTCAGACCCTCTCGTTTTCGATGCGGCTGCTTCAGGGCTAAATGGCGCGGCAATGCAGGCGTTTTCGCATGGGGTTGTCACGGGCGCTATGTTCTTTCTCGTAGGTATTCTCTACCGTCGTGCCCATACCCGCAATCTCAAAGCCTTTGGTGGACTGGCGACGCAAATCCCGTATTACTACGGAATCACACTGGTCACTGCTTTTGCCTCCCTGGGATTACCGGGCCTGATTGGGTTTTGGAGCGAATTTCTCGTGTTTCGAGGAGCTGTCAAGTTGGTGCCCATCGCTGCATTTATCGGTGTTTTGGGTATGCTCTTTACGGCAGGCTATGTCCTCTGGAAGTTGGTCGAGTATCTCTTCTTGGGATCCCTGGATAGAGATCGGTGGGGAAATTTGACGGATATGGTGTGGTGGGAGAAAATCACCCTTTGGCCATTGGTTCTGCTCATGGTGGGACTAGGATTATATCCGGCACCTATCATCAATACGTTCAATGGTGCTGTCGCTACGCTTCTTCAAATGCTGGGCGGGCTTTAGCCGTGAAACTTTGCAGGTGGGTTTCAGTATGACTCTTATGACTCTGTGGAAAAT
>CAYMAQ010000026.1:22484-26670 GCA_964388385.1 uncultured Anaerolineales bacterium | reverse complement strand
TCTCGACCTCGCCGTGACATTCACGGACACGCTCAGACGTGCATTCACAGGGATGCGTCTGTGCATCACCGTGACACTCCTCCACCTGCGCAGGTGTGCAATCCTCGCCTTGCCGTTTCTTTTCCGGGTGCTCGCAGCCACGCTTGTTCTCACAACTCATCATTTCACCTCCATAGGATATATTTTAGTACTTAAGCAAATGATAAAACATTCCGAGAAAAAGTCAAATGACAAGCGTAAGGCGTCTATACGTCAAAGTGCCACTGACGCGTTCGCTTACACACGGCGTGAATGCGAACCCTTCCCCCTCTTACGTTGTTTAGCTTTCAGCCCTCAGCGTCCGGTCGAAAAACTGACCCACCTGATCCCATATAGCGTCCCACTGCCTGTGCTCGCCGGGAAAGCCGTGTTCCAGGCTGGCCAACAGCACTAACGTCGAATCCGCGCCGACCGCCTCCAGCACCGCGTGGAACGTATCGCTCTGCTCGTAGATCACCACGGTGTCCGCCGTGCCGTGCATCAGCAGGAAGGGCGGCAACTGCACGGCCCGCGCTTCCGTCACGTACGTCATCGGGCTGGCCAACGCCACCAGATCGGGCCGCTCCGTCACGGGTGCACCCAGAAGCCGCGACTCCGGGGAGTCCGGGGCCAGGTGCTCGATCGCACCGGGCCGGTCGTCCATCCGGAGGAAATTCGTCGGCCCGTACCAGGAGCAGACCGCCTGCACGTCCACCGGCGGGCCGAGGGGATCGAGCCCTCCATCGGACGCGGGCAACTCCCGCGTCACCCCGATCAACAGCGCCAGATGCGCTCCGGCCGACCCACCCCACACGCCCACACGATCCCCATCCACGCCATACTCACCGGCGTGCGTCTGCAGCCAACGCACCGCGGCCTTGCAGTCCTGAAGCGGCGCCGGAAACTTGGCCTCACCGCTCAAGCGGTACTCGATGCTGGCGAGGGCGTATCCGCGTTCAACGTGGCGAAGACCACGGGGATCCTCCTTGCTGCCTGTAAACCATCCGCCTCCGTGGATCCAAATGATGAGCGGGCACGCGTCATCCATCGCCACATCCTCAGATCGGTAGAGATCGAGCGTAAGCTCGCGTCCATCGACCTCACGGTAAACCAGATCCTTCCATACCTTCATAAGTTCCTTCTTACGTTCGCTCAAAATCACGCGCTCCCGTCCAGGACGCTTAAATTCCCCCGGATAATCCAAACCTTCACGCTTGGCCGCAGTCCACCCAAACGCGAATCCAGGATGCTGCAACCTGGACGGTCATCAATCCAGAAGATATTGAACCCTTCACATCAGACGCCGATTAACGTTTCCCATAGAGCTTCCATTTCAGCCTCTCCAATACTCTCGTTGAGCATCCATCCTAAAACGTTCGCGCAGTCGCGGCAGAAGTTTTCGCTACTTGCTACATCGACCTGATCGGGCAACGTCCAAGCACGCCCGGCCCCTGTATCTTTAGGAGTAAAAACTAAGACTGCATCGTGCTTAAGCGATTTCATATTGGAGATATGAACACTCACAGGATTCTCAGAATGAACGATATAGCGGTTGACCAATACAAAATTCGACTCGCGCAACGCTAACGTCAGAGCAAACCATGCAGTTGATTTCCAATGATGATAAGTAAAAACTAGGCGTCCCTGTTCCTTATCAAGTACTCGATGACATTCTTTAAATATCTTTGTGAGCACCCGACGGTATTGGTGATTTTCACTTTCTTGTGGATTAACTGCAGATTGAGAGCGATCATAGTGCCAGTTTATATCGGTGGGTAACAACTGTCGCAGCCAAACGTGGAAGAAGACAGCTAAATCGCTATATTGCACGCTGTCAAAATAAGGGGGATCTGTGACAATGAAATCTACGCTATTATCTTCAAGGTCTAGCGAAGAAGATGATCCACGCCTCAGCAGAAAACGGTGCGAGCCTTCCTTAAGATCATCAGGACTATCTATCTCAACTCCAACATCAATCTCACCGCGTATCGCCACTTTTGTCGTACTTCCAGCATCAATCTTACGTTCCTTAGGTGATAACGCCCACCTGCGCGCACGGCGGATCCGGTAATGGAACAAACTACGGAGCGTCCCCGAAGCTTTTCCAGGGAAAAGATAGTTATTTTCAAGAGCTGTATGGGGAAACGAATAAGCGTGGTGCGAAAACGTATGCCGAATCGCACCCGGACGTTGCTTGCTTCCTCCTTTATACCCGCAGAGCATCGAATTGAATTCGAGTGAGGTCGACACAAGCAAAGCGAGATTGAGCCGGATTATTGGATCAAAAGAAGGTAGAATACCTATCACATGATGCAAATATAGTAGCTGTCGGCTTGAAAAAAGGTCAAGGTAGTTTAAAACGCCACGACGAACCAGGTCCACGGATTTGGGACCGGCTTTGACCGTAAATTCATCATTCTGAAAACCTAGCGTCTGTCTGAGGTCGTCAGCCTGCCTGATCCGTTCCAGATCTTGCCCAGTGGGTTCCTTGAAAAACAATCCGTGCTCAACACACTCACCGATAACCGCCAGGGGAACATATCGCGCATAAAAGGGCGTATCAAGTTTATAATTGAAATCGCTGCCACAGTTTGGACAGCGTTTAACAGCTTTCTCTACAATTCTAGGTTTATCAATGTCTGAAGGACAAGTGCACGGAGCTTGTCCCTGAATAATCTGATGACATCGAGGACAAATCCGAATAACCGAACCATCCGCGTTATACCGTAAAATTGTGGAGTCGACCGAAATCACTTCACCACACGCGCACTGACGCTTAGCCCCGTACAAAATATATTTGAGCTCAGTGGAACGATCGCATACGGGACAGGATGTATCGAGTAACCAGCCGATTCTCTGTTGGAGTGATATGTAGAGAAGCTTGAACGCACTTTCGAGCTCCTCAAGCGGAACATCAGTCAGACTCGCCCTTGCTTGAAGAATGGGAATGGGATCGATATCGGCACCGATGACATTGGCACCCAGCCGAATTGCTTCGTGAATAGTCGTGCCCCCGCCCATCATAGGATCGAGTACGATCTTACCTTCTAGACCGCCAGGTGCATAGTAAAAGCGCTTCGTCTCCTCCTGAACAAAGTGCTTGAGAATAAGCCGAAACGTGCTACCGCATCTTCTGGCCCACCACTTGTGCAGATATGTATTTGGGCGATACAGATGCTTGTTGTACGATTCCAATCGAGCCATCTCATTCGCAAATTCAGAATCGAATCTTGAATCTATGGGAAGCATCCCGGTCGATCGTTTTTCTTCAGCAATTGGAAGCGGAAGTTGATAGGAAACGTCCACATCAACCATCCCGACCCAGTTCTAGGTTCACATGCAAGTATGCCTCTTCGGAAACTTTTCGGCTGAGTTTTTGTATAAATTTCTGCTTTGATGGGACGGCGAGCCCATGTTCGATCGCATACAGCATTTCAGTTATCGTGGTAGATTCAGTGCGTGTCTGAAAGAGACTGTATTGCGGAGACCGCTTCTGAAGATCATAAATCAAGAAAACAATATTGTCATTGAGATCAAAGCTCATATCGTGAAGATCATGGAAACTGTAGCGTCCCATCAATCTCTGATACGCCGGCTCTTGAGCAACGAAATACAGCTTCTTTGACCAACGCTCAAACACGACGCCTTTCATCAAGGCTTGTGTAAAAGCTCGTTTCCATACGTTCGCCCAATTCAAACCGAAGCTGTAATCTCTGGATCCGATATCTTCACCCTCCATATACGCTCGGAACGCGTCCACCAAACCTCCCGTCGATGTCGTATCGACAGTTTGCATCTCAATCCCTATGAAATCATCGATCTCATTGCTCAACGGCTTATGTTTGACGATCACATAGTCGAGCCTGCCTATCCCACGTAGATTGATCTCACTGAAGAGCAAGAGATTATTCAGAGAACCAAAATGGTGCTCGGCCACGTGCTTGAAAATGTCCTTACCTTGCCAAAAACGACTGGGACATACAGCCACAATCTCTTCGTTGGCCTGAACTGAGCAAACCCCAAAGGGATATGGAATTCTGCGACTGCGCTTCCAGCACATTTGATCGAGAAATGGACACCAATGGTTCTCCTGAATACGTTTCCCCTCTGGTGATGTGCTTTCGATAGGATAGCCGAATATCTCTGCAGGACCTTTTGGCATCTCACA
>CAYMAQ010000026.1:0-22384 GCA_964388385.1 uncultured Anaerolineales bacterium | reverse complement strand
ATGTGCTTTCGATAGGATAGCCGAATATCTCTGCAGGACCTTTTGGCATCTCACAGCTAAATTACCTCGTCAGCTTGCGCCCCGCCCGGATAGTCCCTGTATCACGTATTCAGCGCCCGCCGTGTATACGGGCACGCCGTGATGCACGTCGAGCAGCTCGCCCCGTTCTCCATCCAGTACTGATAGCATCGGTCGCTGTCCACCGCCCAACGCTTGACGCCGGGATTGGTCGACGGACACGCCAACGCGTAGGACGGCTCCGCCGCGTCAGAGATCGCGCCAGCCTCACAGGCGTCCGCACACCGACGGCACGTCCTGCAGACCGCCTCCAACCCAAACTCAATCGGACGGTCCGGCACCAACGGCAGGTCCGTAAACACCTTGCACAGCCGAATTGCAGCCCCGTATTCAGGCGTGACCAGCATGCCGTGACGGCCCAGCCGCCCCAATCCGGCGTCCACGGCCAAGGGAATGCTCAATGCGGTATCGTTGCCCATGGAGAGCGCGCAGTATCCCAGCCCGCGGATGAACTGCGCCATCGATGCCGCCGCGACCGCCATGCGGGAATATCCCGCGCCCGTCGCCGCGCCGGCGACCTGATCCGGCGTCTGCATCAGCGCCCGGAGGTCCATCGGAACGGCCATCACCACCGCCCACGTGAGACCGCCGGGCACCTCGACTGGCCGCCCCTGCCGGTCACCGCAGTAGATCCACCGCCGATCGATCGGCGCGACGCCGGTCAAAACCGCACCGTACAGACGCGCGGCCTGTTTCACCTGCGCGGTCATCAATCCGGGATCCTCAACCCGGTGGCGGCCCAACGCACACAACGCCGCGTTCTCCCCGCCCAATCGCTCGATGCCGTAAGCCCCGTTAAGGTGATCCTGCACCGTCCAGGACGCGCGGGCCATCGCGTGCTCGACGTGGGTGTACCCAGGTTCCTCCTCCGATGCACGGATGACCGCCTGCCGTTCCATCGACCGGCGGAAGAACGGTGCCTTTGGATCGTTCAGATGCCGTCCGAAGACGGTCTGGGACGCGCGGTACCTGCGCAGTCTCCGCTTGTCGATGGTGTAAGGTCGGGTCGCGCTATCCGTTGGGGCACCGGTATCCAGCTTGACTTGATTATCTTCAAGGGTATCGATGTTGTTCATCTTGGTTCCTCCTCTGCTCCAATCGGCCTCTATTAGAGTCTAGCCGGTTGCGCAGGCTGCTCAAAACACCAGCGGGGGTACGCGATCCGCTAAGTCCACCATCCAATCCTGCGTATTGTGATGCGGACGACGCTCCCCGTGCTCGCGCACGCCGAGGGTAAACCGCATGGGATCGCTCCGCTTGAGGAGCTTGAGCAGGATCTGATTCTCCCCCGCCTGCAGCGTCACCCGATGCGCGTTGTTGAACGGCGACCACATCACGACCTCATCCACCTCCGCGACCTGTTCGCCGTTGAGATATAATCGATACGCATCGGTATTGCCGATCACCAACCAGGCCGTTCGCGCCGTCGGCGAGATCAGCGTACGCGCCAGGTACGCGCAGTAGGGGCCGCGCAGCCCGATGAGCTGCGAAAGATCGATCTCCCGTTCGTAGGACCGCACCAGCGCGGGTTCACCCAACGTCCGCGACCATGCCGCATAGAGCGCCGGCACATCCACGCCCGGCTCCGGGAGATAGGGCTTGCCCAGAGAGACGAAATGGTGATTGAACCGGCGACGCTGCTGAACCGGATCGTCAGGATCGGGTTCGGCGTCAAAATAGGCGCCCAGGAACTGCCAGAGTCCGGTCCCAGCCACCCCAAAGGTCAGCTCGGCCCCGCCCAGGCGGGCCGTGAAGAGGTTGCGCTCGGGCCACACGTCCGGATGCTGCGGCGCGTGAAGCGCGATCCGCACCTTGCGCCGCACCGAATCGACGGGCGCCGCCGCCGGGACCACCGTCCACCCATCCGGCCCCTCGATCGTCAACGACGCGCCCTCCGACATCTCACCCTCTACCGCAACCGTCACGGTCACCGTTTCAGCAGGCGCGACCGCGGGCAGACGGTCATAGCTCACCGAGAGCCGGGTCGCCGGCGGCGCCGACGTCTCGGGCAGCGGATCCATCGCGGGGGCGCCGGCGACCGTCACCCCGGTCACGTCGGACAACAAGACCCCCACGCGAGCGGTATCCTGCGCCAGGGCCGACAACGTCATCACCGGACGCCGATACTCAATGCCCATAACCAGTTCGTCACCCACCTCGTCTTGGATCGGAGCGGGGATATTCCGGGCGCCCAGAATCTGCCCGATCAGCGCACCGGCGGTCGCCAGGGTACAATCGGTGTCATAGCCGCAGCGCAAGGCCGCGAGCAGCGTCTCCTGCAGGTCGTTTCCCCCATAGAGCAGTCCCAGGAAGGTAAAGGGCACGTTGATCTGCGCGTCGCAGGCCTCGGGCAGCCCCTCCATCAACATCAACCGATCCCGCGCCTGGCGCAGAGTCAGCCCGGCGTCGTAGGCTTCAAAGGCCGCGCGCGTCAGCCGCGCGATGGGCGTCCCCTCGGGCAGGTAGTGGATCGACTGCGCTGCCAACCGGCGCACGTCGTTCTCGAAGAACGCCATCGAGGCCATCGCGGCGAACATCATCTCCGCGCCAACCGACTGGGCCGTGTGGTCCAGCGTGCCGTCCATCCACGCGTACCGCGCCGCCAGGTCCGGCGCGCCGGGGAAGACGTATCCCCAGACCTCGGCCCGGATCGGGCACCCCATCCCCGTCTCCCAGAATTGATTCGTGAACGCGCCAGAGGTCGGCGGATGGATGCCCAGCTTCCAGTTCCGGCGGAAGATACCGTACTCGTTGAACGGATACCAGCACCCCTCCAGCCAGGCCTCGGCAAGGTCGTCAGAGGTCAGCGCCAGGCCCCTCTCCTCCAGCACCTTGAGCCACAGCACCTGGAGGTCCAGGTCGTCGTTAGGCGGCATCTCCTCCGGGAACATCTCGTCCGGACTGATCTCAATCCACCCCTTGGTCCCCTCAAACCGGGCGCCAATGGCGCCACCCGCCGATTTGCCGATCCAACCGCCGAGAATTTTGTCCAGATAACGCGTGTAGGATAACTGCATAACTCACCCTCCCAAAATTCTGGTTACGTTCCAACTCCTGGTGTATACTTATGAAAAGAAATACCTGACCGAAAGGAACATCAACCTGATGAACAAGACACAAAATCCACCCACAGAGGAGTACGATCTCGAGCGTGCCGAGCGTTTCTACACCAAGCTCCGCCGACGCATTACGACCTGGCTCAACCGCCATACCGGCATCGGCGATAAGGTTCGAAACGCCCTTCTGCTCCTGCCCGACCTGTTCGCCCTCGTCATCCGTTTGATCAGAGACCCGCGTATCGATCACGGCCCCAAGCTCCAGCTCATCGCGGTCACGGCCTATGTGATCTCTCCCATCGATCTCGTGCCCGATTTTCTGTTACCCCTCGGCCTCATCGACGATACGGTCGCCCTGGCCTTCGTGCTGGGACGGATCGTAAGGATGATGGATCAAGGAGGCAAGGAGGTGCTACGCGAACACTGGGAAGGCGACGGCGATGTCCTGGACCGCATCCAGTGGATTGCGAGCAACGCCAGCGCGTGGCTCGGTGCCGGCACGCTGGCCAGGCTCAAGCAGATCATCCGAGGCGGCAAACGCCGCACCCGTCAAGAATCGTAGGCTCGCCCTGATAGCCCAACGTCAGTGAGAGATCACCCCTACGGGATCTCATCAAACACCGACTGCGCCCCGCAGGCCACGCCCACCATACTGGGCCCCGTATGCGCCCCCAGGACCAGCGACATCGGCCCGACCGGCAGCCACGTACAGTCAAAGCGCGCATCGATGAGGGCGCGAAGTCTGTCCGCGCCTTCGGGGTTGAAGGCGTGCAGCACCTGGACGTGGAGCGCACTCCCCTCCGCATGATCCTCGAGCATCAAATCGACCAACCCCTTCAGCGCTCGATCGAACGCGCGCGCCTGCCCCAGGCTCACGTACGTCCCGTTGACCTTCTCGACCCCGATGAGGGGCTTGAGGTTCAACACCGAGGCAATCAACCCCTTCATATGGCTGATCCGTCCACCGTGGATCAGGTACTTGAGCTCCTTCAACGTATAGCGGCTCTCTGTGGCCTGGCCGACGCGCTCCACCAGGTCCAGCACCTCCGGCATAGGCCATCCAGCCTTAATCGCCCGGGCAGCCGCGACCACCTGCCATCCCGCCCCGCCCGAGAGCGTCTTGGTGTCAAAGTGGGTTACGTTAGCCTCCGGCACAAGCTCCGCCCCCGCTAACGCCGAGTTATACGTCCCGCTCAGACCCGAGCTCATATGGATCGATAGAATATCGGGGTCCGTCTCGGCCAATCGCCGATAGACCTCCGCAAAGTCACCCGCCGAGGGCTGGGATGTGGTCGGCATCGTATCACTGGCGGTCAGCAGCGGATAAAACTTCTCCGCGTCAATGTCGATCCCCTCGCGATAAGAAGTCCCCTCCAGCGTGACAACCAGGGGAACGACGTGGATATTCAGTTCGTCGAGCCTGTCGGTGACGAGCCTTACATCAGTACCGGTATCCGTGACAATTTGCATCGCGCCTCCTCTGGGTGCATCCAACACCCGCAATCTCCCAAGCACATGATCTCCTCAACCCAGCGCCAACCATGCCCAGCAAAATCTCTCGACCTTTCCCCAAAACAGTCCGAATACACCCTCAAGTTTATATGCGATATCCGGGTAAGCAAGTCCCACCGCCAACCCTCAGACCGCGGGCGCCTTGCCACTTGCCTTCCCAAACTCAGGAGGGCTGTTATAATGAGTCGCAGCGGGCAAGGAATCCCGCAGCACTATCGCCCAACCCCTAGTCTAATGGATAGGCGGAAAATGAAACCGTGAATGTCTCTCAAACCCAAGATCAAACCTGCCCGGATCCAACCATAGCGTCGGAATCAACACCGAACAGCACCCGAACACGACCTTCGTATCCGAACTGGCTGGAGAACCAGCTAAGGCCGGTCCTTCATTTTTTCCTTCAACCGTTTGACCACTTCCAACATATTGCGCCGGATGCGTTAAAAGCCGACGTCATCGCCGGACTGACCGTCGCCGTGATCGCGATACCCCAGGCGATGGCCTATGCGCTCATCGCGGAGCTCCCCCCGGAGGCCGGCCTCTACGCAGCCATCATCGGCGCGGTGATCGGGGCGCTGTGGGGGTCGTCGCACCATCTCCAGACCGGGCCGACCAACACCACGTCCCTGCTGGTGCTCTCGGTCCTCTTGGCGGTCGCCAGTCCGGATGACCCGAGCTACCTCGTCATCGCGGGAGCTATGGCCCTTATGGTGGGCCTGATCCAGATTTTGCTGGCCCTGGCGCGCCTGGGGGTGCTCGTCAATTTCATCTCCGATGCCGTCATCGTCGGGTTTACCGGCGGCGCCGGCATTCTTATCGCCATTAATCAAATTCGAAACCTGCTCAGGCTTGACATTCCCTCGATGCCGCACCTCTGGGAGACCCTTCCGAATATCATCGCCCATCTAAAGACCGCCCACTTCCCCAGCCTGCTCATCGGTGTGGGTGCCATCGCCCTCATCGTGATCCTGCGCAAGGTCAACCCCAATCTACCGGCCCCGCTCCTGGCGATGGTGGGCGCCGGGCTCGTCGTCGGGCTGTTCAGACTGGACCACCAGGGCGTCGCGGTCGTGGGCGAGCTGCCCCGCGGACTGCCGCCTCTGATATTACCTGAGATCGACGCCGCACTGTTGAATGATATCTTCACCGGCGCGCTGGCCGTCGCCGCTATCGGGCTGGTCGAGTCCATCTCCATTGCCCGAAGCATCGCCAGCCAGACTAACCAGCGGCTGGACAGCAACCAGGAGTTCTTCGGACAGGGCCTGGCTAACATCGCCAGCGGGCTTTTCGGAGGGTATCCCATCGCCGGGTCCTTTACCCGCTCGGCGGTCAACCACTCCGCCGGGGCCAGAACCTCCCTGTCCAGCCTCTTCGCCAGCCTCTTCGTCCTGATTGCTATTCTGGCCCTCGGACCGCTGGCAGCTTACGTGCCCCAACCCGCCCTGGCCGGTGTGATTATAGTCACGGCTTACGGTCTCATCGAGCGTAAGGAGATGCAGCGTATCTGGCACAGCAACCACGGGGACCGGACGATCATGGGCATCACCTTTTTGGCAACCCTTGCCCTCCCGTTGGAATACGCAGTTCTGGCGGGCATCGGCCTCTCCTTGATCTATTACCTGCTCAAGACCAGCAAACCCAGGGTTCGGGTCGTGCTTCCCAGTGATGACTTCCGCTATTTCACCCCGCGCCCCGATTACCCCTCATGCACCCAACTGGGCGTCATCGAGATTCTGGGAGATCTCTACTTTGGGGCCGTCAGCCACATCGAGGAGAAGATCCAGGAGAATCTCAACGCGCATCCGACCCAACGCTACCTGTTGCTGCGGATGTATCCGGTCGAGAACTGCGATATCAGCGGGATCCATGCGCTGGAGAGCATTGTCAACTTCTATCGGGACCGAGGGGGAGACGTTTATTTTGTCCACGTTCAGCAGCAAGTCCGGGCGCTGATGGAGAGCACGGGCTTTTACAAGCACGTCGGCTCCGATCACTTCCTCGACCCCGACGAGGCCATCACCTATCTTTTCCATCGCGTGCTCGATCCCGCGATCTGCATTTACGAGTGCCCCGTGCGCACCTTCCGGTATTGTCAGAACCTGCCCAAGCGGCTGGATCTTGCGTGTCCGGCCCCCCGAATGAAGGGAGAGACCGACATCGTACCCACCGTGAAGCCCGAAGCGCTTTGGGAGTCCCTCCACCAACGGGAGCCGCCCCGCATCATTGATGTACGGGAGCCGCGCGAATATAACCGCGCTCACATTCCGGAGGCCAGACGAATGGGTTTCCACGACCTGCTCGAGGACCCCACCCGGATACCGAAGGGGGAGGACATCGTCCTGGTCTGCCAGGGAGGTCGACGCAGCCGGCACGTGGCTCAATTGTTGATCAAGCAGGGATACGATGGCATCCGGGTCGTCGATGGCGGCATGCAGGCCTGGCGCCAGAAACAGTTACTTACCGCGGTCGAGGTCAGCACCGCACGACCTCCTATGGAAGATGCGGAGACGCGCCGAAGGTCCGATAGCAGGGTAAGGAGAGGATGAACGATCCTATGGACGCATTGTATTACCATGATTTGGGGCTCGATCTGGTCCGCGCTACGGAGTCAGCCGCATTGACCGCAGGGCGGTGGATGGGCCTCGGGCAGCCCGATGAGGGCGACCGCCACGCAGCCCTCGCGATGCAGGATGCGCTACAAGCGATCAACATCAAAGGACGGATTGTGTTGAGCGAATTTGACAAGCTCGAGGAGGACGCCCCGCTGCACCTCAATCAGAAGGTAGGAACCGGGACCGGACCCGAGGTCGACATTGTCGCCGATCCCGTGGAGGGACGAAGGCTCCTCGCCGAGGGCCATCCGGATGCCATCTCTGTGGCGGTCGGCGGTCCCCGTGACACCTTCTGGGACGCCGCACCCGCCGTCTATATGGACAAGATCATCGTCGATGCCGAGGTCGCGCCGGCGCTCGTGCCCGAATGTTTAGACGCCCCGGCGGCGTGGACGCTCGCCCTGATCGCCCGCGCCAAGGGCAAGAAGATCTCCGACCTCATCATCTTCGTGCTGAGACGCCCCCGCCACCAGGAACTGATTCGTGAGATCCGCGAGGCGGGGGCCCGGGTGATGCTGCGCTCGGACGGTGACGTCATTGGAGCCCTGAAGGTTTTGTTGCCCTTCAGCGACGTCGATGCCATGATGGGAATCGGCAACGTGCCCGAGGGATTAATCGCCGCGTGTGCCGCCCGGGCTGCCAATGGCGCGATGCTGGGACGGTTAGCCCCGCAGAGCGCCGAGGAGCTGAATGCCGTCCGTGAGGCGAATCTCGATACCAAGCAGGTGCGGACCATCGACGAGATGATCGGCAGCAACCAGGTCTTCTTCGCGGCCACCGGAGTGACCGACGGCGCGCTCCTCCATGGCGTCCACTACCAGGGCAACCGCGCAACGTCCAATTCGTTCATTATGCGCGGCGAGACGCACACCCGGCGCAGGATCGAAGCCGAACACCTACTTGAAAACTCAGACTGAGGCAGCAGCCAATCAGTCATCACCCGATCATTAACGTGTGATTGTCTACATCTCTTCATCCGTTTTGGAGACCGCCCCCGAGGACGGGGGCTATGAGCAGTGTTAAGATACTTGTTCTTACCCACTTAGGAGAAGGAGCCTCTATGGCAACCGAGAATCCGGTGCCCCGCGCCTTTCATATTATGAGCAAGCCCCGGGGCCCGATCTGTAACCTGGACTGCGGCTATTGTTACTACCTGCCGAAGTCCAAGATGTACCCCGACAGTGATTTCCGTATGACCGATGAAGTCCTGGAGAGTTTTACCCGTCAATACATTGAGTCCCAACAGGTGCCGGAGGTCACATTTGGATGGCAGGGCGGCGAACCCCTCCTGATGGGCGTCGAGTTCTTCGAACGCGCGATGGCCTATCAGGAGAAGTATCGTAAGGACGGGCAGCGCATCATCAACACTCTGCAGACCAACGGCACGCTCATCGACGACGAATGGGGCGAGTTCTTCCACAAGCACAATTTCCTGATCGGATTGAGCCTCGATGGCCCTCAGGCGATGCACGACGCGTATCGCGTCGACAAGGCAGGCGCGCCCACCTGGGAGCGCGTGATGCAGGGACTGCACCTTCTGCAGGACTATGAGGTGGAATATAACATCCTCTGCACCATCCACAAGGCCAATGCCGATCACCCTGTAGAGGTCTATCGCTTCTTCCGTGATAAGGCGGAGGCGCAGTTTATGCAGTTCATCCCCATCGTCCGCCGCGACAACGAGACGGGTCATCAAATCGGTCGGGAGCTGACCGACCACTCGGTCACCGCGCAGCAGTACGGCGATTTCCTCATCGGGATCTTCGACGAATGGGTTCGGCACGACGTCGGACGGGAGTTCGTCCAGATCTTCGACGTGGCCCTCGCGGCGTGGTCGGGCCGTCGTCCCGGCCTTTGCGTCTTCGAGCCCACCTGCGGTCTGGGGCTCGCAATGGAACACAACGGCGACCTCTATGCCTGCGACCACTACGTCGAGCCGCGCTACCTGCTGGGCAATATCATGGAGACCCCGATGCTCGACCTCGTGGCGTCCGAACAGCAGCGGGCGTTCGGTCAGGCGAAGCTGGACACCCTCCCCGAACAGTGCCTCAACTGCGAAGTTCGGTTCATCTGCAACGGAGCCTGCCCGAAAAACCGCATTCTCACCACCGACGACGGGGAAGCCAAGCTCAACTACCTCTGCGCGGGCTACAAATCCTTCTTTATGCACATCAACCGCCCGATGCAGATGATGGTCGACGAGCTACGCCACCGGCGTGCCCCCGCCAACGTGATGCGCATCATCAATCAGGAGGATATGGCGATGGAGAGAGCCTTCGCCGAAGCGGGCCGCAACGATCCGTGCCCCTGCGGCAGCGGCAAGAAATTCAAGCACTGCCACGGCCGCTGAAACAGTCCCCGGCACTCGCTGTAATTCGCGAGTGCCGGGGACTGTTTCGCTTACCGTTCAAACTTCATTAAGCGCAGACTATCTTCATCGCTTACCGTCACCAGACGCTCGCCGGTCGTCGAGTCGTAGACACCCACCCGTACCTCGTACGAGCCGGGCGCAGTAGCGCCCAGGTCCAGGGTGATCGCGTCCTCCACATACTCCCCGGCCTGCCAGTAAGTCGTCGGATAGGTCCAGTCTCTCGAAATGAAATCCTCCTGCGCGGCGACCGCGCCCGTCTGCGTGTCGAGTACGTGGACGAACATTTTATAAGAGGTCGTCATCTCACGGACCGCCTGCCACACAAGCTGCAGTCTCAGGGTGTCATCGCTTATCGCGGACGTGAAACCCACCAGTTCGACGCTCCCGCCGAACGTCACCCCGACAGTCTCCGCCGAGTCCGGGGGCGCGAACGTCCGAACCCGGGCCTCAACCGCGTATTCGTAACAGAATACAGGGTCGTGCCCAGCATCCTCACGCCCCCGACCGTCCGCCGGGGTAAAGCAGAAGCGATGCACACCCGGTTCGGTCTTTGGGGGAATCTGGGCCCTGTATGCCCGCCACAGCAGTTCGTCCTTCCCCGCACGGTCGGACGCCGCGCCGAAAAGCGTGATCCCGGACCACGTATTCACCGGCAAATCCTCCCCGTTGTGCAACGAAAGCGTCATCCCCTCGGGTGCGTCAGCAGGCACGTACCATGCCGTCTGCATCTCAACCCACCCGCCGGGCACCGTCGAGCCCGGATTGAGGGTGACGTCCAGCAGCCGAGCCGAGGCGCTTGTCACGGGACCGATTTCGACGGCGTCACGCCAATCGGTCGGATAGACACACAGCCCGGAGTCCTCGTAGAGGGGGGGGTAGAGAAACCACCGCTTCCACTCCCGGACTTTCCCCGCCGGCATAAAGTCGCGGTGTATCACCACGTAGCGGACACCCGCGTCATTCAGCCGATCCAGCGATGCAGCCAGGTTGAAATCGCCGGACGGCGGCGCCGAACTGTCTTCATATTCGAGATGGGCCAGGAGCGGCACCGCGTCGACGAACGCATAGGCACCCTCCGGCACCCGCGAGACGTGTCCGTACACGAGAGGCTTATCGTGTGTCAGTTGATACATCATATACCACTCGGACTCCTGGCGGGACATAGGAATCTCAAGCAGACCGTACGCTTCGGGGTCATCAACCAGGGAGGCATGCCACGATGGCACCTCCAGGGGCAGATGATAGTGGGGCCACACGACCGAATCCAAGAGAATTAAAACAACCCCTATAACGACACTCAACCATGTGAACGTTCGATCTTGAAGAAGATCGAGCACTCCCTTCATCCCCCAGCCCGCCATAATCCCCATGGGAATGGCAAGGAACATATCAAACCGGCTGGGCTCTCTTAACACGGGGATCAGAAAAGCCTCGTAGGCACGGGCATAGGGACCGACGTCAATCACCGCGCCGAGGATATGCGGGCGCGGACCCAATGCCAGAATCAGCAACAGCCCCGCCAGCGCGCCCCACAGCCGCACCCGACGCACATAATAGACCCACGCAATGAGAACCAAACCCAAGGTAACCCACCCCAAAGCAGGACAATTCGGGTCCAATTTCAAGTCGTAAAGGCGAATGACAGTTTCCGTCACTCTTGCTAAGATAAGATGCGCGCGCCGGGGAAGAAAGTAGTAGACGAGATCGGAGATGTGTCCGTTTGAAAACGGGGGGACCAGATCCCCGGGCCCCCGCACGCGGAAGTGATAGAGAAGATAGGGCAGGGTGAACGGAGCGGAAAGGAGCGCACCGATCCCCCCGGATCCCCCTATCAACCGGACCCGCTGCCACACCGCTTGGAAATCCATCCGCGCGAGCCGGACGATCGCGTAAAATCCCCAGAGAAACGCTCCAAAGATAAGCATCTGAAAACGCAACATCCCGATAAGGCCCAGCCATATTCCCAGTTTCGCCATGTCCGAAGCGCGGCCCTGATCCAGCAATCGACGGAGCGACCGCAGCGCCATCACCACAAACCCGATCGGCAGCAGGCTGACCTGAAAGGAATGGTCCAGAAGTGCGGGCCATAGGAGCGCCACAGTCCCAGCCACCACCGAGGCCTCCCATATATGGGTCAGATCGTGCACGAACAAGAAGAGGGCAAATCCGTTGAAGACCATCAGTCCCAGCACCAGGAGTGAATAAGCGGGGATTGCCCCCACCAGCGGCTTGACGAGGAGCCAGAGGGCCGCGTTCAGCCAGGCGATCGTCTGGTTCAACAATGAGACCCCGGTCGGGTAAAAGAGCCGATCGGTGAAGAAAGAGACCGAACCCTCTCGAAGCGTATCCTCGATCCAGTGGAAAAGCCACAGGTGGACGAACGCATCGGTCCCCCTGCCGATGACCGCCGTGTTGAGGTGTTCGATCACAGGCCACGTTGCGGCAGCCACCAACATCCCGTACAGCAGGAGGACCGTGCCATACTGAACAACCGTGCGACGAACCTTCCGGGACACTCGCAACAACACTCCCCCTCTCAACATCCTTGGGCTTTCACAGTGCTCTCTGTCCGAATGGGAAAAGTGCAGGCCCATACCTTTCAAAAAAAACGAACGGGGCAGGGAATGCACCCCGCCCCGCAGACTAACACATCCCGACCTTCAGGCAAGCAGGAGGTACGGCTCCTCGATCAGACGCTTGACGTACTGCAGGAACCGTGCAGCCGGCGCGCCGTCCACCAGCCGGTGATCGAAGGTCAAGCTCAGCCACATCCGCTGCCGGATGGCGACCTCACCGTCCACCACCGCGGGCACAGCCTTGATCCGCCCCACGCCGAGGATCGCGATCTCCGGTGTGTTGATGATCGGCGTGAAGGCGTCGACTTCATACATCCCCAGGTTGGTGATCGTGAACGTCCCGTCGGAGAATTCATCGGGCGTCAGGGCCGCCTTGCGGGCCCGATCCACCAGATCCCGGACAGTCGTCGCGACCTCGACCAGGCTCTTCTCATCGGCGTCGGGCACGTTGGGAACCAGCAGTCCCCGTTCCGTATCGATCGCCAGCCCAACGTTAACCGCATCCAGATGCACGATCTCGTCGTCGACCAGGCGCGCGTTGACGTAGGGGAAGCGGCGCAGCGCCCGGGCTGCGACCTTGATCAGCAGATCGTTGTATCCGATGTTGAACCCGAGTTCATCGGCCAGGCTGACCTTGAGCCGTTCCCGGGCTGCAGCAAAGTCGGTCGCGTCGACCTCCATCGTCAGCGTCACCGGTGCGGTCGTGGTGTGGCTCGCATGCAGACGCTCGGCAATCACGCCGCGCACGCCGGTCAGCGGCACACGCTCACCGGCTGCCGGTGCCAGAACTTCGGGAACCGGAGCCGCGTCCGCTTCCTCCACCTTGGGTTGAGGCGCCTCACCCGCTTCCGCTTCGGTTTCCGCTGCCGCCAACACGTCGGCTTTGACGATACGCCCCCTCGGACCGGTTCCTTCGATCTCGCGCAGGTCGACATCCAGCTGCTGCGCCACCCGCTCAGCGACCGGCGACGCCTTGGGCGTCGAGGCCAGGAAATCCATCACGTCCTGCTCGACGATCCGCCCATTGGGCCCTGTGCCGGTCACGTCGGCGATCTCCACACCGTGCTCGCGGGCGTACTTTCTCGCCCGGGGTGACGCGAAGATCCGCCCCACGCGCGCGGCCCGTTCGGCAGCGGTCCGGCCCTCATCCGCGTCAGGCTCAGCCTCCTCGGCCACCGACTCGCCCTCTTCGACCGGAGCCGCACCTTCGGGCACCTCGTAGTCCTCGTTCTCCGTTCGGGTGATGATCCCCACCACCGTGAGCACCGGCAGCATCTCGCCTTCCTCGGCCAGAATGCGTCGGAGGTACCCCTTGCGCTTGGACTCCACGTCCAGCACCGCCTTATCCGTCTCGACGGTAAAGAGCACGTCACCACGTTGGATCTCGTCGCCTTCTTCCTTCAACCACTCGACGATGCGTCCCTCTTCGACCGTCTGCCCTAACTTGGGCAGGATCACTTCGTAAGCCATCGTATACCCCCCTTCACATCGTCCTGCAGATGCCGGCGATAATGGCATCTACGTCGGGAATGTCGGCATCCTCCAGCGATTCACTCATCGGCACGGGCACGTCCGCCGCCGTCACCCGGATGATCGGCGCATCCAACCAGTCAAACAACTCCTCCTGGATCCGGGTCGCCAGCTCGCTGACGAACGATCCGGTCCGGTAGGCCTCGGTTACACCTACGACCCGGCCCGTCTTCCGCACCGATTCCGCGATCGTCTCCATATCCAACGGCTTGAGCGTGCGCAGGTCGATGACCTCGACGTCAATGCCCTCCTCGGCCAATTGCTCCGCAGCCTCCAGGGCCCGGTGCACCATCCGCGAGTAGGTCACCACCGTCACGTCGGTGCCCTCACGTTTCACGTCGGCCACCCCATAGGGAATGATGTAATCTTCATCCGGCACATATCCCTCGATCCCATAGAGCATCTTGTGCTCGATGAACATCACAGGGTTATCATCGCGGATCGCAGCCTTCAACAGGCCCTTCGCATCATAGGGCGTGCTCGGCATCACCACGTAGATACCCGGGAAGTGGGTCCAGAGCGCCTCCAACGACTGCGAGTGATGGGCGGCGATACTCCGTCCGGCCCCTCCCTCGGTGCGCAGCACCACCGGCACCGTCGTCTTCCCCCCGAACATAAAGCGATTTTTCGCCCCCTGGTTAGCCAACTGATCCATCGCCAGCGGGGTGAAGTCCACGTACATAATCTCCGCCATCGGGCGCATCCCCGCCATCGCGGCACCGACCGCCGATCCGGCAATCGCGGCCTCGGAGATAGGCGTATCGCGCACCCGCTCCTCACCGAACTCCTCAAAGAGCCCCCGCGTGGCGCCGTACGCACCGCCGTAGAGTCCGATATCCTCGCCCATCAGGAAGACGGCCTCATCACGCAACATCTCCTCGCGCATCGCCTCCTGCAGCGCCTGCCGGTACTCGACCTTGTGCGTACCCTCCCCACCCTCACGGCAGCGTTCGCGCAGCGCCTTCTCCCGCTGAACCTCGGCCTCCGACCACTTGAACGGCGCGTAGACAAACCGCTCCAGCTCCTCGGCGGGCGGCATCGGGGAGTTCAGGGCGAACTCGGAGGCTTCCTCGATCGCCATCTCAGCCTGCTCCTCGAGATCGTCGACTTCCTCCTCGGTGACAATGCCGGCGTTGACCAGCTTCGAGGCAAAATTATGAATCGGATCGCGGGCTTTCCACTCAGCCTCCTCCTCGCGGGTCCGGTAAGCCCGGGGGTCGGAGCGGGAGTGCCCATACCAGCGGTAGGTCTTGGCCTCCAGGAGATAAGGCCCCTTGCCGCTGCGGGCGTGCTCCACGGCGCGCCCCACGGCCTCCCGCATCGCCATCACGTCCATCCCATCGACGACCTCGTTGGGAATCCCGTACGCGCAGCCCCGGTCGGCAAGATCCATCTGGGCCGCCGCGTGCTCCACCGGCACCGACATGCCGTAGAGGTTATTTTCGATGATGTAGACGACGGGCAGCTCCCAGAGCGCGGCAAGATTCAGGCTCTCGTGGAAGTTGCCCGTGTTCGTCGCGCCATCCCCGAAGAAGCAGAGGACGACGTTGCCGGTCTTCTTCATCTTCTGGGTCAGCCCCGCGCCCGTGGCGATGGGAATGTTCCCCCCGACGATGCCGGTGGCCCCAAGGTTGCCGTGCTCCACGTCCGCGATGTGCATCGAGCCACCGCGCCCATAACAGTACCCGGTCTCGCGTCCGCACAGCTCCGCCAGCATCTTGTTGTAGTGCTCCTGATGCTCCGCCTCGTTATCGGCCAACACGGCGCCGCGGGCATAGCAGTGCCCATGCCCACGGTGCGTGCTGGTGATCAGATCGTCCTCATCGAGGACCGACATCGCCCCAACCGCCACCGCCTCCTCACCCGCGTAGAGGTGCGACGCACCCTTGATCAAATTCCGGCTCAACAAATCGTACACCTGATCCTCGAACATCCGGATCGACCACATCTCGCGGAGGATCTCCAGCGCCTCCTGCTTATCCAAATTCTGGACCTTTACATCCTTCGTATCCTGACTCATCTCATCTCCTTGAACTTTCTACGCAGTCTTCAAAAAGGCTCCCGGGCCCCTAAACGAGACATTCACGTCCTTTGACCTCTCGAAAACAGGGGGGAGCACACGCACTAGACGAGAAACACCTCCACACCGACGGCCCGCACAGCGTCCACGATTGCCGTCGGAGCCTCCCCATCCGTAATCACCGCATCCACGTCCCGAATCTCCGCAAAGGATGCGATACCGGTGCGGCCCCATTTAGTCGCATCCATCAATCCAATCACCCGGCGGCACATCTGTACCAACGACCGTTTAAAGCGGGCCTCCGCCTCACTGACGTCCGTCAAGCCATCCTCGACCGTGATCCCGTGGGCACCGAAGAACCCCCTGGCGATGTGATAACGGGAGAGCAGCGCCAGTCCATCGGGATCGATCAGGGAGACTGTATCGTGGTGAAGCAAACCACCAGGCATCACAACGCTGACGTGGGTCAGCCCTAACATCTCCTGGGCGACGACGAGGCTGTTCGTGATGACCGTGAGATCCCGAAGCTGTCGAATAAAGGGGAGAATCGCAAGGACCGTACTGCTGCTGTCGAGGAAAATCGCTTCACCATCCAAAACCTGGGCCGCCGCGGCCTCCGCAATACGCGTTTTCTGCACGGTCTGCTGCTGGCGGCGTTGGACCAGCGAGAGATCGGGCAACCCGTACCCCGAAGGGATCGCGCCACCGTGAGTACGCTTGAGCAATCCCCGATCCGCCAGCGCCTGCAGATCTACACGGATCGTGACCTCCGAGACGTCAAAACGGCGGCTCAAATCCGCCACCGCCACCCGTCCCTGCCGATTGATCAGGTCGAGAATCGCCTGACGGCGCTCCTCCATAAACACGCAGGTCAGCCCCTTTCTGTTAGCTACGATTTACTTTCGATTGCTTTCATTGTAACCCAAAACGAAAGCTTTGTCAACCACCCCCCTGACACCTGGCATCGGATCCATAGATAGTTTGAGCATTTTATGAAACGCCCCTCACTGCGACATCCGCCAGCCGCCTCCGACGTACAACAATTGCCCCGTCAGCCAGTGCGCCTGCGCCGACGCCAGAAAGACCATCACGTCCGCGATATCCTCCGGCTCGCCCACCCGCCCCAGCGGCGTCCCCTCGGCGACGTCCGCCTCCATCTCGGGCGGGATGTACCCCGTCTGGATCGGCCCCGGTGCCAGGATGTTGACGGTGATGCCGTACTTGCCGAGTTCAGCGGCGGCCGACCGGCTGTACGACTCAATCGCGTGCTTGCTCGCGGCGTAACTGACGTTGACGGGGTGCGCGTGAGCGGCGTCCGTGCTCACGTTGATGATACGCCCCCACGTCGCGCCCCGGTCGAGGTAGCGGGTCACGTACTCCGCCATCATCAGCGCGTAAGCGCGGGCGTTGACCGCAAAGTGCGCGTCGATCTCCGGCGCCGTGATGAGGTGAATGCCGATCCCCTCATCGCTCACCGACGCCGGGTCGAAGGTCTCCATCACACAGTAGGTGTGATTGTTGACCAGCACGTCGACCGGCCCAAGGGCTGCTTCACAGCGCTCGAACACCCTCGATATATTGGCCACCATGCTGAGGTCCGCCTCGTAAGCCACCGCCGTCCCCCCCTGCGCGCGAATCCCCGCGACCAGCGGCTCAGCCGACTGCTGCTGCATGGCCCGGTAAAGGGCGTCCCCGCCTACACCGGCCTCACGGGCCTCACGCAACGCCTGTTCGGAATAGTGATGCGGTTCCCGGTAGTACGAGATAAACACATGGGCTCCCTGCGCGGCAAACGCCCGCGCGGTCGCCGCTCCAATGCCGTGATTCGCCCCCGTGATAAGGACGACTTTATCCTCCAGTTGTGGATCAATCACCTTACACCTCCTTGATCATACGTTCCCCATCGTTGTCGATTTCCTACCCGGATGTATACTCAACCGGTGACATCTAAGGAATGACCAGGTATGGAGAAAGCATGACAACAACCACCCAATCGGTCTCGAATCAAGATCAAGCGCGCTGGGTCAACACCGGCGCATCCTACCTCGCCTTCATTTTACTCGGCATGGGCAATGCCACCACCGGCCCGGTCCTGATGGATCTGGCAGCGCAGACCGGCACCCAGCTCAGCCAACTCAGCCTCATCTTCACCACAGGATCGCTGGGATTTCTGATCGGATCGAGTGCCGGCGGGCACCCCGAACGTCAGACTGGAGCCGGCGATGCCTAACCCGCCTGCGACCGCCACCTATCCCAGCATCTTCAACGACGCGATCGGTCCGGTGATGAGAGGGCCGTCCAGTTCGCACTGCGCCGCCTCGGTGCGCATCGGCCGGTTGGCCCGAGACCTGATGAGCGGCGACCTGACCAAGGTGCTCATCGAGTTCGACCCGTCCGGCTCGCTGGCCACCACGCACGAGAGCCAGGGCTCGGATATGGGGCTCTTCGGCGGGCTGATGGGCTGGGACGCGACAGACGCGCGGCTGGTCAACTCGGCCCAAGCCATCCAAGAGGCCGGCATCGACGTGAACATCCGGATCACGGATATCGACGCCGACCATCCCAACACCTACCAGCTCACGCTCAAGAACGCCGACGAGACCCACCGGATGACGGCGATCTCCACGGGCGGAGGTATGATCGAGGTCGTAAAGATCGACGGGGCTCACGTGTCCATCAAGGGCGACTACCACGAAACGCTGATCACTGTGGATGACGGCAGCGATTCGTTGATCCACGAACTAGAGACGCGGACGAACGCGGACCACGTCACCTACCATCAGGGTCTCGGCATCCCATTCATCGAGATCAAAACCCAGCAGCCGCTGACCCCAGAGATCCTTGCCTCCCTCAGGAAGAACGCGCGCATTCGACAGGTCAAAATCCTATCGCCGGTGCTTCCCGTACTGTCCCACAAAGGGTTAGCAGTTCCTTTCATCACCTGCGAGGAGATGAAGGCCTATAACGCGGACAGGAACCTCGACCTGTGGGAGTTAGCCGTCCACTACGAGAGCGCCCGGGGGAACCTGACCCACGATCAGGTCCTCACCCACATGGCAACCCTGGTCCGGACGATGCAGGGCGCCGTTCAACAGGGGCTCGACGGCACCGAGTACGCCGACCGGATCCTCGGTCCGCAATCCGGGGCGTTTGCCGCGCAGATGGAGAGCGGTCAACTCCTCGATAGCGGCATCCTGAACCGGATGATCCTCTACGTCACGGCGCTGATGGAGGTCAAGAGCGCGATGGGCGTCTTCGTCGCCGCGCCCACCGCCGGGGCTTGCGGCGGGCTCCCCGGCGCGTGCATCGGCGCCGCGCAGGCCATGGGTCGATCCCATGAAGAAACGGCCCGGGCGATGCTAGCAGGTGGGCTGATCGGCGTCTTCATCGCGGCCCGGGCCACCTTTGCCGCCGAGGTCGCCGGTTGTCAGGCCGAGTGCGGGGCCGGATCTGCGATGGCGGCCGCCGCCCTGATCACCCTGGCCCACGGCACGACGGAGCAGGCCGTGGACGCCGCGTCGATGGCCCTGCAGAACGTCCTGGGCATGATCTGCGATCCGGTCGCCAACCGCGTCGAGGTGCCCTGCCTGGGCAAGAACGTGATGGCCGCCAGCAACGCCCTCGCCTGTGCCAACATGGCCCTGGGGGGATTCGACCCCGTCATCCCGCTGGACGAGGTGATTGCGACAATGCTCGAAGTGGGGAAAAGCCTGCCCAGCGCGCTGCGCTGCACGGCCCTGGGCGGTCTCTCGATCACCAAGACGTCAAAAGCGATCGAGGAGCGATTGCGTTCCGCTCAA
The DNA here is from genome assembly GCA_964388385.1 of uncultured Anaerolineales bacterium. GTDB lineage: Bacteria > Chloroflexota > Anaerolineae > B4-G1 > SLSP01 > PWVB01. The sequence continues at coordinate 2,832 of CAYMAQ010000026.1, read as the reverse complement.
TCCCAGAAGACCGTCAGGTAACGTGACAGGGCCTATCCATACACTGACGAAGGTTTGTAGTTGGCGATTTATCGCCGTGAGGCACGACGCTGAAGGCGTCACCTGCCTATTGATCGGCCAGCCCCACACCACAGACAAACAGAACCTTTAGACAAGGAAAGCAGACCATGCTCTATCTGAACAAACGTGACATTCTGCAGGCCCTGACCCTCCCTGAGGTGATCGACTGCGTCGAGGAAGCGCTGGATATCTACGAGGAGGAGGCCTACGTGATGCCCGAGCGGATGGCGGTGCCCACCGGCGACGCCAACCAGCTCCTGCTGATGCCCTGCGTCGCGGCGGACACCATCGCGACCAAACTGGTCAGCGTCTACCCGGACAACAGGGCTCGAGGCAGACCCGTCATCGACGGGCTGGTCGTCCTGTACAACCGCGCGACGGCTGAGATTCTGAGCCTGATGGACGGTAAGACTATCACGGCCATGAGAACCGGGGCCGTGACCGGCGTCAGCGTCAAGTACCTATCGAAGCCTGACGCCCACTCGGTGGGGCTCGTCGGCTGCGGCGTACAGGGTTATTACCAACTTCTGTATGCCTGTGCCGTTCGGGAGATAGGCCGGATTCTGCTGTTCGACATCGATCCCGACGCCACCTCAGCCCTGAAGAACAGGCTGCAGACCCGGTTGCCCTCGATCAAGATCGACGTGGCAGACTCCACCGAAGCACTGCTCAGAGACTCAGAGATCGTGATCACGGCGACGACCGCCCGCGAGCCGGTCTTCCCCGACGATCCTTACCTCTTTGAGGGCAAGCACTGCGTCGCCATCGGATCCTTTGAACCGGACGTGCGCGAGTATCCGGACGCCCTCTTTACCCGGATCGAACGCGTGTGGGTCGACATCGCGTTCGCCAAGGAGGAGTCCGGCGAGCTGATGATCCCCCTCCAGAAAGGGCTTCTGAACGAGGAGCAGATCGAGACCCTGGGACATCTCATCCGGTCCGGGCGATCTCCCGAGCGGGGTCCCTACGGCACCACTTTTTCCAAGTCGGTCGGGATGGCCCTTTTCGATCTGACCACCGCCCGCCGGGCCTACTTGAAAGCGATGGACAAGGGATTGGGAACGGGCCTGAGCTGACTACCGCTCGGACATCTTTCCCCCGGGGGAGAAACACACAGGGGGCTGATCCGATGGCACTCAGCCCCCTGTACCTACCTCAGTGCATCACGTCCTCGGGCCGCTCCCGTGAGTGGAACCCCGGCCAATTCCCCCGCAGCGCATCGAGGTCGGGCGGATCATCCACCGGGAGATCGCCGTCATCCAGGTACTCGGGCCGCACCTCGGCGAGTTCCGCGACCAGCGCTTCTCTCAGGTCCGCCTTTACCGTCGCAAACTCTGCATCTCCAGCCAGGTTGTGCTGCTCGTAGGGATCGGCGACCATGTCGAAGAGCAGCTCGCTCCCTCCGGCGGCACAGTAGGTGTACTTATACGCCCCTTGAACCACGCCGTAGTGCTGCTTGGAGACCCCCACGAACGTCTCACGCGTGCGCTCCCCGACCGCGACCTCGCGCAGATCCAATCCATCGATCGCATAGCCGTCGGACGGGGTAACCCCTGCCGCGCCAAGGCACGTCGCATAGACGTCTGCCAGCGTGACCAGCGCATCGGAAACCTGGCCCTGCAGATCGCCAGAGGCATCGGCCTCCGGTACCCGCATCAGCATCGGCACGTGCGCCGATCCCTCCAGGAACGCGCCCTTCGCTCCGATGTGGTGATCGCCCAGCAGATCGCCGTGATCCGAGGTGAAGAGGATCAGTGTGTTATCCAGGACACCTAACTCGCGCATCCGCGCGAACAGCCGTCCCAGGTTGTAGTCGATCTGCGTGATGAGCGCGTAATACGCCCGCCGCACGTCCTTGATCAGCGCCTCGTCAAAACGGTCGCAGCTGTTCAGCACACTGGTCGCCGCACGGAAACCGGGCGGCACCCTTTCGGCTTCCTCGGACCAGTCGCCGTAAACCGGGGGCGGCACCTCCGCGTCCTTGTACTGGAGCCAGTAGTGCAGGCACGGATCGAGCGGGGGATGCGGATTGGAAAAGCTCGTCCAGAGGAAGAACGGGCGCGTCTCGTCCCGCGTCTCCAGGAAATCCACCGACCGCTCCATCGTCCAGTGGGTCAGGCTGTAGCTCTCGCTGACCGTGGAGATCGCGGGCTCCATCTCATTCTGCCCCATCCCGTGGTCGGCGGGCACGCCGTACTCCGGGTGCTTGGACATATACCGATAGTAGTCCTCCAAGAGCTCCATATGCTCGAAGCCGTAGTTCTTGCGGCGCGGGTAGAAGTGCATCTTCCCCTGCGCGCGGGTCTGGTACCCGGCCTGCGTGAGCATCCCCGGCAGGCTCGTCGTGCTGTCGATCGGCTGGACGCTGTGCGAGTTCGTCGTCAGATCGTTGTGGTAGCCGGCTCGTCCGGTCATCATCGTCGCCCGGGCCGGCATACAGACCGGGGCGTCGCTGTAGCACCGATCGAACCGCACACCCCGATGCGACAACCAGTTCAGATGGGGCGTCCGGATATACCGGTTGCCCGCCGCATAAATCGTGTCAAATCGCTGTTGATCCGTTGTGACCAGAAGAATATTCGGTCGTTCGCTCACCGTATGACTCCTTTCAAGGGTATTATGCACGCAACACACATCAGCCGTACTCTACTCCAGTTGCCTCAAATGCAAAACCACTGCAGGGTTAAGATACTTGTTCTTACCTGCTTCGTGATAGGCTACACAGCCGACGCAAACGCACAGGGCCCGATCGCGCACTTCCCGCACACGCCC
>CAYMAQ010000025.1:0-26767 GCA_964388385.1 uncultured Anaerolineales bacterium | reverse complement strand
AGAAGCGTTTTAGTTATTCATGATCAGATCCATAACCAGAGCCACCGATGCTGATCGCGCCTGGCGGATAGAAAGTTGGAGACAAGATCCCACTAGAGTTTGATTTTTCCATAGTCGTAGTAGACGTTGCATGGTAACGCCTCTACTATGGCGTTGCGTGCTGCCAACCTCGGTGGTAAAATCCCGGTACTTCATAAACAGAAAGGACGAATCCGATGTCAGATATGCTGGTCAAACTGTACGGTCTCGAGATGGACTGGAGTTTTATCCAGGAGATGGAGGCGAAGGGAATCACGATCCGCAAGCCCATCGCGCCGGAAACCCACCTGGTTGTCGAGTGGGTCCGCGAGCACTTCAGCGACGCATGGGCTAGCGAGACGGCCCACGCGTTCAACAACCAGCCGGTGAGCTGCTTCGTCGCGGTCCGCGACGGGGATCTGCTGGGCTTCGGGTGTTACGACGCCACGACGTTGGGTTTCTTCGGGCCCACGGGCGTGGCGGAGTCCGAGCGCCGCCAGGGGATCGGGCGGGCGCTGCTGATGGCGTGCTTGCTCGATATGCGGCTCAAGGGCTACGGCTACGCGATCATCGGGTGGGCGGGACCGACGGGCTTCTACGAGCGGTTCTGTGACGCCGTGATCATCCCCGACTCCGAGCCGGGTATTTTCCGCGGCGCGCTGGGCCTCAATCCGCCGGATGCATGACCAATAACGCGCCGCTCGTCCTGGGGATCGACGCCAGCACGACCGCCTGCAAAGCGATCCTCTGGGATCTGGAGGGCCGGGCCGTCGGCGAGGGGCGGGCACCGCTGCCGATGGCGAAGCCGCGCCCCCTCTGGCACGAGCAGCCTGCGACGGCGTGGTGGACATCGCTGGTGGCGGCGGTGCGCGATGCGCTGAGGGACGTGGACGTGGCGCGGGTGGCAGCGCTCTGCATCGCGCCGCAGCGGGAGACCTTCGTCCCGGTCGATGTCGAGGGGGCGCCGCTGCGCCCGGCGCTGCTCTGGATGGACGAGCGCTGCCACGCTCTGCTGCCCGAGATCGATCAGGTGTACGGCGGCGAGCGGATTCACCGGGAGACGGGCAAGCCGCTCGCCGGCAATCTCTCCCTGGGCAAGATCGCCTGGCTGCGCGCGCACGAGCCGGAGGTCTTCGCGCGGACGGCCCGGTTCCTGGACGTGGCGGGGTACCTTCATTACAAGCTTGTGGGCATGTATGCCACCGGCTGGGGCTGCGTCGATCCGATGGGGCTCTTCGATATGCAGAACGAGCGGTGGGATGAGGACCTGCTCGCGTATCTGGGCGTCACGGTCGACCAGATGCCGGAGGCTTACCCGTCCGGGGCGGTCGTGGGGGAGCTCACCCTTGAAGGGGCGGAGGCATGCGGTCTGCATGCCGGGACGCCGGTGGTCGCCGGGGTGGGCGACGGACAGGCGGGCGGCGCCGGTGTGGGGATCACTCGCCCCGGGCAGGCATACCTCAACCTGGGCACCGCCGTCGTCTCCGGGACTTACAGCGACGATTACGTGATCGATCCGGCGTTCCGCACGATGTTTGGGGCCGTGCCGGGCACCTACAGCCTGGAGACGGTGCTCCTGGGCGGCACGTATACCGTGAGCTGGTTCGCGGAGACTTTTGCCGGGGCCGAGGGCGATGCGGCGCCGCCGGGGGAGGTGGCCGCCCGCTACGATGACGTCATCGCGGAGATCCCACCGGGCGCCGAGGGGCTTATACTGGTCCCCTACTGGAACAGCGCGATGAATCCCTATTGGGACGCCGAGGCCAGCGGGATTGTGGTGGGCTGGCGCGGGGTGCACACCCGGGCGCATCTCTACCGCGCGATTCTAGAGGGGATCGCATTCGAGGTGCGGCTGCATCTGGAGGGGGTCGAGGCGGCGCTGGGACGGTCCGTGCGGAGCCTGGTGGTGATGGGCGGGGGAGCCCGCAGCCGCCGCTGGCCCCAGATCATCGCCGACGTCACCGGCACGCCGGTTCTGCTTGCCGAGACACCTGAGGCGGCAGCGTTGGGCGCCGGCATCCAGGCCGCGGCAGGGGTGGGTCTCTTCCCCGGTGTGCGGCAGGCAGCCGACGCGATGACGCACGTGGGCGGTGTCCCCGTCGAGCCGGACGAGGATCGGCACGCGGTTTACACCCGGTTGTATGAGGAGGTCTACCGGCATCTCTTTCCCGCGCTGCAGCCCTACGTCGACCGGCTGACTGAGTTGGCGACCGGGTCGTGAGGGTCTTTGATGAGGATTGGGCGGTCTTGGAAATCCGGTGCAAGGCACTTGATCGGTGATTTGTTTTGTAACTGCTTCCGTTCCTCCAGATTGATGGCCGTTGATGGGGGCTTCCGGGAGTGCCTCGCACCTACAGATCCGGACATGAATCACTAAACTTTTCCGTGATGCCCATGGCAACGTAGAAACGCTTTAGTTATTCATGATCAGATCCATAATCTTCTTTCAGGGGAGATAAGCGATGAAATTTGATCTGACGAATACATCACCCGCGTCCTCGAACGTGCGGGGGGCGCCGTTTCCGCGCATCCATCCCGACCTTCGGGTGACCTTTCGGGTGGAGGCGCCGACCGCGACGTCGGTGAAGGTGGATGGCGGTGACGGTCTCGGGGGACCGTACGCGATGACGCGCGACGATGACGGCGCGTGGACCGTGACTACGTCCCCGGTCGTTCCAGGGTTTCACTATTATTGGCTGGTGCTCAACGGGGTGGCGGTCAACGATCCCGCCAGCCAGACGTACGTCGGCTACGGGAAGCCGACCAGTGGGGTGGAGGTGCCGGAGCCGGGCGTTGATTTCTACGATCCTAAGCCCGTGCCCCACGGGGAGGTCCGTTCGCACTGGTATCATTCGGAGATCGCGGACGCCTGGCGGCGAGCCGTTGTCTACACGCCACCTGGTTACGGGTCACAGACCGGGCTGCGATATCCGGTGCTCTATCTCCAGCACGGCGCCGGGGAGGATGAGACGGGATGGACCCGACAGGGACGGGCGAACTTTATCCTGGACAATCTGATCGCCGCCGGGGAAGCCCGGCCGATGATCGTTGTGATGGACTGCGGGTATACGTTCCCGATCACGCTGTCCCCCGGTGAGTTTCCCAGCGAGGAGATCTTCCAGACGATCGTCCATCGCTTTGGCGACTTCGTCACCGGTGAACTCGTGCCGATGATTGATGACACGTACCGCACCCTGGCGGATCGGGAGCACCGTGCGATCGCCGGGCTCTCGATGGGCGGGATGCAGGCTCTCTCGGCCGGATTACGCCATCTCGAGACCTTCGCCACAATCGCCGCGTTCAGCGGGATTCCGTGGATGCCGCCCGATCTGCGGACGGCGTACGGCGGGGCGTTCCGCGATCCGGACGCGTTCAACCGGCAGGTGCAGCGTCTTTGGATAAGTGTCGGCACCGCCGAAGAGCGATTCGTGGAGCGGGTGGAACAGTTCCGTGAGGCGTTGGACGGCCTGGGGATCACCTACGAATACTTTGAGTCGGAGGGCACCGCCCACGAGTGGCAGACCTGGCGCAGGAGTCTGCACGCGTTCGCACCCGGTCTGTTCGGAGGTGCAGAGGATTAGGGCTGGATTGGAGGTGTGATGTGAAATTGCATCCCTGGCTGGATGATCCGCGGGCGGTTTTGATCGCCCGGGCGCCGGTATCCGAACCGGTCGGATGGGCCGATTATCATCGGGCTGCGCGGCAGGCGATGACCGCGATGGCGGTCGAACTGGAGGGCGAAGCCCTCGTCCTCAAGCCCAACGTCACCGTGGGGGAGCGGTATGAGGATCCCGACAGCGGCATCACCACGCATCCCGGCTTCGTCCACGGGCTGATTGATTACGCGCTCGCGCACGGTGCCCGGCGGGAGGCCGTCACTATCCTGGAGGATCCCCGGAACAGCGACGATGATGAGCCGCGCCACTGGCGGGGCACCGGCTATCCGGAGGTGCGGGAGCGAACCGGAGCCAAGCTTCGCTCGCCGACCCTCGACACGTGCGTCACGCAGACCGTGCCGCGCCCACTATGCTACGCCAAGATCAAGGTGAGCAAGCTGGCTGTGGCGCCGAACACCGTGCTGTTCAACGTGCCCAAGATGAAGACGCACAACCTGGGCATCACGACGCTCTGCCTGAAGAACCTGATGGGCGTCGTCCACGTCCTCGACCGTCATTTCTGCGGGCAGGCGATGAGCGAGATACCGGAAGCGCAGGCGTTCAAGGGCGAGCCCAAGCGGACGTGGATGGACCGCCCTCTGCACGAGGCGTGGCAGGCGGGATTGGCCCGCCGTCTGATCGACCTCGCGCAGGTCGTGCAGCCGCGCCTCAACGTCGTCGAGGGCGTGGTCGCTCGTGAGGGCACGGGCTTTAACCGGGGGCGGAACCGCTCCCTGGGCCTGTGCGTCGCTGGGGTGAATAGGGTGGCGGTGGACAGCGTGACCAGCGCGCTGATGGGCTTCGATCCGCAGGCGCTCGTCTATCTCAGGATGGCTGCCGAGGCCGGCCTGGGGACGAACGACCTCGCGGCGCTGCGGATCTATCAGGTGGAGGATGGGGCGCTGGTGCCCTGTGAGGATCTCGATGCTTTTCGGGCGCGGCCTCCGCTTCAGGTCATCTCGGATATCAAGAACGAGGTCGTGACCTTCGAATAGACGCTGAAAGGACTGAATACGATGAAAAGACCGAAGTTGCGCATCACCGACGTCGAGCGAATTGTGGTGGACGTGCCCTTTACGACGCGCTGCCAGCGGTGGAACGCCCGCGAGGTCTGGCAGTGGCGGGTCAGCGAGGTCATCCGGCTGACGACCGACGCCGCTGGCCTGGTCGGCTACGGTGAGACGCTGCCGCACTACACATGGGGAACGGTTTCCGACGAGGCTATCGAGCGGGTCAAGGGCGGCAATCCGGCGGATTTCCTGGGCGACGATTCCCTGGGTGCGGGCCTGCAGATGGCGCTCTACGACCTGGTGGGCAAGGCGTTGGACGTGCCCGCTTACCGGCTCTTCAACCAGCCCCGCATGCGCCAGTGGTGTCCGATCTCCTGGTGGACGATCGATATGCCGCCGGAGGCGCTGGCTGCCGAGGCCAAGGAGGCCCTGGCGCGGGGGTACACGGCGTACAAGACCAAGGCCCGTCCCTGGTGGGACGTCTACGAGCAGGTACGCGCGGTCAGCGCGGTCACGCCCGAGGGTTTCAAGCTCGATCTGGATTGGAACCAGATGTTGATCAACGCCGGCAACGCGACCCCGGTGTTGACCGAGCTCGACGGCTACGAGCGCGTCGGCATCTTCGAGTCGCCGATCATGCAGCGGGACGTCGAGGGGCTCCGTCATCTGCGGGGCCAGGTCAAGCATCCCATCGCGCTGCATTTCGGCAATCCGCCCTTCCGCACCGTGGCCCGGGATGAAGTCTGTGACGGCTTCGTCGTGGGGGGCGGCGTGGAGTGGGTGCTGCGCCAGGGCGCGCTGGCGGCTGCCTTTGACAAGCCGTTTTGGCTGCAGATGGTGGGCACGGGCCTGACGACGGCCCTTTCCATCCAATTGGGCGCCGTGCTTCCGATGGCCCAGTGGCCCGCGGTCAACTGCGTGAACAACTACGCCGACGACCTGCTGGTCGAGCCGCTGACCATCACGGGGGGCTACGTCCGCGTACCGGACGGGCCGGGGCTGGGCGTCGAGGTCGACGAGGCGGCGCTGGCGCGCTACCGGATGGAGCCCCCGTTCGAGCTGCCCAAGCCGAGGCTGCTGCTTTCGGTGACCTGGACCGGTGGTTGGGTGCGGCACTATGCGGACATCCGTCAGATATGGGACGACGCGTTCAACGGCACGATCCCGGCGCAGGCGCGCGGCGTGCGGATGGCGGTGACACCGGATGATGGGACGCCGGCGTGGGCCGACCTCTACGCACGGGCGGAGGCGGCGCCGGTGCACGAGAGGGCATAGGGCGCGCTCTAGGTCAGGTTGATGATTGTGCTCAAAAGGCCGGTGCAAGGCACTTGTCCGGGCTATTGTAACGTAGGATCTGGCGTTGTGCGGGGTTGATGGGTCTTGCCGGTTGCTGCTTTGAGTGCCTCGCACCGGCTGAGCGGTGTGGCTTGAATTAACATCGAGGGAGGTCGTAGGATGGACTATGGGGAGCACCGTTGGACGGAGATATCCGATCAGGTTGACAAGGTTGCCGTGCTGCCGCTGGGGTCGTTGGAGCAGCACGGTCATCATTTGCCTCTGCTCACCGATACACTGATCTGCCGGGAGATCGTGGCGCGGGTGCAGGCCCGGTTGGGCGAGGTCGCGCTCTTCCTGCCCGTGCTCTGGGCCGGCGCGTCGGAGCATCACAGCCGATTCCCCGGCACGGTAAGCCTCAGCCACGAGACCTACGTCCGGATGTTGGATGATATGATGGAGAGCTTGATCGGCAACGGGTTCACGCGCATTCTCCTGCTCAACGCGCACGGGGGTAACGCCCTGCCCGGCAAGTCGGCGCTCTACCGGGTTCAGATGCGGTACCGCGACCGGCGGGATCTGTGGCTTGTCTTTGCCACGTGGTACGAGCTGGCGGTTCTGCAGATTGCCGAGGTGCCGGGGCTGGAGCAGGATCACGTCACCCACGCGTGCGAGCTGGAGACGAGTATGATCCTGAGCCTGCAGCCCGAGTTGGTCGATCTTGACGCCGCCGAGGGCGCGATCTATCCGTTCGAGTCCGCGTTCTACAGCCCTGATTCGCGCCGGGCCAGCCGGGTGACCGTCTTGCGGCCCTTCGAGCATATTAGCGTCACCGGCGGATATGGGCATCCGGAGTTGGCGACGGCTGAGAAGGGCGAGGCGCTTTTCGACGCCGTCGTCGACGAGGTCGTGGCGTGCGTGCGCGAGGTTGCCAGCTGGGAGACGCTGACACCTAAGTGAGGCATAGGACGTGTTGGGTTTCGAATAAGAGCGCGGCGTTTCCATGGGGCAAGCCACCCCATCGGTCATGAAAATGGTTTGGGGCAGGCACTTCAGTGCCGTACTACGAGCGGGTCGGCGGTGTCGAGATCACCCACGTGCAGGTCGGCGATGCGTTCACGACGGTGTGGGGAAACCTGATTGTGCGGAGGCTTTCCAGGCGCGGTGAAACCCGTACAATAAGGATATAAATCCGGGGTCGGGCGCTGCGTGCCGGTCCCCTGCAACCCAAGGAGAAAATACGATGCCATCTGCCCCTGATGCTGATCAAGCGCTATATTTAGATCCCAACCAGCCGGTCGAGGCCCGCGTGGACGACCTCGTTTCGAGGATGACGCTGGAGGAGAAGGTCTCCCAGATGATCCACGGGGCGCCCGCGATTGAGCGACTCGGCGTGCCGGCTTACAACTGGTGGAATGAGTGTCTGCACGGCGTAGGACGCGCCGGGATTGCCACGGTCTTCCCGCAGGCTATCGGGATGGCTGCCACGTGGGATACCGCGTTGATGCACGAAGTTGCAATCGCCATCGCGAACGAGGCCCGGGCCAAGCACCACGACGCCCTCGGCGAGGACGGCAGCTCCGAACAGTACTACGGACTCACCTTTTGGACGCCTAACATCAACATCTTCCGCGACCCCCGCTGGGGCCGGGGACAGGAGACCTACGGCGAGGATCCCCATTTGACCTCGCGGATGGGCGTCGCGTTCGTCCGGGGGCTGCAGGGCGAGGACAAGACATATCTCAAGCTCGTTGCTACCCCCAAGCACTACGTCGTTCACAGCGGACCCGAGCACGAGCGTCACCACTTCAACGCCGAGGCCAGCGTTCGGGACATGCAGGAAACCTACCTGCCGGGCTTCGAAGCGTGCGTGCGCGAGGCCGGTGCCTATTCTGTGATGGGCGCCTATAACCGCACGAACGGCGAGCCCTGCTGCGCCAGTCCCACGCTCCTGCAGGATATCCTCCGGGAGGCCTGGGGGTTTGACGGTTACGTGGTCTCAGACTGCGGGGCCATCGGGGACATCTATAAGCATCATCAGGTCGTGGACACCGCCCCTGAGGCGGCAGCGCTTGCCGTGTCGAACGGATGCGATTTGAACTGCGGTGAGGTCTATCGCGCGCTTCTGGATGCGGTAGATCAGGGCCTCATTGATGAGGCGACTATCGACCGTTCGGTCAAGCGTCTTTTCACCGCTCGTTTCCGCCTGGGGATGTTCGATCCACCGGCGAGAGTGCCCTACGCACAGATTCCCATCGAGGTCAACGACAGCGAGGAACACCGGGCGTTGGCCCTGCGGACGGCGCGCGAGTCGATCGTGCTGCTCAAGAACGCGGACGGCTTTTTGCCCCTCGATAAGGATCTGGACGCGATCGCAGTGGTCGGGCCGAATGCGGACGATGACCTCGTGCTGCTGGCCAATTATAACGGTACGCCATCGCGCTCCGTGACGCCGCTGCAGGGCATTCGGAATAAGGTGGGGACTTCCACCGAGGTGCACTACGCCCAGGGCTGCGAGATTCGGAGCGACGATACCTCCGGGTTCGATGAGGCCGTCGCCGCGGCGGAACATGCCGACGTCGTCGTCGCGGTGATGGGCCTCTCCCAATTGATCGAGGGCGAAGAGGGCCAACAGGAGGGGGTGGAGGAAGGCCAGCGCAGCACCGGCGACCGCTCCAATCTGGTGCTTCCCGGCGTGCAGGACGCGCTCCTGCAGGCGTTGGAGGCGACGGGGAAGCCGCTGGTCGTGGTGCTCCTCAACGGGAGCGCGGTGGCGGTCAACTGGGCGCAGGAGCACGCCGCGGCGATCGTCGAGGCGTGGTACCCGGGTGAGGAGGGCGGCACCGCGCTCGCTGACGTACTCTTTGGTGACGTCAACCCTGCCGGACGCCTGCCGGTGACCTTCTACCAGTCGGTCGATCAGCTCCCGCCCTTCCGGGACTATGCGATGGAGGGGCATACCTACCGCTTCTTCGCCGGCGAACCGCTCTATCCCTTCGGGCACGGCCTCAGCTACACCACGTTTGACTACCACGACCTGAAGCTGAGCGAGCGTGCAATCGAGGCGGGGGCGTGCGTGGACGTGGAGGTGACGGTTGAGAACACCGGCGACCGCGCCGGCGACGAGGTCGTGCAGCTTTACGTGCGCGACGAGGAGGCCTCGGTGCCGGTACCGATACGGCAACTGAAGGGGTTCCGACGGATTCATCTCGAGCCCGGCGAGCAGCAGACCATCCGCTTCTGCGTGATGCCGATGCAAATGGCGATGGTCTCCGACGCGGGCGAGTGGGTGGTCGAGCCGGGCGCCTTCTCCCTCTTTATCGGAGGGGGGCAGCCTGGGACCGGCGCGCCCGGTGAGGCAGGACGCTTCGAGGTTGTGGGTGAGCTTACGGTTCTTTAGCGCTGTAAGAGACTCAGGGTTTGGGTGGTGGACCAGCGTCGATGTATCGCACAGCGAAACCCTTGGTCTCTCTGATTGGATATGGAGGGTGAATGACGAACGATGAGGGTATCACGACGCCGGTGGTGGTCGCCGGACATACCTGCCTGGATCTAATTCCTACGCTGCCGTCGGGGGCATCATCCCTCCCCGAGGTGCTGGCCCCGGGGCAGATGCTCCAGGTCGGTGCCATGACGGTGTCCAATGGGGGCACCGTACCCAACACCGGCCTGGCGCTGGACCGTCTGGGCGTCCCGGTCCGCCTGGTTGGTAAGGTCGGCGACGATGCCATTGGGCGCCTGACGCGGGATTTGCTGCAGCGCCACGGCGCCGGGCTCGCCGATGCGATGGTGGTGGACGCCGGGGCGGACAGCTCGTACACGGTGATCCTCAGCGCACCCGGCATCGACCGGACGTTTCTCCACAACCCCGGACCTAATGATACCTTCCAGGCTGACGATATTCCGGGTGGGACGTTGGAGGGCGCGGCGCTCTTCCACTTTGGATATCCTACCCTGATGCGGCGGATGTTCCTGGATGAGGGGGAGGCGCTGCAGTCCCTCTTCCGCCGCGCCAAGGCGCAAGCGTTGGTGACCTCTCTCGACGTCTCTCAGCCCGATCCCCGTTCGGAGGCTGGGCGGGCGGATTGGCGTGCGATTCTCGAACGGGTGCTTCCCGACGTGGACCTCTTCCTGCCCGGTCTGGAGGAGGCGCTCTTTATGGTTGACCGCGACCGGTTCGACCGTTTGCATGAGGCGACCGGTGCCGGTGAGATGCTCGAAGCGGTCGATGCGTCGCTGTTGAACGAGGTCGCGGGGACGCTGATCGCGCTCGGGGCTGCTGTGGTGGGCCTGAAGATGGGTGATCAGGGGATATACCTGCGGACGACGGGCGACGTCGCGCGCTGGAAAGCCCTGGCAGCGTCGCTGCCTCTCAAGGCCCGCCCTTGGATCGACCGGGAGCTGTTGGCGCCCGCGTTCCGAGCCGATCTGGTGGGGACAACCGGGGCGGGGGATTGCACGGTGGCAGGGTTCCTGGCGGGCGTGCTCCGCGGGCTGGAGCCGGAAGACGCGCTCACCGCGGCGGTCGCGGCCGGGTCGAGCAACGTGGAGGCCGCGGACGCGCTCAGCGGCGTGCCCCCCTGGGATAAATTGTGGGCCCGGATCGAGGCTGGCTGGGCGCCTATTCCCACGCGGATTAGGCTGCGTGGTTGGGGATGGGACAGGACAGCGCGCCTCTGGATTGGCACCTGGGACCGCGGCGGGCTCCTGGCCGATGGGTAGTTCTTGATATGACGATAAACTTGTATCCAAGTGTGGATCACTATAGGAGGATCTATGGCTAATGTAGAGAATATGACGAAGAACGAGCCTCGAAACCGGCTGATCGGAAGCATGCCCAAGATCGGCATCCGCCCCACGATCGACGGGCGCCGCAACGGCGTGCGGGAGTCGTTGGAGGGTCAGACGATGGGCCTGGCCAAGCGCGTGGCGGCGTTCCTGACCGAGAATCTGCGCCATCCCAACGGCCTGCCGGTGGCGTGTGTGATCGCCGATCAATGTATCGGTGGTGTGGCCGAGGCCGCAATGGCTGCCGAGAAGTTCGCACGGGAGGGCGTGGGCCTCTCCCTGACCGTGACCCCGGCGTGGTGCTACGGCGCCGAGACGATGGATATGGACCCGCTGATTCCCAAAGCCGTCTGGGGCTTCAACGGCACAGAGCGCCCGGGTGCGGTCTACCTGGCCGCGGTGAAGGCGGCCCACACGCAAAAAGGCCTGCCGGCGTTCAGCATCTATGGGCGTGACGTCCAGGACGTCGGGGACGACACGATCCCGGAAGATGTGCAGGAGAAGCTGCTGCGTTTTGCGCGGGCCGGCCTCGCGGTGGCCCGCATGCGGGGAAAATCCTATCTCTCGATGGGCGGGGTCTCTATGGGTATCGCCGGCTCGATCGTGAAGCCGAGTTTCTTCGAGTCTTACCTCGGGATGCGCGCCGAGATGGTCGATATGACCGAGTTTGTCCGCCGTTTCGAGGAGGAGATCTACGACCCGGAGGAGTTCGAGAAGGCGCTGACTTGGGTCAAGACTCACTGCCAGGAGGGTGCGGATCGCAATCCACCGGAGAAACAGCGCAGCCGGGCGCAGAAGGACGAGGATTGGGAGCTCTCGGTCAAGATGGCCTTGATCGCCCGAGACCTGATGGTCGGCAATCCACGCTTGAAGGAACTGGGCTACGGGGAGGAGGCCCTGGGTCACAATGCGATCGCGGCTGGATTCCAGGGACAGCGGCAGTGGACCGATCATTTCCCCAACGGTGACTTTATGGAGGCGATGCTCAACTCCACTTTCGATTGGAACGGCATCCGCCAGCCCTATATCGTCGCGACGGAGAACGATGCGCTGAACGGCGTCGTGATGCTCTTCGGTCATCTCCTGACCGGGCGCGCGCAGATGTTCTCAGACGTGCGGACCTATTGGAGCCCCGACGCGGTGAGACGGGTGACCGGCTACGAACTCAAGGGTGAGGCTGCCGATGGCTTCCTACATCTGATCAACTCCGGTCCGACCGCGCTCGATGCGACGGGCCAGCAGGAGATCGACGGTAAGCCGGCGATGAAGCAGCACTGGAACGTCACGCCGGAGGATGCAGCGAAGTGTTTGGATGCGACGACCTGGCATCCCGGCACGGTTGAGTACTTCCGAGGGGGTGGCTGGTCCACCCACTTCGTGACCCAGGGTGGCATGCCGGTCACGATGTCGCGCGTCAACCTGATCAAGGGCCTGGGACCGGCGCTGCAGATCGCCGAGGGTACCGTCGTCGAACTGCCCGATGACGTCCATCAGGCCCTGGATCTGCGAACCGACCCCACCTGGCCGACGACGTGGTTCGTACCCCGCACTACCGGATCCGGCCCGTTCCGCGACGTCTACTCGGTGATGGACAATTGGGGCGCCAACCACGGCGCCATCAGCTACGGACACATCGGCGCGGATCTGATCACGCTGGCGGCGATGCTGCGCATCCCGGTCTATATGCACAACGTGCCGGAGGTGAAGCTCTTCCGGCCCAACGCGTGGACGACCTTCGGCGCGCAGGATCCGATGGGCGCTGATTTCCGGGCCTGTGAAAACTTCGGCCCGATCTACGGATGACCTAACCCATTGCTTGGACGGCCGGATGCCGGGTTTCGACCCGGTGTCCGGTTTTCTTTTCAGTGTGGCGCCCCGGACTATAATCAGGTATAGGTCATCAGGCATAGGATGGTAGGATCAGGCGAAATGACGGGGGTCAGGCGATCGACACCTATGGGAGAGGATACGATGAACGATAAGCGAAAGCGTGAGCGGCGTCCGCTGCGGGTGATCAACAGCGTCGCTCCTATTCGAGTCTGTGACAACGGCGGCTGGACCGACACCTGGTTTGCCGAGCACGGCAAGATTTTCAACATCGGGGTCTATCCCTACGTCGAGGTACAGGTCGAGGTCTTTCCCTACGAGATCGGCAGCGATCAGATCATCCTGTACGCGGAGAACTACGGCGACCGGTATGCCGTCCATCCGGATGTGCCGGGTTGGACGCGGCATCCCCTTCTGGAGGCTGCCATCGAGCGGATGGACGTGCCCCGCGAGCACGCGATCCAGGCGACGATCTTCTCCGAGGCGCCCGGCGGCTGCTCGACCGGGACCTCGGCGGCGGTCACGGTGGCCCTGATCGGCGCCCTCGATCGGTTGACCCCCGGGCGGCTCAGTCCGCACGAAGTGGCGTACACCGCCCACGCGGTAGAGGTGGAGATGCTCGATCAACAATCGGGCATCCAGGATCAGCTCTGCTCCGCCTACGGCGGCATTAACTTCATTGAGATGTTCGAGTATCCTTACGCGTCCGTTTCCCAGCTTCACGTGCCCAACAGCATCTGGTGGGAGTTGGAGCGACGGTTGGCGCTCGTCTACCTCGGGAAGTCCCACGTCTCCTCCCAGGTTCACGAGAAGGTGATCGCCGAGCTGGAGGATGCGGGGCCGGAGACGCCCCGGTTGCAAGCGCTGCGCGGGACGGCGGAACAATCGCGCGATGCCATCTATGCCGGTGACTTCATCGCGTTGGGGCAGACGATGATTGAGAACACGGAGGCGCAGGGACGGCTTCACCCGGATTTGATCAGCGAGGACGCGCAACGGGTGATCGAAATCGCCAGGTCCTACGGCGCACTCGGCTGGAAGGTCAACGGGGCGGGCGGTGAGGGTGGATCGCTCACGCTGCTCTGCCCGGCGCAGTCCTACGTCAAGCGGGAGATGCTGCAGGCCATCGAGGACGCGAGCCCGCTCTTCCAGAACATCCCCATCTATCTGAGCCGGTACGGCCTGCGCATCTGGGAGCAGCATCGGGAGAACGGGGACTGTTGAGGGACGATCGCAGCGGGCTTTGTGATTCAGGCTATCATTGTGTAGATAGATCGGAGGGACCTATTGGACGCCCAGGGCTGGACGATTGACGCAGACTTTCCGGGCGGCAACATTGTCGTCGATGGGATGCAGGGCGAGTGCATCCGACTGCATCAGGATATCCGCGATACGACAGAGTGGTGGTTCTACTGGCAGTTCCGCGTGCGCGGGGCAGCCGGACGGACGCTTACCTTCGCGTTTACGAACGGTAACGTCTTCGGCACGCGGGGGCCGGCGGTCAGTGTGGACGGCGGGGCGACGTGGCGGTGGCTGGGATTGGACGCTTGCGAGGAGACGACCTTCACCTATGCCTTTGGACCCGACGAGGATTCGGTCCGATTCTGCTTCACTATTCCCTATCTGACCTCGGATCTGCGCGCCTTTTTCGCCCGATATGAGGGTCATCGCCATCTTCAAGCCGGCGTTCTCTGTCAGACGCCTGAGGGACGGGACGTCGAGGTTCTGTATCTCGGCGCGCACACGGCACCCGAGTTTCGGGTGCTGCTGACCGCGCGTCACCACGCCTGCGAGAGCATTGCGTCCTACTGCCTGGAAGGGTTGATGGGCGCGGTACTTGCCGACGATCAGGTCGGACGATGGTTGCGTGAGCACGTGGCCTTTATGGTGGTACCTTTTATCGATAAGGACGGGGTAGAGGACGGCGATCAGGGGAAAAGCAGGCAACCCCACGATCACAACCGCGACTATGGGACCTATCAAGATCCTCAGGCTCCCAGCCTCTACGCGGTGCCGGCTGCACTCCGGCGGCGGGTGCCCGTCTGGTCTGAGGGCAAGCTCCGCGTGGCGTTGGACTTTCATTGTCCCTGGATTCGCGGCGAGCACAATGAGGCGATCTATTTCGTGGGCAGCCCGAATAAAGATCACTGGGCCCGCGTCACCGCGTTTGCGACCCTCCTGGAGGAGGTACAGGCGGGACCGCTTTCCTATCATCGCGGGGACAATCTGCCGTTTGGAGAGGCGTGGAACACGGTCGACAACGTCGCGGAGGGACGTCCGTTCAGCCGTTGGGCTGCCCAGCTTCCGGGCGTCGAGGTCTCCTCGACAATCGAGATACCCTACGCTAACGTGGGTGCGGAGACGGTCACGGCCGATAAGGCTCGGGCCTTTGGCTGCGACGTGGCACGGGCTATTTGCCAATACCTCCAGGCCTAGCCACCTATCATTTCTGCAGAGGTTCATGCGGGACGTGAACGTAAGCCTCGGTTGGCAGCTTTTTAGACCGGGTTGATCGAATTCATAGGATTTGATCGCTTCACGACCGAAGTTATCTGTTTGTGGATCTGGTCATCAATGACTGAAGCGTTTCCGCGTTGCCATAGGTATCACATAAAAGTTTAGGGCTGAAAGCTCAATAACTTCCACGTTTGGGGTGCTTTCTGCACCGCTTTCAGCTTGATTTCGCGGAAGTTATTTGACAGCCAATCCTTAGTGATTCGTGTCCAGGTCTGTTATGGGGAGGATCGATGCTTGAGGTAAAGACGGATGTTCCTTACGGCAACGCCTGCGAGGTGGAGATCGTCGAGCGCGGGGAGGTCCTTGAGGTTGCGTTTGCACCCTCTCCACACGGCGGGCCCGAGACGTTGTGGTTCTGCTTGCGCATTCGGCGTAACGCACGAAATCAGAGTGCGGGTAGACACTTGCGACTGGTTCTCAAGCACGTCGACAATATCCTGGGTGGGCATACACCCTCGGCGATTCGCCCCGTCATCCGGCAGGACGATGGTGACTGGGCGCGGTTGGAGGAAGGCCAGGTCCTGGAGGCGCCGGACGGACGACGATCGGTCGCGTGGACGATCGATATGCCGCGCTCGGTCCTGGATGTGGCGACCTGCTATCCCTATGGAAGGCCGGAACTCCAAGCCCTGATCGCTGAGTCTGACGGCTACTGGCGAACGGATACGATCGGCGTCAGCCAGGGCGAGCGTCCCCTGATCCGGATCAGCAACGACTACGGCGCGCCGGAGGGTCGGCGACCGGGGCTCTATCTGGTGGCCCGCCAGCACGCCGGAGAGGTGCCGGGCTCCTGGGTGCTCGACGGTTTCCTGCGCGAGCTCCAGGCGATGGATGCACGCGCACCGCTGGTCTGGGCCGTCCCTTTGACGAACCTCGACGGGATCGAGCAGGGGGACTACGGTAAGGACAACTTCCCTTACGATCTCAACCGCGCCTGGGGGCATCCACCGATGCGCCACGAGACGCTGGTCTTTCAGAACGACATGCAGCGGTGGGTGATGCGCTGCAACCCGATGCTGGGGATCGATTTCCACGCACCGGGTGCATGTGAGACGAGCGGCATTTACGCCTATGTTCCCGACCTGGAGGCGGATCGCGCTGCCTACAACGCGGTGATGCCGTGGGCTGCCGAGGTGGAGTCGGCGCTTTCCGGGTCCTATGCGGCGGAGTCCTTCGCCCGGATGGCCCGTTACCCATCTCGATGGGAGACTCCGAGCTTTCGGATGTACGGATGGCCCAAACTCGGCGTGCCGTGCATCACGTTTGAGAATCCCTACGCAATGATTAACAATCGGATGCTCACCCGGGAGGCCTACCGCGAGGCAGGGGCGAGGATTGCCCGCGCGGTCACCCGAGTTATTGTTTCGAAAGCCGCGATTTGACCGTGAAAGCACAGAGCCGGAAAGGCTTTCTGTAAGATACAGCTGCTTTCGATGTCGCCAAAACCTTTGGGCTCTTTTCTATAGAAGGAGCGTATAGTCCATGACGAACGAGCGAGGTCGTGAGGATCGTCCGCTGTTGGCGATCACGATGGGTGACCCCTCGGGCATCGGTCCCGAGATTGTATTGAAGGCGCTGTCGGATCCGGCGCTTGTCGAGCGGTGCCGTCCGTTGGTCGTCGGCGATCGACAAATCCTGGAGAGAGCGATGGCGTGGAACGGTGTTCCGAGTTTGCCTATCGTCCCCGTCGGCAGGCCCGCAGCGGGGGCGTACGAACCCGGTATCGTGACGCTGATGGCGCCGCAGCCGGTCGATCCGGACGCGTGCCCGGTCGGGCGAATCAGCGCGGTGAGTGGAGGTGCGGCAGTCGCCTACGTCGAACGGGCCTGCGACCTCTGTCTGGAGGGCGCGGCTGCGGCGATGGTCACGGCGCCGATCCATAAGGATGCGATTCACCGGGCCGGATCGCCGTATGCCGGACATACCGAGATGCTCGCGGAACGGACGGGCGCCAAACGGGTGACGATGCTGTTAACCGGACCGACGCTGCGCGTGGTGCACGTCAGCACGCACGTGCCCCTCGCCGAAGCTGTCCGCAGGGTCACGCCCGAGCGGGTGAGGGCGGTGATCGATCTCGCCGATGCAGGGTGCCGGGCGCTGGGCATCGCGCACCCCCGTATCGCGGTCGCCGGGCTGAATCCCCACGCCGGGGAGGGGGGACTCTTCGGGGATCAGGAGCACAACGCGATTCAGCCCGCCGTGGACGTCGCGCGCGCCAAGGGATTGAACGTCTCCGATCCCCAACCGCCGGACACCGTCTTTTTGCGCGCCAGTCAGGGCACCTACGACATTGTCGTGGCTATGTATCACGATCAGGGACACATCCCGATGAAGCTCCTCGCCTTTGATGAAGGCGTCAACGTGAGCCTGGGGCTGCCGATTATCCGCACGTCCGTGGATCACGGGACGGCGTTCGATATCGCCGGCACCGGACGGGCCCGCGAGACGAGCCTGATGGCTGCGATCGACGTCGCCCTCACAATGGTGGCTGCTGAACGGTCGAACGGCGCTGAAGACGCTCGCGGCGGCTATCGTCTTTCAGAGGGCCGTGGCTGACCAGGGGCATCGGGCAGTGCGGACGCTTGCTCCCCAGGTGGTGGTGCTCGCCGACGATCTGACCGGCGCGGCTGACAGCGGCGTTATGTTTGCCCACCACGGATTGACGACGATAGTCTTTTGGGCGCGGTCCGAATCCGAGGATGCCGGGGCGCCGGCAACGGACGTGCGTGTGATCTCCAGCGAGAGCCGTGAGTGCAGCCACGCCGAGGCGGCTCGCCGCGTCCGCCGATGCGTGCAGCGTTACATCCAGCCGGTTGAGCCCGCGTGGACGTACAAGAAAATCGACTCAACTCTACGCGGGCATCCGGGCGTCGAGTTGGCGGTCCTGATGGGGGAGCGCGGACGCAGCCGGGCGCTGGTGGCCCCGGCGTTCCCGGAGCAGGGTCGGACCACGGTGGGAGGCGTGCATCGGGTTCATGGGGTTCGGTTGGACGAGACGGTCTTCGGGAAGCATGGAATCTCCGCCGAGGTCGCACGCCCTTTCGCCGAAGCGTTCGGGGCGGATGCTGTGCTCACGCTCCCTTTGGATGTGGTGCGGCGCGGCGTTGACGCGGTCTCGGATTTGATGAACGCACCCGATGTCCGGGTGATCGTCGCCGACGCCGAGACACCGGAGGATCTGAAAACTCTGGTCCGTGGGGCACAGCAGTGTGCGATCCGCGTGCTCTGCGGCTCGGCGGGATTAGCCTCGGCGTTGGGATCCGTCGTATCGTGGCATGCGGAGGTGTCGCCGCCGGCTCTTTTCCACCCAGCGGGCGATCTGATCCTCGTCGTGGCAGCCAGCCGCCATCCGAGGACGCGGGATCAAGTGCTCGCCCTGGTGGCCCGGGGCGTTCCGGTCGTCGCGCCTGCGGTTGACTGGTTCACGGACCCAGGGGCCTCGACGGAGGCGGTGTTCCACGATTTGGTGACGTGGGGGGCGCGTAGATCCTCAAGATTATCCCCGCTCATCCTGACGACCGTGGGGCTTCCCTCGATATCCGACCGGGGATCTCTCATCACGCGAAAGTTGGCACGCGTGGTTCGTCAACTGACCGAGACGGGCCGGCTCGCGGGGATGATTTTGACGGGCGGGGACACCGCGATCGCGGTCGCCGATGCGTTGAGGGTTGAGGCCCTCTGGCTTCGGGGCGAGGTTCGAGCGGGTATGCCCTGGGGAGCGTGGTTGGAAGGGGTGGGTGCCGGTCTGCCGGTCGTGACCAAGGCCGGAGGCTTCGGGGAGGCGGACGCGCTGCTGGCTGCCATCGACCACATCCGGAATCTGCCTCGCGATTGACGATGGGGTTTTCCATGTGATAAAAGTTGTTTGCCATATTCCGAGAAGGTTTTGAAGGAGGGTTTACGTGAGACTCATGGGACGTACGCAACCACTGGATGCCTATCCGGCCCTGGACGCGCTGGAGGTGGTCAAGCGTCTGGGGTTCGATGGCGTGGAAATCTGTCTGGAAAACGAGGATGTGTCACCGGAGATCCTGACACCCTCGCGCATTGCCAGAATCCGGGCGAAGGTCGAGGCCCTGGGTCTGGCGCCTTATTCGATCAGCTATCATAAGGATTATCTCTACGACGATACCCTCTTCGAGCGGACGAAGACCGCGATCCAGGTGACGCCGGAGTTCGGTACCCGGCTCTTTGTCTTCTCCGGCCCTGCCAAGCGCGCGGACGATCCCGATGCCTGGGATCGATTGGTCGCTCGCACCCGGACGCTGACCGAGTTGGCCGAGGCCTATGGGGTGATCCTGGCGGAGGAGTTCGAGCCGGGGTTCGTGGTAGGATCGACCGCCGATCTGATGCGCCTCTTCGCGGCGATCCCCTCACCGGCGCTGGCTGCGAACCTGGATCTGGGGCACGTTTTCCTCTGCGACCCGGATCCGCTGGAGGCTATCCGACAGGTGGGGGAGAAGATCGTTCATTGTCACATCGAGAACATGGAGACGGGGGTTCACAATCACAAGCTGCCCCAGGAGGGTGATATGGATCTCGGCGCCTATATCCAGACGCTAACCGAGATCGGATATGAGGGCGGTCTCTCACTGGATCTTTACGGCTATGATTACGAGGCGGTGTCACCGGATGCGATTTCCTATCTGCGAAGTTTGTTGCCCTGATCGATGACCCACACAATCAAGGAGCTATCGAATGCGAAGTCAAGCTAAAAGTTACGATGAACTGCGCGAATACTGTGAGACGGTGCCGATCGTCGACTGCCACGATCACTCCGCCGAGTGCGGCCCTCACTATGTCGACCCCATTCAAGTGGTGATCGCGGGCTACTTTCACAGCGACATCCAAAGTGCGTCCTCCGACGAGGTGATCGAGGCCCTTCAGGACACAGACCGCTCACTAGAAGAGCGATGGCCCGCGTTAGCGCGAGCGTGGGCGCGGACCAAGCACACCGGGTATGCCCAGGTCACCCGGCGGGTGCTGAAACACTTTTATGAGGAGGTTGATCTGACGCTGGATGCGCTTCGGAGGATGCAGGCCAAGCTGATGGATTTGAGCGATCCCGAGACCTTCGAGTCGATCCTGGAGGAGGCCAAGATCGAGGCCCGTCTCCTCGACATCTGGCCCGATGTGGAGAAGGTCCTGGATGGCACGTTGGCGCTGACCCCGCGAGGGTACCTGGCGATCTCACTGCCGGGTTATCACAGGGTTCAGACCTACGAGGATATTCAGAAGCTTGTGAAACCCCTGGGCCGCCGGGTTACCTCCCTGGACGACTATATCGAGGCGTGCCGTGAGATCTTCGAAGGTCACAAGGCCTTTGGCGCAGTCACGTTCAAGGATCAGTCGGCGTACAGCCGCACCCTGGACTACGGCAACCCCACCCGAGCTGAGGCCGAGGCCGTCTTCAACTGGATTATCGAGGATCCGCGCCGTTGTGCCTCGTATCCGGACGGATTGAAGCCCCTTGATGATTATCTCTTCCACACGTTCATGCGGATGGCTCGCGACCTCGATCTGCCCGTGCAGATCCACACCGGGCATATGGCGGGTATCCGCAACGATATCGTCAAGACCAATGCAGCGGGCCTGACCAAGGTCATCGAGCTGCACCGGGACGTACGCTTCGACCTTTTCCACGCGAATTGGCCTTACAGCGGGGAGCTGCTCTATCTGGGGAAAAACTTTCCCAACGTGAGCCTCGAC
The DNA here is from genome assembly GCA_964388385.1 of uncultured Anaerolineales bacterium. Taxonomy (GTDB): domain Bacteria; phylum Chloroflexota; class Anaerolineae; order B4-G1; family SLSP01; genus PWVB01. Next base: position 5,967 of record CAYMAQ010000025.1, on the reverse strand, counting down.
TTCTGCTGGGCCAATATCATCGATCCCATCTACTGCCAGCGGATGTTCAAGCAGGTGCTTTCCAGTATACCACACGGCAAGGTGCATGGGTATGGGTCCGACTTCAGCGGTAATGTGGAACGGGCGTGGGCGCACGCGCAAATCGCCCGGGACAACATCGCCATCGCGCTTGCTGAGATGGTGGAGATGGAGTACCTGGGGCTGGACGAGGCCAAACAGGTGGCCTACGATTGGCTGTATGGCAATGCCAAGGCGTTCTTCCGGCTGGATCTCTGAAGTTGTATCTCGTTGGCGCCGGATAACAGTCCGTGTACAATGCATATGCGATGCCTGATCGTCCGGGGCGTGGCAGGAATGTGACGGCTGATTTGAGAGCGATAGGGGTTTATGATGGGGGGGATGACCGGGGTATGACCGAGCGATTTGAAGCCGAGGGCTGGCGTGAGTACGTGATGAACTGGGGGCAGCCTCACCGGGTGTTGGAGCCTCTGGATGATGAGATCGCGGTGATCGATTGTGCGCTGGATGTGTTGGTGGCGCGGGGGATTCTGCCGCATCCGGATTATGATAAGGCGCGGTTTGCTGCCCACCGCAAAGCGGTTCGTGCGCGCTTTGACATTCCTTGGACGGCGATCTCCCCCCGAATGCAGCGGCTGCTCTATGCGATCAATGCAATCGCCGAACCCTCCGTGATGGTCGCGGTGGGTATCTTCTGCGGGAACACTTTTATCTCGAACGCCGGTGCGGCTATCGGCCCGGGTGCAGCGTACGAAGCAGAACGACTGGTCGGCCTAGAGATTCGCCCTGCGGAGGCCGATCGAGCCCGGCGCAACGTCGCCACGCTGGATCATGAAGGGGTCGTTGAGATCCTGGGGCAGGATGGCGGCCCATGGTTGGAAAACTTTGCGGGGACCATCGATCTGCTTTACTTAGACGCGGACGGGCCTGCCGGTCGTGGGAAGTCGATCTACCTGGATCTCTTGGAGTCGGGGCTTCACGCACTGGACTCGGGCAGCCTGGTGCTCGCGCACAATTCAGTCAACGCGGCGCGTCAACTCAGCGACTATCTAACTTTCGTCCGTACCTCCGATCGATTTGCCGAGAGTGTCAATATGGTTGTTGACGATCAGGGGTTGGAAATCTCAAAAGTGCGGTGAATTCAATGGGTCTTGGCGTCCCTGCGCTGGGAGAGGAACAGAAGCTATGAGCGAGGATCGTGGACGGGCAACCCGCGTGTTGGTGGTGGATGACAGCGAAGTCGTACGACGGACCCTTTTGCACATCCTCAACAACCTGGGTTACGAGGTTGTCGGTGAGGCGACAAACGGGGTGGAGGCTGTTGAGAAGACCGAGCAAATCCGTCCAACACTCGTCCTGATGGACATCGAGATGCCCAAACTCAGCGGCATTGACGCCGCTCGCCAGATTCAGGAGCGGTGTCCCACGCCGGTCATCCTGATCACCGCTCACGACTCCCCCGAACTCATCCGGCAGGCGGGGGACGCCGGTGTGATGGCTTACCTCGTGAAGCCCCTGGAGGCCGGGGAGATGGTCCGTACGACCGAGATTGCTCTGGCCCGATTCCGGGATTGGATCAAGCTGCAGGCGCTCAACAAGGAATTGGCAAAACGGAATATGCAGCTTCAACGCGCGATCGAGCATATTGAAACGCTCCAAGAGCTTCTGCCGGTCTGTGCGTGGTGCGGACGCAAGGTCCAACGGGAGGACGGGGAGTGGGTAAGTATGGAATCATATATCGAATCGCACTCCGATGCTGAATTGACCCACGGAATCTGCCCGGATTGTCTCGTCAAGATGCGAAGCGGCATACGAAAAAAGAAAGGTTGATCACGGCTCCGGGCATTTGCGGTTGACGGGTTGTGCGATTCCCCAGCAGTGGCGACGTGTTTCCCCAATCATATTCAGATCATTAGGAGGTTGCAGGTATGACGAACTCCAAGTTGACCCTCTCTGAGATGCATGCGTGGTTCCAGATGCACGCTGAGTCGCAGGATGTGCAATTCGATAGGCTTCAGGCGGAGCTTCGATTTGCGGATCAGCTCTGTGATGCACATCCGGATCGCGCCGCGGATTGGCGACCTCGCATCACAGAGGCGTTGGCGTTGGTGCGTGAGACGTTGTCGCGTGGGTCGGTCGATCTCCGAGCGCTTACCGAGCGGGTGGAGTCCGTGCTGGCGCCCCTGGGGAAGGCGGCGAAGACCTATACGCTGCTATGTGTGGGGCACGCCCACATCGACATGAACTGGCAGTGGTCCTGGCCTGAGACCGTGGGCCTGACGCACGATACGTTCCAGACGATGCTCGATCTGGTGGAGGAGTTCCCCGCGTTTATCTTCTCTCAAAGCCAGGCCTCGGTCTATGCGTTGATCGAGAAATATAACCCGACGATGTTTGCGCAGATCCAACGCCGCGTGGCGGAGGGACGTTGGGAGGTCACCGCCAGCCGGTGGGTCGAGGGCGACGCGAATATGGCCAACGGCGAGAGTATCAGCCGTCATCTCCTTTACACTCGCCGTTACTTCGCCGAGAAGTTCGATTTGACCCCGGAGGACGTCCGGATCGACTTCGAACCGGACACGTTTGGTCACCCTGCGACCCTGCCCACGATTTTGAGCCGGGGCGGCGTCGAGTATTACTATCACTGCCGGGGCAGCCGGGGCCCTCACCTCTACCGTTGGATCGGGCCCGATGGATCCAGCCTGCTGGTCTTCAACGATATTCAATGGTATATGCACTTCGATGCGGATCGCGCGCAAGTCGCCGTCGACACGAATATGGTCGATCCGCTCCTTGAGTATGCGCAGTCCACCGGTATGCGGCAGATGCCCGTGCTTTACGGCGTTGGAGATCACGGCGGCGGGCCGACCCGCCGAGACCTGCAGCGGCTGATTGCGATGGATGGCTGGCCTATCTATCCACACGTGAAGTTCTCGACGCTCCAGCACTTCTTTGAATTGGCCGAGGAAGAGGCGACGCGTGTTCCGGAGGTCACCGGCGAGCGCAACTTCGTCTTTGCCGGATGTTATTCCTCCCAGGCCCGACAAAAGGAGGCAAACCGTCACGGTGAGCATCTGCTGATCGCCGCGGAGGCCGCGGCGACACTCGGAGATCGATTGGCCGACGTTCCCTATCTTTACGAGAATCTCGAGGAAGCCTGGCGGGCGGTGCTCTTCGATCAATTCCACGACATCCTGCCCGGATCGGGCGTGCGGGAGACGCGGCATTACACCCTGGGTCACGCTCAGGACACCCAGGCTGCCGCAGGTATGGCCCGCACCAATGCGCTGCGGGCTCTGAGCCGCCGGATCAACACGGCTTCGCTCCGCGAAGGCTTTGAGCGCGATTCTCCGCTGCGGGCTTACAAGGATCAGCAGGAAGCCGGGGTGGCTATGGGCGCCGGTGTCGGCAACGCAACAGCGACGGGCGGCGAGTCCTCGTTCAGCGTCACGCGCACCAGCGACCGCGCGTACATCGTCTTCAATCCGCTGCCCGCCGAACGCAAGGAGGTCGTGAGGGTCAAGCTGTGGGATACCATCCTGGATCCCGACCACCTCGTGATGACCGACGGATCGGGGGAACCCACACCGGTTCAGGTGGTTGGACGGGGCGTCTATGCAGGCCACAGGTTCCTGGAGGTCGCCTTCCCGGTCGCGGTGCCCGCACTGGGATATCGCGCGGTCTGTGTCTCGGACCGCCGCGTTGAACTGGGTCTACCTCTGCCGGAAAAGCCGAGCCTTTGGGATGGGACCGGCGGTGCGCTCCGAACCCGGGAGCCGAAGACGCCGGTGCTGGAGAACACGCTGCTCCGCGCCGAACTCGATCCGAGTTCCGGCAGTGTGATCAGCCTTGTGGATAAGCGGAGCGGTCGGGAGTGGGTGCCCGAAGGAGCACATCTGGGGGTGCTGGCGTATTGTATTGAGGCCAATGAGGGGATGACGGCCTGGGTGATCGGGCAGTTCCGTTCGCGCGAGGAGCTCCTCGATGGCGGCGAATTGACGCTAATCCACGACGGCCCCCACGTCCGCACCTACCGATGGCGCCGGTCCCTGGGAGAGACGGCACTGGCTCTGGAGATCAGTCTGAGTCAGGGCGTGCCGCGCCTGGACTTTCGGCTCGAGGTGGATTGGCGTGAGGTTGGGAGCGCGAAGCGGATTCCGCATCTGCGCACGCGGTTCCCGTTAGCCCTGGAGGCGCCTGAAGCGCGCTACGAGATTCCATTCGGACACATTCGCCGCGATCTCTTCGACGGACAGGAGGTGCCGGCACAGCGATGGGTCGATCTTTCCGAGAATGGGGGCGCAGGTATGACGCTGGTCAACCGCTCCAAATACGGATTCAGCGTGGAGGAGACGGCGCTGACGATGACCCTCTTGCGGGCGTCGGTGGATCCCGATCCGCTGCCGGATCTGGGCACGCACGTCATCGAATATGGACTCATTCCCCATGACGACTCATGGACGCCGGGTGACGCTACGTGCGTGGGGGCGGCATACAATTATCCACTTGTGGTGATGAGCAGTCCGTTCCAAGACGGAGACCTACCCATCGAACACGCCTTTGTCGCCGTGGAGCCCATGGACGTGCAGTTCGGTGCGCTCAAACGGGGGGAGGAGGGCGGGATGATCTTGCGCCTTCACAATACGGCAGCCCATTCGGTTGAGGCGCGGGTTGCGCTTTCGGAATTGTTAACGTCTCCGGCATTGAATGTCGTCGAGACCGACACCCTGGAGCGCCCGCTGTCCGACGGACGTGCCCGGTTGACGGATGACGGTATCATCGTGCCGCTCGCTCCCTTTGAGGTCACGTCGGTACGCATTATGTTCTGATCATTGACCGTAACAGGATTTTTTCGATTGGACGCCCTGCTGGAACCTGAGATGCGATATGAGGAGACACGGATGAAATTCGAGACGCAGTACGACGTGGTGATCGCCGGTGGGGGCGTGGCAGGCGCTGCCGCGGCATTGAGCTGCGCCCGTCAGGGCCTGCGTACGGCTCTGTTGGAGAAGACGGTGTTGGTGGGCGGTCTGGCAACCACAGGATTGGTCAACGGTTATCTACCCCTGTGTGATGGCGAGGGACATCAGGTCATCACCGGGATCGCCGAGGAGCTTCTGCACCTCAGCTTGAAATACGGTCCCGGCGAGGTGCCGGAGGGGTGGCGGGAGCCGCGCGCATCCCATCCAACCGGGCGGTATATGACGATCTTCTCACCAGCCTCGTTTGTCCTGGCCCTGGATGAGGCCCTGGTTGAGGCCGGTGTCGATCTCTGGTTTGACACTCTGGTCTCCGAACCCGTGCTGAAGGGTCGGAGGATCGTGGGCGTAGAGGTGGAGAACAAGAGCGGGCGCGGCATTGTGGGAGCCGGGTGTGTGATCGATGCGACCGGCGATGCCGACGTCGCTTACCGCGCCGGGGCCGTGTGTGAGACGGGGGAGAACTGGCTTTCGCTCTGGGCCTTCGAGACCTCGTATGCACGGATGCAGGAGGCAGTCGCGAAGCCGACGGCCCAAAAGATGCTCGGAGGCGTGCGGGTGGGCGCTGACGCTTTTGGACAGGGACATCCATCCGGTGCGCCGATGTTTGAGGGGATCGACGGCGCGGCGGTGTCCCAGTTCGTCCTGGAGGGGCGCCGGCTGCTCCGCGAGTATTACGCGGACATTTACGCAGCGGATGGAGAGGATCGCCATCGCCGCTTTCCTATCACTTTGCCGTCGATGGCGCAGTTCAGGACCACGCGACGCATTGTGGGGCACGCTACCCTTGTGGACGGCGGAGCCGGCGTTCGAAGGGAGGACTCCGTTGGGCTGTCCCCCGATTGGCGGCGGGCCGGTCCGATATGGGAGATTCCCTACGGCGCGTTGGTGCCGCAGAATGTGACCGGTATGCTGGCTGTCGGGCGCTGCATCTCTTCGGATGGGGATGCCTGGGAGGTCACCCGGGTGA
>CAYMAQ010000024.1:0-26840 GCA_964388385.1 uncultured Anaerolineales bacterium | reverse complement strand
TAGTTATTCATGATCAGATCCATAATCGGGACCTACTGTATCACGTCCACAGTCAGGGTCAATCAAAGCAGGGCCCCGACTAGATCTGGTCTCAACCCGATCTGTTGCATTCTGCAAGCAAAAAAACCGGCTTTCCATTCGCCCTGCCTCGACACCTTGCCCAAAAAAGAAAATGGCACTACACTTGAAAGTGAGACTTGAGTACCTTATTACGAAAGGAGCGAAACGTATGACACGTCCAATCACTCTCTTCACAGGACAATGGGCCGATCTCTCCCTCGAAACGCTCGCCGAAAAGGTGAGTGCGTGGGGATATGATGGTCTAGAACTGGCTTGTTGGGGCGATCATTTTGACGTCGCAAAAGCGTTGTCCGACGACGCGTATGTCCAGGAACGACAGGATATCCTGAATAAGTACAATCTGGAATGCTTCGCTATCAGCAACCATCTGGTCGGACAATGCGTAAGTGATCCAATCGATGAACGCCATAAAGGGGTCCTGCCCGAGCGCATCTGGGGAGATGGTGATCCCGAAAGTGTCCGCCAGCGGGCCGCTGAAGAGATGAAGAACACAGCGATCGCCGCCAAGAAATTTGGCGTTGACATTGTCAATGGCTTCACCGGGAGTCCCGTCTGGGCGAAGCTCTACTTCTTCCCCCCGACCAGTCAGGAGCACATTGAGGCTGGATATCGTGATTTTGCGCAGCGCTGGCTGCCAATCCTCGACGTCTACCAGGAGCAAGGGGTGAAATTTGCGCTGGAGGTGCACCCAACAGAAATCGCCTACGATATCATCACCTCCCAGCGAACGTTGGATCACCTGGATCGCCACCCCAGCTTCGGGTTTAACTTCGATCCTAGCCACCTGATTCATCAGTTCGTCGATCCGGTCGCCTTCGTCGATGAATTCGCCGATCGCATTTTCCACGTCCACGTCAAGGATTCTCGCGTTCAGCTCACAGGCCGCAGCAGCATCCTCTCCTCACATCTGGACTTCGGTGATCCGCGCCGTGGTTGGGACTTCGTCTCACCGGGTCGTGGTGATGTCGAGTGGGACCCCATCATCCGTGCGCTCAATCGCGCCGGCTACGAAGGTCCGCTCTCCGTCGAGTGGGAAGATAGTGGTATGGACCGAGAGTACGGTGCCCCCGAGGCCCTGGCGATGATCCGTAGGCAGGACTTTACCCCGTCTTCAGTAGCTTTCGATGCCGCGTTCAGCAGTGAGGAATAGTTACCGTCCCGATGGATCTGACAGAGCCAACAACGTGATAAATCCACAACGAGACTATGCACGGAGGTAACGATGAGTGAGAGTTCAGGTTCCGGTTTCACGAGTATGGCTGGAGCTAAAGCCGAGCGTGAAGCTCCAGAGGTCGGCATTGGAATGTTGGGCTATGGGTTTATGGGAAAGGCCCACTCAAACGCGTACAAGACGATACCCTATATGATGTATCCCCCGACCGCTATACCGCGCTTGGAGGCGATCTGTGGGCGCACAGAGGATGCTGTAGAAGAAGCTGCCCGTCGTTACGGTTACGCAAAGTACTATACCGACTGGCGAAAGATGATAGAGGATGACAGGGTCGATGTCTTTGACAATGGAGGCCCAAACAACATACACGCCGAGCCTTCCATCGCGGCCGCCAAGGCCGGTAAGCACATCCTATGCGAAAAACCACTGGGTTTTACCTTGGAGGAGTCCAAGGCGATGCTTGAAGCGGTCGAAGTGGCTGGCGTCAAGCACATGGTCGCCTTCAACTACAGGTTCCTGCCGGCAATACGCCAAGCGCGCGAACTTATCGAGGAAGGAGCACTCGGGCGCATCTACCACTATCGTGCCGTCTATCTACAGGAATGGGTGCTGCCTCATTACAACGTGCCGATGAACTGGCGTCTGAATGCGGATGTCGCTGGAAACGGCGCACTCGGCGATCTGGGCGCACATATCATCGACCTGGGTCGATTCCTCGTGGGTGAGATCGAAACTGTCTCCGCGATGGAACGCATCTTCGTCGATGAGCGCCCCACAGAGGACGGTGCCATGGCCAGCGTTGATATCGACGACGCGTTCGTCGCGACAGTAGCGTTTGAAAACGGTGCCATCGGTACGCTCGAAGCGACGCGCTTCGCCGCAGGACGTAAGAACCACGAAGTGCTTGAGGTGAATGGTGAAAAAGGCAGTATCATCTTCGATCTCGAGCGGCTCAATGAGCTCAAGGTTTACTGGGTGGGTGAGGGACGTAAGGAAACTCGAGGAGTCAAAAACGTCCTGATCAGCGAGCCTTACCATCCGTGGTGGGAGAACTGGTGGCCCCAGGGTCATATGATCGGTTGGGAGCACTCCTTCATTCACGAGCTTGATCACTTCCTGGATTGCATCGTTAACGACAAAGACGTAGGGCCCTACGGGGCCACGTTCGAGGATGGTTACCGCGTCGACTGCGTTTGCGCGGCCATCAACGAATCGGCCAGGACAAAACGCCACGTCGACGTGACATACTGAACTGGGGAATCGGGCACCATAAAGTCAATCCACGAACAACAACAAAAAAAAACGCGCGCGTACGCGCGCGTTTTTTTTGTTGCCTCAACCAAGTTAATGAAGCGACCGTCTAGCTGCGACCTCGGGCCAATCCCTCTCCCACCAGGTAGGAGTAGCTGCGGACGACAGCTTCCATCATGTCTGTGGCACATCGATCGAGTTCAACGATCAACCATTCTGTCACGGGTTTGCCTGCGTCCACAATGGCAGGGACATCCACCATACCCTCACCGATTGCGGTCATAGGCTCATCTTTGACGCAAGGCCCATCCTTGATATGCAGGAGCGGTGCGCGTTCGCCGACTCTTTCTACGATTTCCGCCGGATCGAAGCCGGCAGTCTGAACCCAGTATGTGTCAATCTCGAAGTGAATAGTCGGCTCCAGATATTCCAACATCACCTCATACACGTAGCGCCCCTCGACCTGAGTGTACTCCCACCAGTGATTGTGGATCCCAAAGCTCATCCCATTTTGACGGGCGACCTGGTTAGCTTCATTGAACAACTCACACGTCGCCCTGATACGCGAGGGCGTCGAGAAATCGTCGGGCCCCTTGCCGGAGACAATCGCCGAACTCCCGATAGCCTTCATCGTGGAGATCACTTCGGCTTTTTGATCACCGAGGGGAAGCGGCACGTGGGCGCTGGGCACCGCAAGTCCCAGATCTGCGAAAAGCTGCCCGGCCTTCTCCGGTGTCGTACCGGGGAACCCGGCAGGCTCTACGCCAACGTAACCGATCTCGGCCACGCGACGTACTGTGGCCTCGAAATCCTCTTGCGCATACTCGCGGACAGAGTAAAGCTGAAGTGCAACGGGTGCTGGCATTAGTTTCTCCTATACCTAACTGATCGCTTCCAACGGTTCCGGGCGATGCCCAAACGTCACCGTAGGCCCGCCTACCGGTGCAGCCCAATGAATCGCGTTGACGAGGACCTGTTGGATCTCAGCTTGCTCGAAGATCGGGTAAGTCTCATGCCCCGGTCGGAAATAGAAGATCTTACCGGTCCCGCGGTGGTAACAACAACCACTGCGGAAGACGTTGCCACCCTCGAACCAGCTGACAAAGACCAGCGTATCGGGCGCGGGAATATCGAAGCGCTCTCCGTACATCTCCGCGTGCGGAACCTCAAAGTATTCGCCCAACCCTTTCGCGATCGGATGGCCCGGCTCAATGACGTTGACGCGCTCCTTCTCCCCCACTTCGCGCCACTTCAAGTTGCACGTCGTGCCCATAAGCGTTTTAAAGATCTTGGAGAAATGCCCGGAGTGCAACACGATCAAGCCCATACCTTCAAGCACACGCTGTTGCACGCGTTCGACAATCTCGTCCTCAACCTCTGCGTGCGCCATATGACCCCACCACATAAGCACGTCGGTCTCAGCCAACACCTCATCCGTGAGCCCGTGTTCCGGCTCATCTAACGTGGCCGTTTTGACGTCAAATCCACGCTCACGTAAGAACCCCGCAATGGCCTGATGAATGCCATCCGGATAGACCTCAGCGACCGCATCGTGAAGTTTTTCGTGACGGTACTCGTTCCACACAGTGACTTTCGGCATACTCATTGCTTTTGTCTCCTTTTACGGTGATGATGATTGACCTTTCCGGAGCGTGATCTCTGGAAAACACCCCGGTATTGACCTTTCAGATAGCTTCCTATCCCTACACTGACCCAAAAGCGAACATGACGGTTTCACTATACCATAATTTATGATTTGAGGACAATTCGAATGCGTGAGAAGCTGCCCTATCAGTCCGCACAGATTTCTGGACTCTGAACGGATACATCTTCCGGGTCTTGCAGGGCGAACGCCGGGAGAAATTTTCAGCAATGCCACATTTCGGGTATACTTAGGATTGGCTATCAAATAACTTCCGCGAAATCAAGCTGAAAGCGGTATAGAAAGCACCCCAAACGTGGAAGTTATTGAGCTTTCAGCCCTTAATGGACTGGCACAATAGATCCTCAAAACCCGTTAAGAATGTCGGTTCACCCATAATCTCAGGTTGATAAAAAGAGTTAGCTTACAGATCCGGACACGAATCACTAAACTTTTCCGTGATGCCCATGGCAACGCAGAAGCGTTTTAGTTATTCATGATCAGATCCATAGTGTAGGGAGTCAAATTATGTCAATCAACAATCAGTCTGTTGAGTCACGGGTCAAAGAGCTGCTCGCCCAGATGACGTTGGAGGAAAAAGTCTCGTTGCTCTCGGGCAAAAACGCCTGGCAGACCGTCCCCATAGAGCGTCTGGGTATCCCCTCCCTGACTATGACCGACGGGCCTCATGGCGTGCGCGCGAATCGCACGGGACCGGAGCGTCAACATGGTCCGGCAACGTCATTCCCCACCGGCGTCTCTATGGCAGCGAGTTGGGATCCGGATCTCGTTGAACGCGTCGGGGGTGCGCTGGCAGAGGAGACACTGGCCTTGGGTTGCGATATCCTCCTGGGGCCTTGTGTCAATATTGTCCGGACGCCGCTGGCAGGCCGCAACTTTGAGAGCTATTCGGAGGACCCCTACCTCGCCGGGAAAATCGGAGTTGCCTGGGTCAAAGGCCTTCAAAATCATGGCGTTGGAGCCTCACTCAAACACTATGCGTGCAACAATCAGGAAATTGAGCGCATGCGGGGCAATGCCATCGTCGACGAACGCACCTTACGCGAGATATATCTGCGTCAGTTTGAGATGGTTATCAGGGAAGCCAACCCGTGGACCGTAATGTGCGCCTACAATCGTATCAACGGAACTTATGCCAGCCAGCATCTGCACCTCCAGCGGGAAATCCTTAAAGGGGAATGGGAATACGAGGGCGTGATAATCTCCGATTGGGGCGCCAACCATACGACAACCGAGTCGGTCGTCGGGGGGCTTGATATTGAGATGCCTGGACCGGCGAAGCACTATGGACGCCTCCTCTTCGAAGCCGTGCTGACCTGGCAGATTGACGAGTCCTTGATCGACGAGGCAGCAGGCCGTATCTTGAGAATGATTGTGAAATCCGACCGGATGAATTCGGCCCCTATAAAACGGAAAACAGCGCTCAACACACCGGCCCACCAGGGTCTCGCCCGTGAGTTGGCAGAGGCATCCATCACACTTCTGAAGAATAAAGGGCCTATCCTCCCTCTCACAGGCATCGGCTCCATCGCCGCGATCGGCCCGAATGCATCGGAGGCCCGGATCGGCGGGGGAGGAAGCTCCTACCTCGAACCGCCCTACCGTATCAGTCCTCTGGAAGGATTGAAAGAGGTGTTCGGCGATAATGCTAAGATCACGTATGCTCAAGGGTGTGACAATACTATTGAGCTGCCAGCTCTCAAACCTAACCTCTCGCCGCCGGAAAAGACCGAACCCGGATTCTGGGGCACCTATTTTAACACAGACGATCTGACGGGAGAGCCGGTCGCAAAACGGCTGGATCCATATCTCGATGATTGGCGCATAAGCCTGCCCGCCGGAGTTAGCACGGATCAGTTCTCAGTACGTTGGGTTGGACGCTTCACAGTCCCGAGGGATGGACGCTATAGCTTCGCGGCGCAACACGGGGGTCATTGCAAACTTTTCCTTGACGGAGAGCGGTTGATCGACTCCCAGATGAGCAAAGGGCCTGGGGACGAGGTTGCTCGCAGTCGGATTTATGCAGAGATGGAGTCTGAAAAAACCTACACGGTGACCGTGGAATATCGAAAGCCCAAAAGCGCGCGTTCCACCGAGCTGCGCATTAAGTCGGCCTACAGGCCCAGACCTGAGGAGGATGAGCGGCGGGACCGGGCCGTTGAACTGGCTGCGCAAGCGGACCTCGCCGTCGTCTTCGCCGGTATGCCCAAGGGATACGAGAGCGAAGGAGACGATCGTCCTCATATGCGCTTGCCTGGCGAGCAAGATGCGCTGATCCAAGCGGTCGTCGAAAGCAACCCTAACACCATCGTTGTTCTGAATTGTGGGGCTCCGGTAGAGATGCCTTGGATCGACGCCGTTCCGGGTGTTGTCTTGGCTTATTATCCCGGTCAGGAGGGCGGACGCGCCGTAGCTAACGTGTTAAACGGCGGCGTCAATCCCTCCGGGAAGCTGCCCATCACCTTCCCCCGAAACTATCGGGATAACCCCACGATCTTGAATTACCCGGGGACGAAGGAGGTCCGGTATGGTGAGGGGCTCTTCGTCGGTTATCGCTACTACGACAAGAAAGATATAGAGCCTCTTTTCCCGTTTGGGCACGGGCTCTCGTATACCACCTTTGAGTACGACGACCTGCGGATGCCGGAGTCTGGAACGCAAGGCGAACCGATCCCCATCTCACTGACGCTCCGAAACACCGGGCAGGTCCCGGGTCGAGAAGTCGTCCAGGTCTATGTAAGCGATCCAGAGTCTTCGCTTGTGCGCCCGATCAAAGAGCTGAAGCGGTTCCGAAAAGTCTATCTTGAGCCCGGCGAGGAGACGGAGATATCGTTCCAGTTGGATGATGACGCGATGGCTTTCTACGATCCGTATCTTGGCGAATGGACAGTTGAGCCCGGGCAGTATGAGGTGCGGGTCGGCAGTTCCTCAAGAGACATCCGCCTGACCGGCTCGTTCGATCTTCAGGAGTCAACAGACCTATGACAAAGACACAGCGAGCGCAGAGACGTGATCAGCGCCCGATCAATCAGGAAACGTTCATCGAGCCGTGGGCCGAAGCCGGACTGATCGCGACAGAGAGTCCGAACGATCCTCGGCCCAGCTTGACCGCCGAAGAAGGTCGGGTGTTGGAGATGGATGGAGTTCTACGTGCGGACTTTGATATCATTGATCGGTTCATCGCGGAGCACAGCCTCGATTTCGAGGCATCGAAAAGCGCGATGTCCACCCCTTCGATTGAAATAGCCCGGATGCTCGTCGATATCAACGTGTCCCGCGATGAAGTCCTCGCCTTGACCCGTGGGTGTACGGCGGCCAAACTCGTGGATATCATCCGGCAGATGAACGTTCTCGAGATGATGACGGGACTCGCGAAGATGCGGGCCCGCCGCACACCGGCCAACCAGGCGCACGTGACCAACCGCAAAGAACATCCCGCCCTTCTGGCAGCAGACGCGGCAGAGGCCGCGCTGCGCGGATTCAACGAGGTGGAGACGACCGTCGGTGTCAGTCGCTATGCGTCTTTAAACGCATTGGCCATCCTCGTGGGATCTCAAATCGGTCGTGGTGGGGTTCTGACCCAATGCTCGGTCGAGGAAGCGACCAATCTTCGGTTGGGATTCCGAGGCCTTACCACTTACTCCGAGACCCTCTCGGTTTACGGGACGGAACGCGCATTTGTGGACGGCGATGATACCCCTTGGTCCAAGGCCTTCCTGGCTTCCGCTTATGCAAGTCGGGGTGTCAAAACCCGTTTCACCTCGGGTACCGGATCGGAGGCTCTGATGGGCTACGCAGAGGGCAAATCAATGCTCTATCTCGAAGCTCGCTGCTTGCTGGTCACCCGAGGTGCAGGAAGCCAGGGAACCCAGAATGGCTCGATCAGTTGCATCGCCCTGCCTGAATCTCTGCCGGGGGGTGTTCGCGCAGTTCTCGCCGAGAACTTGATCGCGACGATGCTGGGACTGGAGGTTGCCGCGGGCAATGACGCGCTGGCTTCCCATTCGGAGATGCGAAAATCGGCCAAGCTTATGCTCCAGTTCATCCCGGGCGCCGATTTCGTGACCTCCGGTTATGGCTCGATTCCCCGCTATGACAATATGTTCGGCGGCGGTAATTTCGATGTGACCGAACTGGATGATTGGTATGTGATCCAGCGTGATATGAAAATTGACGGTGGAATCCAGCCGATCCAGGAGAAAAACATCCTCGAGGTGCGGGCGCAGGGCGCCCGGGCCGTACAGGCTGTCTTCAGCGCACTAGACTTTGCGTCGATCAGCGATGAGGAAGTCGATGCTGCCGTTGGGGCGTTCAGTAGCGAGGATATGCCGGATCGCGATCGTGTCGCTGATATCAAGGCCGCGCAACTGCTTCTGAAGGGTCCCATTACCATCGTCGAGATTATCCGATCGTTGGAAAAAGCCGGATACCACGGGGCCGCGATGAACCTGGTCGAGATGCAGCGACAGCGTGTGATTGGGGACTTTCTTCAAACGTCCGGCATCTTTGAGTCGGATGGTCCGGGCCGGTTCAGAGTTCTCAATGCACTCACCGACCCCAATGACTACCGCGGACCCGGCACCGGGTATCGTGTTCAGGGGAGCCGTTGGGAAGAGATCCAGAATATACCGCAGGCTTGGAATCCGCAGACCTATCTAGAATCATTATCGAAGGAAGGACCCGCTCCATGGCTTCAGGACGGCGCCCCCGCTCGACGCGGGCAAGCCGCAGAGGTCGTCATCGCGGTCGGCCCGGCGTTTGGCAAAACCATTCACCATAGTCTCAGTGGACTGGATCTTCGCGATGTTCTTGGGGCAATGGTGCGCGGAATCCGTGATGAGGGAGGAAGGCCTCGGATCGTCCGTGTCCACCACACCTCCGATTGTGCCTTCATCGGTCATACGGGCGCCAGGTTAAGTGGATCCGACGTAGCGATCGGGATTCAGTCAAAGGGCACAACCGTCATCCATCGGAGCGACTTGGCGCCGCTTGAGAATCTGGAGCTCTTCTCGATGTCGCCCAACCTGACTCTGGAAGCCTACCGACAGATTGGTCGAAACGCGGCACGATACGCGCAACACCAGCCTACCACACCGGTACCGGTGGAGATCGATAACACTGCCCGTCTCCGCTTGATCGTCCAGACAACCTTGTTGCACCGCAAAGAGACCGATGCAATCGAAGAAAACAGACCGCCCAGCGAAGTCCGCTGGATCGAATAACTATCAGCAGACTCAAAGTCCACAACCACAACCGGAGGAATACGATGTATTGGCGAAGCAAAGACATATTGGAACGACCCGAATGGTCGATGCACCGGGCACTTTGGAAATCAATGGGATACAGTGACTATGATCTCGAAAGACCCTTAATCGGAATCGCGAACTCCTGGAACCGCGTCGTCCCAGGGCACTACAATCTCAACTTGGTCTCTGATTATGTGAAACAAGGCATCTTCCAAGCTGGCGGTACCCCTGTCGAATTTGGAATTATGGCCCCCTGTGACGGGATCGCTCAAGGACACGCAGGGATGCACTACATTCTTCCCAGCCGGGATATCATCGCAAACGACGTAGAAATGATGATCCAGGCCCATCGGCTGGATGCGGTCGTACTTCTCTGTTCGTGTGACAAAATTGTCCCTGGGATGTTAATGGCGGCAGCCCGTCTCGACGTCCCGGCTATCATCGTCGTCGGCGGCCCTATGGAGGGTGGGTGCACGTTCGATGAGCGGTCTGCGGACACCACCTCCCTGACCGAGGGCTTAGGCATGCTCAAAACAGGCGCCATCGACGAAGAAACGTACCGGTACTTGGAGAATCACGCCACACCTACGTGTGGATCCTGTGCCTTCCTTGGAACGGCGAATACGATGTGCGGTGTCGCAGAGGCAATGGGGATGAGTCTGCCCGGGACCGCGACGATCCCCGCTACACACGCAGCCCGTCTCCGCGCCGCCCAAGCTTCCGGAAGGCAAATTATGGCATTGGTGGAGAAGGGTATAACGGCAAGGGACATCATCAATGAGGCCAGCATCGAAAACGCCATACGCTTGAGCACAGCCATTGGCGGATCGACCAACGTCGCACTTCACTTTCCGGCGATCGGATACGAGGCCGAGTACGAGGTCACAATGGAGCGCTTTGAAACGCTCTGCAGTACCACACCCCACATCGCTAGGATTTTTCCGGCTGCCGCACCCAATGTGCCTGATTTCCATAGCGCCGGCGGCGTGCCGGCTGTGATGAAGCAGTTACTGCCGTTGTTGCATCAGGACGCGATGACCGTGACGGGCAAGTCTATAGCGGAGAATGTCGCCGACGCTGAGATCGAGGATGAATCAATCATCCGGCCCTATTCAAATCCCTGGGGAATGGGCGGCATTGCGGTGTTGAAAGGCAATCTGGCACCCAACACGGGCATCACAAAGCCTGCCGCGATCGCGCCGGAGATGCATACTTTCACCGGAACCGCACACTGTTTCGATTCCGAAGAGCAGGCGAATCAAGCTATTCTCAACGGCAAAGTGAGCCCTGGAGAGGTAGTCGTCATTCGCTACGAAGGACCCAAGGGCGGTCCGGGAATGCGGGAGATGTATACGGCGATGAAGCTCCTCTACGGACGCGGACTGGCACTGAAGACGGCGTTAGTCACCGACGGTCGTTTTTCAGGCACGAACAACGGATGTTTCGTCGGTCACGTCTCACCCGAGGCTGCCGAGGGTGGCCCTATCGCGATTGTCGAGGATGGGGATCGCATCACCATCGACATCCCAGACCGGAAGCTCCATCTTGACGTGCCGGAGAACGAGATCCGCGACCGGCTTAGTCGCTGGACACGTCCGGCGCCAAGGATCAAACGCGGATATCTGGCCCTCTACTCTCGTCTCGCGGAATCTGCGGACAAAGGCGCCATCATCAAGTACGACTGAAGCGTTCGTAGCTTGAACGTGTGGTTTGATCAAGGCATACCCATCCGTGACGCGAAGACACAGATTAAGTCAAAGGAACTCGAATTATGACTGAAGAAGACTACCGTACGCAGACCGGTAAACACCTCAGTGAGTTGACCCTGGAAGCTGTCTTGGAGGGATCGGTCCAATCCGAGGACTTCCGCATCAGTGAAGAGACGCTCCTTCATCAGGCGAACAAGGCACAGCAGGCCGGCTATTCGAAACTGGCAGGCAACTTCCGTCGCGCAGCCGAGCTCACGCATGTCTCAAATGAAGACGTGATGACCATCTATGAGACGCTCCGACCGGGACGTACCTCCTATGAAGAGCTGATTGCCTTGGCAGAGCGACTGGAAACGGAGCTGAACGCGCCCAGGAATGCAGCGCTCGTCCGCGAGGCCGCTGAGGTCTATAGAGATCGGGGCATCATTCGAAATCAGGGGTAAGATAACGCAAGGCCGTTTGGATACGCGCCGAGAATGCGGGAGCCCTTAAAGGGCTCCCGCAACCATACAGACGATCCACGACAATCAATCACCATTCACAGAGAGAGGCCACGTAGTCTGCCGAACCATCCCGGAGCCAGCCATCTAACTGCGCCTGCTCCTTGAGTTGTTGTCCGCGCATCCTTGGAACCCGTACATAGCGGCAGTTCATCTCCGATAGGCCCGTCATATCACCCCAGAGCTTCTCAAATTGGGCCACCGGGTAGATATCCTCTTGCCCATGCCCCCAGCGCTTCTTGACGTCTTTTAGCGTCACGTAAGTCGGCATCCGCGCAGCAACGGTCCGTACGGCGTCCGCGACCCGGGCCCTGTCCCGCAACGCATCCCGATCGAGTTCGAAGACATCCAGTAACCGATCGATGTCGATCCACATTGTATTGGAATTGTAATATGAAAGCTCAAATTCATCCTCTTCATGCGGTAGCGCCATCCCCTCGATCAGGCGAAGCGTTCCATCGACACGAGCCAAACCGCCACCCCGATCCTCGACCCTGCGCGTGATCACCTCCACGGTCATCCCGGCGCCCGAGGCCAGATGCTGGCCCAGAGCCAGAGGCGAGACGTCCGCCCCGACCGTGTCAATATTGTGCATCATGAGGACCTGCAAATTAGGATACGCGTCGATAAGGTTCAGCAGGACACCGTTTTTGAGCATATTCGGAATCTCAAACCAATGGCCTACAGGGTGCAAACACTGAACGGGCACGTTGTCGGTATAATCCGATCCCTCCCCCATTTGCTCCGCCCAATGAATCAACGCAGCCCGCAAGCTATCGCGGACCTTCTGCGCCTGCTCGTCGAGCATCTGCTGAGGCATCTCTTCCCACGCGAAGCGCAGGTCGCGAGCCATCGGGATCATACGTAAGCCAACGGTGCGACCGGGTGAAAGCAACACGTCACCCGGATAGTCATAGTTGCCCTTTAGGCCCAGGAACTCTCGAATGGGCTCGTGGGTCAGATAGCTCGTCGTAATGACGTGAGGGATAGGATTGCCGCCCCGCTGACTCATACGTCGACTTTTTCCCAGATGAACCTCCAGGAATGACCGGTGGACACCCGCCATTTTGCAGAAAGGATGAAGTGCCTTGACCACACCCGCGCCGTGGGTCCAGCGGCTCCCCACCCCCGCCGCCAACGTTACCACGGCGACGCCCCCCTCTTGGATAGCCCGGTAACCCTCAGCCTCCAGGCTCGCCCTTGCGTCCTCAAGATGAGCGTTCTCTGTCAGAGTGAGGTCCATCACGTCGCCCGACCGTACATCTTGAATACTCGTGCTTGCAGGAAGACGGTTTTGAGCCAAACCAATCCGCCCACCCCGAAGATCGTTACGGATCTGCTCATGCTGGACGCGATCAAATCCCAACGTCTCCAGAAGTTCCTCCAGAGACTGCCCCTCTTCGGTCTCCCGACTCTGCCTCGGCAGGAGCTGATCAAAGAGGACTTGGACCATTCCCGAGAGTTCCGGCCGCACGCGACACGCCTCACCAAAGGCATCAAGCTCGGCCCTGCGGGTGGAAGTGAGCTCGTGCCGCCCTCGGCGAACTGCGGCGGGTAACACAAGCGCGTAGTAGCCCGCAGGCATCAACGCATCATGCTCAGAACCTTGCCCGTCCAAAAACTCAGCATGAGTGCCACGCTGATTGATAGAAAAATCATAGACAACGGGATCCATGGCGAAAGGCAACGCATTGCGGAGCTCGTCTTTGGTCTCGAGCATCGTGTCAAGCAGATGCTCTTGGGCGACCGTTCTTCGATCCGGATTGAAGATAAAACCCATGCCCCCACCGGACATCCCCCCCAGCATCCAAAAGCCCCAAAAATCAGCGCCAAACACACGCTGAACGCGGTTAATCAACGTGTCAGTATAGAGATTATTCGCCCAGGGAATGATCGTTTCGATCGGCCCGAAGAAATTCTCGGTTGTCGCCCGACCAATCTCACGAACGGCACCCTGTTTCAACAGATGAACAATTCTGTCGAAAAGATCGATCGCCCTCTGGCGTCCCCGCCATTCATCCCGGCTGCGAAGCAGATATTTCTCGGTGACCATCTCCAAAATAGGCCCAACGTCCTGTGCCATTCCACCGTGAACCAGAATGAGACTCTGCTGAAGCTTACGCCGGGTCTCAGCGGACACTTCATCCTTCGATAGAATATGATGTTGAGGCAGCAGACGGCCCCGGCTGATCCCATATTCCGGATCGCCGGGCGATGCCAACTGACCTGTAATAAGTTTCATACCCGGCCACACGCCGCCCGAATCTTGCCATCCCCCCCCCGATCCTGCGAGCCACTCTCCAAGAATGGCCCGAGCGGCGGCCAGACGTCGCGCCTCCTCCCGAAGAGGGCCAGTCAGAGACCGTGCCTGTCGGGTCGCACGCATACACGCAGCGATCAAACATGCCAGTAGACTTGTCGACACAGCCAATCTCGAGCCCTTGGGGATACCGTTGACCTTACTCACGACCTCCAGGCCAAGCCCCGGTCCCACCAAACGACCCAGAAGATCCTCCAATCGCTCACCAGATCCCTCAATACCGGGCGGGATGATACCGGAAGCGATCACCGCAGCCTTTAATAAACCGAGATAATCCTTGGCATAATCGAAAACCTCAGCCAAGTGATCGATCTCGACCGCTTGCTTTAAGTCAACACTTGCAAGCCGCAGGATGGGCCGGTCAATGACTCGCACGAAAGCCTCAACCGGCGGCTTCGGTACGGGGTCGCGTCCATGGACCGCCAGATCGATGGAGACATTCAGAACGCGGGCACCTTCGGGGAAGTCCATTCCCAGAAAGAAGATGTCACTCCACCCGCTGTGACTCAAGTCCATTCGTACGGGTGTGGACTCGTGAACAATCGGAAAGAGTCCATCCTCGGTGCATTTGAGCAACTCGGGCCGAATGCGTAAAGGGTAATCGGCGGGATGGCCAACTCGGAACATCCACTGGTTCCCACGCACCGAACGCACACTGCGCCGGACCTGATCCGCCAGCGTTTGAAATCCCAGGCTGTGATATCCTACCGCCAACGCGCTTGAAACCGCCTCGCTGACCCCGTCACGTCTCTGAGCATCCAAAAAGATCCGGATCGCTTCTTCAAAACGGCGCTGGAGGAGATGTTCATAGCCGGGATAGGGAATCAAACATCGAGTCTTGATGCTCGGTTTGGCTGTCAGATGAAACCGGTAGATAGCATAGAGAAAGAAAAGCGCCCGAACCCGTTCGTAAAGGTTGTCACTCCGATGACGGAATCGCTCTAACTCATCGCATGCGTCCAAGAGTTCTTGTAGGGAGGCTTTCTGACAGATCGGGCCGATGGGTTGATTCCGAACATCAGGGTTATCGGATGTAATGATGTCGACGAATGATTGGATCATTGGCGGCCCTCCGGCCCCGGGCTCTGGGCGCCGTACTGACCTATCTGCTGAGTAGCCAGAAGTTCGACCAAGCGCGTCAATACCTGATCCCGGTCGCGACCGTTAAGCGCAAGCGCCAACTGTGCCGTGAGTAACCCGTATTTGACGCCAACATCGTAGCGTTGAGCGCGTTCTTCTAGCGCCAGATACTTCTCTTGCTCCGCCAGTGCAGCCAAAGCATCGGAAAGTGTGACCGGTCTCGAAGATGAGTCCTCGTTTCCTGCTGATCGGGTGGTCTCGACAAGTTCACGGAGAATCCTCATAACCGTAGGGGTCAAGACGTGCATACCGAAGAAACAGAGATAATGTCCGGCTCTCAAACCCGGTACGATAAGCCGGAGTTCGGCTTCGGTGGGCGTGGGCTTCTCGACAACCGTCTCGACGTCGTAAACATCCTTCCGGCCTGGCAGACGCTGACCCCCGACCGTACCGTAATAGGGAAGCAGGGTCTCTCGGGTCGCCTGGACGCCTGAAACCGAACAAGCCTCGGCTTCCGCGACCTGGACAAGTTGCGTAGCACACGTCCGATCAACCCGGCTGACGTAAAGATGATCTCCCACGAGATGCAAAAATGGCTCCTGTCCTACAAAATCAGCAGCGCAATATACAGCGTGCCCATATCCTAAAGGCTCGACCTGCGGGACAAAGTGGACATATCCCAGGTGCTCGCGAACAACCTCCGAATAGGCACTCTCATCTCCGGGCACGATAACGACTGCAACCTCGTCGATGCCCGCACTCAGTGCTTCCTCCACAAGGATACTGAGCACAGACTTCTCTGCCCCGTCCCGATCAATTAACGTCTGCAAAGGCAACGTGCGTTGATTGCGCCCAGCAGCCGTGATTACAGCCTTCGAGACCCTCATAGTGCCATCCTCCTTGTATCTTTCTTGACACTCCACGACCTACCTTTGAATCCACACGAGGAATCCTAACACCCTACGAACTGGCAGCATTGACACACCACCCATGCGAATGGGTGTTGCTAAAATTCGTGTTTCGTCAGGGCCCGTCTATTATACGCATCCAGCAGAGTCCAACAACCGAGCGCGCAGTTATGCTTTCCTGAAAAGCAGCCTCTGCCACAGATGTTTAAGACCTGTAGCTTCAGGAATATAAGTGGCTTCAAGATTGAAACCCCGTTCGGCCATAAAAGCCGTCAGGCGATCAACGTCATAGGCTCGAATCGTCAGGAGTTCGACGCGCTCGCCTGGCAGAAGATCGAGTTCGCCCTGTGAATACGTAAGTGTCGTGGCTTCTTGAGCTTCGTACGAGAAAGTGAAGCGAATCGTATTCAATGCTTCATCGGGATACTCATCACCTATCACACGCCCGTGATCCAAAGGAATATCAAGTCTCGTTAAAAGATCGACGAAAAAGCGTCTGAGGTTGTCAGGTAAGTGCGCCAGCCGTTCACGTAGTGAATCATTGGCATCGTCCGACGTATATTGCGGAACGACATCCAAATAGAGATAATCCCCGGCAGGAATGAGCGTCTCAAGTAAGCCTGCAATCCATCGCTGATCGAAATTCCCAAACGTGCCGCCCATCATCGCAAAGAGGCGACGGTCATAATTCGCAAGTAACTGATAGAGGGCGGGCGCAAAATCCTCCTTGCAGAAGTCGGCCAAAACCACGTGGGAATCGCATGAAAGATCCTCCAGGTTTTCCTCGGCCAAGTTCAGCATGGCTGCAGACGAATCCACGCCGAAATAATGCCAGCAGTTTTCTCTCTCGACCAGGTGACGAAGCAGGTTGACATCTGGACCGGCGTTACCACATCCCAGGCTGATAAAGGCCCATAAATCATCCTCAACCCCGGACAATTCCGATTCAAGAAATCGTGCTTCGTTCTCCCAGGCAACTTGCATCAGATCGCGATTGCGATAATAGGCAAAGGATGTCGCCCCTCCTAAAAGATAAAAAAGGTTTTGAGGTACGCATTGGGTCTCAAGAAAACATTCCAGGTACTCACATTCAAGCTCTGTCTGATCATGCAACTCTATCCGCTCGCTCACAGTAACCCCTTTGTTATTTGCACAAAGCCTTAACCACAGCCCGTCAAGCCAATATATTCTACCAATGCCCATGCAAAAACGCCACCGGATGGCTTGAACCATCCAGTGGCGCCGTGATTGTACAAGTTATACCGCTACAGGGGTGGGTTCCGGTTCAGAAGCGGGTTCAACTGCTTCGTGCGCTGATTCTTCCGCCTCTTCCACCGAAACCAGGGCGTGCTCCAAAACATCACCCACATCCTCGGCAAGTACGAATTCCATCTCCTCTCGAACCTTCTCGGGAATCTCGTCAAGATCGACATCGTTTAACTTCGGGAGAATGATCTTCTTCAGTCCCGCACGATGCGCAGCCAGGACCTTGAGTTTGAGTCCGCCGATTGGCAGGACCTGTCCCTGTAATGTAACCTCGCCCGTCATACCAACCTCGGAATCCACCGGACGTCCGGACAGAAGCGAGACCAACGCTGTCACCATCGTAACACCGGCGGACGGTCCATCTTTGGATACCGCACCCGACGGCACGTGGAGATGGATTTTTCCTTTGCAGTCGTCCTCACAAAGGCCTAAGTCTCCAAAGTGTGATTCAACGTAACTCAGGGCAATCCGAGCAGACTCTCGCATCACATCACCCAAACTGCCCGTCAGAATCAATTTATCATCAGCCCCGGGCATCGTCGCGGCCTCGACAAAAAGCACCTCTCCCCCTCTTGGGGTCCAGGCAAGTCCGGTTGCAACCCCTGGTTTCTCCGTGCGAAGAGCAGCCTCAAAACGATAACGGGGTTTGCCCATCATATCCCGAACCTTCTCTTCATCGACCTCCACGACATCCCCTTCTTCAACCGACCCTTCAGCGATCAAGGTAGCTATCTTCCGGCAAACCTTGCCGATACCCCGCTCCAGCTCGCGAACGCCGGCCTCCCGTGTGAAATCACGGATAATCGCCCGCAGAGCATCGTCACTGAATGAAACTTCCTCAGGCAATAGCCCGTTGACTCTCAACTGACGAGGAACCAGATATTGCTTGGCGATATGGACCTTGTCGTACTCTGTGTACCCATCGATCTCGATGACCTCCATTCGGTCAAGAAGGGGTGCCGGGATCGTTGAGGTTGTGTTCGCCGTACAAATAAAGAGCACCTTACTCAGGTCAAAATCCACATCCAGATAGTGATCACGGAATGCGTGATTCTGCTGCGGGTCCAAAACTTCTAGCAGTGCCGACGAAGGATCTCCACGCCAGTCCGATCCAATCTTGTCCACCTCATCGAGCATGAAGACGGGATTCTTGACGCCAACGCGCTTGATCGCTTGCATAATCCGACCGGGCATAGCACCGATGTACGTGCGGCGATGACCACGGATCTCTGCCTCATCCCGCATACCACCTAAACTCATCCGGGTAAACTCGCGGCCGAGCGACCGAGCGACGGATTGTCCCAGAGATGTTTTCCCAACACCGGGGGGGCCAATCAACGCAAGAATCGCGCCCATTCCCTCTATCCTCCGGCCCTGGAGATCAGCTTCAGACTCCTCATCGAGCCCTCGCTCTTCACGAAGCTTACGCACAGCCAGGAACTCTAAAATCCGTTCCTTGACGTCCTCGAGGTCGTAGTGATCCTCATTTAAAACCGCGCGAGCATCTTCGATGTCAAGCTTATCATCTGTCATCTCCGTCCAGGGTAGCGTCGTAAGCCAATCGAGATACGTCTTGATAACCCAGTATTCAGCAGCCTGCGGCGGCATCTTCTCCAAACGGGCCAATTCGCGGAGTGCTTCCTCTTTTGCCTCTTCGGTCATACCGGACTCTTCAATCTTCTCCCGGTATTCCTCGAGCTGTTCGCTGGTATCATCGCCTTCGCCCAGCTCTTTACGGATCGCATCGAGCTGCTGGCGTAGATAATACTCGCGCTGATTCTTTTCGATCTCTTCCTTAGCCTTCTCTTGGATCTGCTGCCCGACCTCTCGGACTTCCAATTCGCGGGTTAAGATGCGGATCAAGAACTGCATCTTCTCGGCCAGGTAGTCAATTTCCAGCAACTTCTGGGCTTCTTCCATCTCGATCCGCATATTCGAGGCGACCAGGTACACAAGCAATTTGGAGTCGTCTAACTGCTGGATAAAGTGAACGGCCTCGTCTGGGAACTGAGGAATAAGCTCCGCAAGTTGAGTGGCGACATCGAGAAGATTACGCCGCAAGGCCTCCTCCACAATCGAGTCCTCTTCTTGATCTGGATCGAGCTCGATGCGCGCCTGCAAGTACGGATCCTCGGCTGTCCACTCCACGACACGGAACCGCTCCAAACCCTGAATGAAGACGGTCAACGTATCATCCTCAGCCTTCATCACACGGTGTACAATCGCGGCCGTGCCGACTTCGTGAACCTGGGTAGCATCCGGAACCTCAACCGAGGAATCTTTCATGGCGACCAGACCGATCATACGTCCGGACTTGTCCGATTCCTCAATCAATTGCACCGAACGGGGAATGCCTACGGCAAGCGGCATCACAATGTAAGGAAACGCAACGGTATTCCGCAAAGGCAGGATCGGGACCTCTTCGGGTATTCGCTGAACGAGCTCATCGATATTCTGATCCTGCATATTAAACCAAGGTAACATCATTTTCCTCCCGCCAGACTAAGTAATCCCGGTGCAGTTTGTCAAAGGCTTTCATTCTTGAAATAACCGCACGGAACAGATGTCCGACTGTCTAGTGATCGTCTACGAATGATGGTGATGATCACCTATTTTGAATGTCTCAGTCCAAGGCTAATCTATTATTACCGCCTTGGTAGAGAATTATAACACGGGTAAATTAGAATTACATAAGCGCAACATCAGCAAAGGATAAGCGATCAGCTTACAGTCATTGAGATCTCATTTCAGCACACGATCTCACTTCAGAATCGAAGTCGCCCCAACGTTTAATCAAAAGGCGGTACAATCAGGCATAAAGGACCTATAAGCAAGGAGCTACACGTGATTGATACGCATATACATCTGCAGAATGACCAATATCAGGATGATCACAAAGATGTCCTCAGGCGAGCCTATGAAGCTGGCATCACCGACCTCATTATCCCGGGAACCGACCTTGTGTCCAGTAAGACCGCTATTGAGATTGCATCTCGATATTCGGAAATCGGAATCCATCTCTATGCCTCGGTAGGGTTCCACCCCACGGAGGCGCACAACCTAAATCAAGACAATTGGAGCGCCTTGCAGAACCTGGCTCAGCATCCGTCGGTCGTCGCCATCGGAGAGATCGGACTGGACTACTACTGGCCCAACAACCCGAACCGAGATTGGGAGTGCGCGATGCCGGAAGTTCAACGACGGGCTTTCCAATTACAAATGGAGCTGGCAGCAGACCTAAATCTGCCCATCATCGTTCACGATCGAGACGCCCACGATGACACGTTAACAATGATCGACAATTGGATCTCAGATGACTCAGAACGGCGAGGGACGCTTCATGCCTACGCGGCGGGCTTCGAACGACTCCACGAAGCACTTGAGACCGGCTTTATGATAGGAATCGATGGACCGGTTACTTTCAAGAATGCGACAGTCTTACAAGAGGTCGCCCGCACGGTGCCTCTCGATCGGTTGCTGCTCGAGACCGACGGCCCTTATCTAACCCCCGTCCCTTACCGAGGCAAGCGCAACGAACCTGCCTATCTACGCTACGTTGCGCAGCAAATAGCGGATCTTAGACAGGATCACTTGTCGACAATCGAAGCGGAGACCACGCGAAATGCCCGATCGCTCTTTAGATTAACTTAGCTCAGAAACCTATCAAGCAGCATAAATTGTCCCGGATCTAAGTCATAAAGGGATCATGAAGGGTGTTGCGCCGGCACGGACTTCAACGCAGTTGTGATATAATGGGCACTGTAACGTGAACCGTTAGGAACAAAGTCGATGAACAATAATTCGCTCCGATACCGTAGACTTCTGGCCCCCGAACTTAACGAGACAACGGAGTTGATGCTACGGAGCATCCAGGCGTTTCCATCATCCATACAGGAACCGATCAAGACGTTGATAACCGGGGGAGGAAAACGTCTTCGTCCGGCTTTAGTAATACTGAGCGCTCACATATGCGGAGCAGACTCCGACAGGGTAATGTATGTCGCCGCCGCCGTTGAGATGCTCCACACTGCGACACTCGTTCATGACGATCTGATCGACCGGGCAGAAACGCGGCGCGGTCAGCAGACCCTTAATCGTCAGCTAGTGCCAGCAGCAACAGTCCTCACCGGCGATGCCATCTTTGCCGTTGCCGCAAAACTCGCGGCTAAAAGCCAGAATCCTATCTTGGTGCAGAGGTTTGCTGAGACGCTGGAGACTATCTGCGTAGGTGAGATCAACCAGATGTTCAGAGACAAATCACAGCCCCCTTCCCTTGAAACCTATTACAAGCGAATCTTTGCCAAGACAGCCTCGCTCTTCGAGCTCTGTACAGAGTCAGGCGCTTTGTTGGCGGGGTGCAGCCCCGAAAGGGTTCAACGATCGAGACGCTTTGGGAGATTGATGGGTGAAGCTTTTCAGATCGCGGACGACATCCTTGATATCGTGGGCGACGAAGCCAAATTAGGGAAACCTGTTGTAGCAGATTTACGACAGGGCCTGCTTACACTTCCTGTGCTCTATTATCTCCAGGCCCATCCTGATGACGAGCGAGTTCGGGAAGCTTTAACGAATCATCTCAGTGAGCAGAGCATCACGGCACTTGCGGCTGACATTAAGCGCTCAAGTGCACCACGCCAGGCGATACAGCGAGCTGAACAGCATGTCCGAGAGGCCGGTCAACTCCTGACCCATTACCCGGATTCCGTTTACCGCCAGGCGATGGAAGAAATCGCATCCTTTGCTGTGAGTCGGAGGTTTTAATGCCCCGTCTCAATACCCAGAAGGTCCACCGCGTAAGGCTTTCCATTGTGATCGTAAGTTGGAACGTACGATCTCTCCTCCAACGTGCGCTCGATTCGATTAAACAGGCATGGACAGCGGATATCAAAGTAGAGATCATCGTGGTTGATAACGGCTCCACGGATGGAACCGTAAAGATGATAAAGGGCAAATTCCCAGATGTACACCTCATTGCGAATGAGCACAATGCGGGTTTCACCGGGGGAAACAACCAGGGCATTCAAGCTGCGTGCGGAGAGTACATTTTGCTTCTCAATCCGGATACCGAGGTTAGAGATAAGGCCCTGCAGACAATGGTGACCTATCTTGAGCGTCATCCTCACGTGGGCTTGATTGGCCCCCAATTGAGAAACCCGGATGGAACCATTCAATCTTCGCGCCGACAATTTCCAACGATTCCAGTTCTTTTCCTGGAAAGCACGTGGTTGCAGCCTCTAGCCCCTAAGCGGATGCTTGCTCAATACTACATACGGGATCGCTCGGCTATGAAAATCCAGTCGGTGGACTGGGTCACCGGCGCAGCAATGATGACGCGCCGGGACGTGATTGAGAAGGTCGGATATCTCGATGAAAGCTTTTTCATGTATTCAGAGGAACTTGACTGGTGCAAACGCATCAAATCAGCGGGATGGGATATCGTTTATCTCCCCGAAGCAGAGATCGTACACTATGAGGGAAAAAGCAGTGAACAGGTCCTCCCGGCGCGTCACATCTACTTCCAGTCGAGCAAAGTGCGCTACGCAGAAAAGTACTATGGAACACCGATCGCCGCAGCTTTACGAGGATGGATTATGGCACAGTATGCATGGCAGACAGCAGTTGAAGGGCTCAAATGGCTTGTGGGACATCGGCGGAAACTGAGATTGAGCCGGATCCGCGCGTATCGGCAGGTGATTAGAAGTGGTTTGAGGCAGAAAGGCCCGATCAGTGATTGCTCCACAGGCTAGAGACAGACGTCAACGAGCCGGTCTAAAACCTCGTGTCCTGCACCTGATCATATGGGTCGCTGTCACGGCCGGAAGTGTCGGATGGGTCTCATGCACCCGAGAGGCTGCACAACCCGGGGCTATCTTCGACGGCGAAAAAGCCTACGAATGGGTACTCACACAATGCGAGATGGGATATCGTATCACTGGGACCGAAACGAGTATCCAGGCAGGTAACACTTTCTCCGCAACGCTCCATTCCTTGGATTGGAGCGTCAAAGATCAACAATTTGAGCACAAGGGAACGACTGTGAGAAACCTTCTCGCCTCGAAGGGTGAGGGTCCGGGTGTGTTAATCGGAGCCCATTACGATACTCGTCGGAAAGCCGACGAGGATCCGAACCACCCAACTCAGCCGGTCCTCGGCGCGAATGATGGGGCGAGTGGGGTCGCGGTTCTCCTCGAATTAGCCCGCACACTTGATGTGGAAGCATCAAACCGCACAGTTTACCTGGCGTTCTTTGATGCCGAGGATAACGGATATCTAGATGGCTGGGATTGGATCGTCGGATCATCGTATATGGCTACGCATTGGGGCGATCTTGACGGGCTTCCGCTTGAGGCCGTCGTTGTCGTGGATATGATTGGGGATCGCGATCAAAACATCTACTACGATCGAAACTCAGATCCAAGACTGAGCCAGACGTTGTGGCAAATTGCGAGCGATCAAGGATATGACAATCGTTTCATACCCGAGTATCGATATATGATTCTGGATGATCACGTGCCCTTCGCCCGTATGGGCGTGCCAGCCGTCGTCATCATAGACTTTGACTACCCCTATTGGCATACGACTGAGGACACCCCCGACAAGGTATCAGCGGCTAGCCTGGAAGCAGTCGGCCGCACGGTGGAGAGCTGGCTAGAGAACTTGGAGAGTACCCACCCTTCCCCCTGAGATCAGCTAATCCATCTCCTGCCAGTTAGGTCCAGTCTCGATATCAACCTTTAACGGGACAACGAGATTAAACGCGTCTCGCATTGTGGACCGAATGATAGGTAATGTCTCCTCGATCTGGGATTCAGGGACTTCCAGCACAACCTCGTCGTGAACCTGGAGCAACATACGTGCCCGAAGATGTTTTTCATTGAGCATCCGATCCATTCGGATCATCGCTAGCTTGATGATATCAGCCGCGGTCCCCTGGATGGGTGTATTGATGACCATCCGCAGTGCAGCCTGTCGCCTGCGGCTGGAGATCTTGTTTCCATCGGTGAGCTCGGGAAAATAACGACGCCGATTGAGCAGGGTCTCAACATATCCCTGTGCTTCCGCTACTTCCTGAATATGATTCATATACGACTGGACGCCCGGGAAACGGTCAAAATACCGGTCGATAAAAGACTGCGCTTCCTCGAAGCTCAGATCAAGCTGACGAGCGAGTCCGTAGGCACTCTGCCCATAAATCAGGCCGAAGTTCACAGCCTTTGCAATTCGACGTTGGTCATAAGAGACCTCATCGAGAGCAACGCCGAAGACAGCTGCCGCAGTTGTTGAGTGAATGTCTTCATTCCGGCGGAAGGCTTCAATCATGCTCTCGTCCCCTGACACGTGCGCCATCACGCGGAGCTCAATCTGCGAATAGTCGGCGCCAACGAGGAGCCACCCGTCCTCTGCCACAAAAGCGCGCCGAACACGCCGCCCCTCTTCCGTACGGATCGGGATATTCTGGAGGTTTGGATTCGAAGAAGAAATTCGACCAGTCACCGTCCCGGTGGGATTGTAAGATGTATGAATTCGTCCGGTGTCTTCATTGATCAGATCCGGCAAGGCATCCACGTAGGTCGATTTGAGCTTGGAGAGCTCGCGGTAATCCAAGATCGATTCAACAATGGGATGATCGCCCTTGAGTCCCTCCAGCACACTGGCCCGGGTTGAATAATGACCGGTCTTTGTCTTCCGGGTGCCGCGAGTCGATAATCCTAATGTATCGAAGAGAACGTCAGACAACTGCTGGGTTGAATTTACGTTGAAATCTATGCCAGCATATCTGTGGACCTCCTCCTCCAGACGCATTAAACGGGCATCGAGTTCTGAGGAGAGGGTTTCCAGCCAATCGAGGTCGACCTTAATACCGGTTAACTCCATCTCTGTTAAGACAGGGAGCAGCTGCATTTCCAGGTCTTGGAACAGATCCCACTGTTCCCGCGCTTCCAATTCCGGCTTGATCGTGTGCGCCAATCGCAGCGTCATATCCGCATCTGCACATGCATAGGGAACGACGCGCACAAGCTCAACCCCGTCCATCGTCCTCTGACTGCGCCCGGTGCCGATCAGTTCTTTGATCTCGGTCATCTGAACCCCCAGTCGAATCCAGGCCTGATTCTTCAGGCCCAGCGACGCATCGGGATTCAAAATCCACTCCGCAATCATGGTATCAAACAACGGTCCTTCTACCGGCATTCCGAACCTGGTCGCAATCTCCATATCATATTTCAGATTGTGCCCAACCTTCATAATTGAATCATCGACAAAAAGGGGCCCAAGTTGTGCCTGTACGGCTTCGAGAGCCACAACCATTTTCTCCTCAGGCGCCCGAATTGGAATATACCAAGCCTCATTCTCCGTATCCGTGAGCGAGATACCCACAAGGTCTGCAGCCATCGCATCTGTGTCCGTTGTCTCTGTGTCAAAAGCGATGGCTGATGCCTCTTGCAGGCGCCGCACCAGATGAGCCAGAGCCCCCTCGTCGCTCACGAGATGATAGGTCCCCAGGTTGGATGTCGAAACCGAAGACGACGAGACAGCTTCATCATCAAAGAGGCTAAGCTGCTGTTCTTGATTCTCAAAAACAGAGGGCATCACGTCAGAGACACGGTTGAAAAGGGTGCGAAACCCCAGATCCTGCATAATCCGCATAACCTCGGATCGATCGAAGCCGCGGTTGCGCTTGGCAGACTCAAGATCAAGACTGACCGGCACGTCCCGAACGATCTTGCCAAGCTTCAAACTTAAATAGGCGTCCTCTTTGTATTTCTTCAGTGCATTCTGATATCGCGTTGTGATCTCGTCCAGGTGCTCATAAATGCCATCCAACGTCTCATATTTCTGGAGTAACTTCTTCCCACCCTTCTCCCCCACACCCCGAACTCCGGGAATGTTATCCGATCGATCACCGATCAAGGCTTTGTAATCGACGAGCTGCTCGGGGTCTAAACCATACCTCTCACGTACCTTCTCTGGATCATAGCGCCGGGTATCGGAGAACCTGCGTCCGGAGGTCAAAACGGTGACGCGATCACTCACAAGTTGAAGCGCATCGCGATCCCCGGTCACAATCAAGACCTGAAGCCCTGTCTCACTCCCCTGGCGCGATAGAGTTCCCAGGACATCGTCGGCCTCGTAATCCTCAATCTCCACAATGGGGATGCCAAATGCCGACACAATGTCACGGACCCGTGACATCTGTCCCCGCATCTCATCGGGCATTTTCTCGCGGTGTGCTTTATACGCCTCATACTCTTCAACCCGGAACGAGGGGCCCTTATCAAATGCGACAACAATATAGTCCGGATCCTCATCCTCCAAAACCGATAAGAGCATCAAAGTGAACCCATAGGACGCATTGGTCAGTTCTCCGCTGGGTGACTGAAGATCGTTAGGCAGCGCATGGTAGGCTCGATATGCAAGCGAGTGACCATCCACAAGAACGAGTGTATCTCTAGACATATTTATCTCCCGCTGGATTGAATAACCGCTCAAAACACAAATCAGGGGCGAGGAAATCCCCTGCCCCTGATTTTACCACTAAAATGCTTGATGTCTTAGGTGCTCAGCGCCCTACAAGAATACGGGTTCGCACGCTAAAGAGCAATGTCAGCCCGGAATGATCAGACCTGAGGGAGTTCGCCTCTCAGA
>CAYMAQ010000023.1:22933-27162 GCA_964388385.1 uncultured Anaerolineales bacterium | reverse complement strand
GGACATAGTCAGTTATCGTCTTATATCTTACCACGGTCCGGGGTTTCTGCGATGGATATTTTCCACGCGGGGTGAGGTGCCCTCTGCGACTACGGTGAGTCCGGGGGTTCGTCCATGCCCAGGAGCACGAGGAGTGCGAAGTGCGGCAGCGTCAACTGTCGGCGCCAGCGCCACGGTTCCTGCACCAACCGGTGCAGCCACTCCAATCCCAGATACTGAATCCAGCGCGGTGCCCGTTGGGTGACGCCCGCGATGAAGTCGAACGATCCGCCGACCCCCATCCCCACAGCCGCACCGGTCTCGGCGAGGTGCGCATCGAGCCAGAGGTCCTGTTTGGGGGCGCCGTACGCGACGAAGAGCAGGTCGGCTTTCGAGGCGCGGACGCGTGTGACGATCGCACCGGCTTCGGTCAGATCGGGAGATCCGGCATAGCATCCGGCGACCTGGAGACTTGGATGCTTTGATCGGAGTATCGAGGCTGTCCGCTCGGCCACACCAGGAGCCGCGCCAAGGTAAAAGACGCGCCATCCCCGCCTGGCGGCCTCCTCGGATAACCGGGGCACGAGATCCGAGCCGGTCACGCGCTCGGGCAAGGGACATCCCCGTAATTTTGAGGCCCAGAGCACGCCGATGCCGTCGGGGATGCAGAGGTCGACCCGCCGCAGCGCCGCGCGGAATCGGCGGCTGCGCCGGGCTTTCATCAGGAATTCGGGGTTGACCGTCGCAATCTGATGCGCGCCACCGCGTTCGATCCACCGGGCGACGAGGTCGACGGTGGACGCAACGGTCACCTGATGAATGGGCACGCCCATCAGCGTGCATGCGATCGAGGGATTTAAGTTCACTTTACGCTCTGACACAAACGCGGCACGGGTTGGGCCCGCGCCGCGCCTGTCACGCAAGACAATCCTTACATCAGGTTCAACGCCCAGTCACTCACCAACCAATAGCGGAAGTCCTCACCATTGGAGGTGTTGACAGCGCCGATCACGCCATAGATCAACGCAACCAGCGGCAACATAAGGAAGATCAGTGTCAATATCACTGCAAACGGGATCAGCAGAATACCGATCAGGATCGCGCTGAGAGCTCCAACGACGGCCCACATAATGCCGATGAGCAGCCCCCCGCCGGCCCAGAAGATGAGCTGGAAGAGGAAGGCTTGCATCGCCTGGAAAGCCACGTACCGCGAGCGATCCTTGTAGACAAAGTAGATCACCAAGGCAGCGCCCACACCCAAGAAGCCCGTCACCAGGTTGAGCAGCACACTCAGATGGGCCAGCATCGCCCAGGTTCGCTCGTCGGCGGGCGAAAGCGGTTGTTGTGCGCCCGGCGTCGGCGTCGGATTGGGCTGTTCTACCGCTGCAGCCCGCGCACTGGATTCGGACGTCGTCTCATAGGTTTCATTTTCCATCGCTAAGTCCTCCCTGATTATTGATCAATCTACCTATACATACGGAGGTACGGAAGGAAAGTTGCACGTCTGTCAGATAATCGTAGCGCACCCGCTCAGTGGGATTCCTCGAACTTCTCGACTTGATAGGTTGAGATTTCGAGATCGCCTGCCTGCCACGCGTTGGGCGGCAATCCTGCTTTCTGACACAGATGACTCAGGAACGTTGCCGGTGAAGGCAGTTGTTCCCACACCTGGGGCAAGAACGTCGCGCGGTGTACGCCCTTTCGGAGCACGACGCCGTCGACGTTGGGTCGCAGCTTGTCGACGAGATCTTTGGGCCCGTCGTACTCCAACGGTTCAGGGTGGCTCAGCACTGATACCTCGACAACAAGGTCGGAGAGCTCGTCCGGCGTGACCGGAGGGAACCGCGGATCATGGAAGGCCGCCGCCAGGGCGTTCGCCCGGACGTCGTCGACCAGTGCGCGACGCGCGATGAGAGATCCGATGCACCCCCTCAGTGCCCCGGTGAGGGTGTGCAGGGTGATAAATGACGCCCCGGGCTCCTTGAGCCGATCCGTGGGGGGCGGTTCGAGGACCGGCTCCGCGTCGTGACCGGGCACACGCGCAGCACGTTCGATGGTCTCGCGGGCAAGGGTCAATAAGAATTCGCGTTCTTCAGGCGTCATTGACTGGGTGGTCATGTTAACCCTCCTCGGTGTATGCGACAGCGGCGTATCCGACGACCTGGCTCTTGTTTCCGGTCGTATCCCCGGAGGTGCGGTAATCCAGCATGTGGGGTTCCCATCCCCGGTCCTTTGCAATCGTCATCATGGCGCGGATGGGCGCCTCGCCGCACGCTTCTCCCTCAGCGACCCCTTCCATATCGGATGCCAGGAGGGCATCCAGGAGCTGTTGGTCGAGTGTGTGGGCCGTGCTGTTGTTGTGGTAGTGGCTCAGGTCCGAGCTGACGATGACGACGTCATTCTCACCCAGCGTCTCACTGAGCAGCGAGCCGACCGCCTGGGGGTCGACCTCGCCAAAGAGCATCGGCACGGTGGGTACGTCCGGACAGACAATCTGAATAAACGGATACTGCACCTCCAGGCAGTGTTCCGGCTCGTGCGGCGTGCTGATCGCGCTGACAATGTCACTGGATTCCGCAAGGTCTCGGATAAATGCGCGGTCGACAGGGTGTTCACCGAGCGGGGTGCGGAACGCGTCCACGTCGGCTGCCGCGACACCGGGGAACCACGAACGGTGCGAGGGCCCCAGGATGAAAATCCGATCGGGGGGTGCGGGTTGTTGGGCCAGAAGCTTGTAGGCGTATCCAGCCACGGGTCCGGAATAGGGATACCCCGCATGGGGGGCGATCAGCGCCCGGACCACTCCGAGTGCCGGCGGGTCGGCAGCGTCGAGGTACTGTTGAATCCTCTGTTTCAATTCGTCGGGATCGGAGGGGTAGAACATCCCGGCGACCGCCGGGGGTCGGGTTGTCTTTGACATATCTTTTGTCTCCTTTCTAGCCGGGCGTCACGATCACGCCCGGATTGCGTTTTCACAGATTCCTATGGAAACGCAGAAACGCTTGAGTTCTTTATGATCAGATCCGCACTCAATCGTACGAAGGCCCGGAAGGACGCGCTTACGCCCAGACGCCGGCGACCTCTTGACCGCACTGGTGGCAGGTGCCCGGCGTCTGCCACTGGGTCCGAGCGGTGAAACCCAGCCGCTGAACCAATTTGGCGCCGCATTCCGGGCAGCGGGTGGTGCCGCGCTCGGCATCCATCACGTTCCCCACGTAGATGTAGTGAAGCCCGGCCTCCTTGCCGATATCATAGGCTCGATCCAAGGTTGACTTGGGGGTCCGGCCTCGATCCCGCATCTCAAAACTGGGATGGAATGCCGAGAGGTGCCAGGGGATATCGGGGTCGACGGAGGCCAGCCACTCCGCTGCTTCGCGCAGCTCTTCGTCGCTGTCATTGAGATCCGGAATGATCAGGGTCGTCACCTCCACCCAGATTCCGGGATCTTCCGCCATCCTCGCGATATTGCGCTTGACGGGGTCCAATCGCGCGTCCGCATACTCCTCATAGAGTTCGTTGGTGAACCCTTTGAGATCGACGTTGATCGCATCGAGGTAGGGCGCTATCTCCTCCACGACCTCCTCGCTCATGAAGCCGTTCGATACGTAGACGTTTTTAATGCCGTGCTCGTGGGCCAGCTTCGCGGTATCGTAGGTATATTCGAAAAAGACCGTCGGCTCGTTATAGGTATATGCAATGGAAGCGAGATCCCGGTCCTCTACGATCTCCACGATACGCTCCGGCATCAGGTCACTCTCCTTCTGCTCGTCGGGCGGGACGCGTCGCGTTTGGGATAACTCCCAGTTCTGACACCATCTGCACTTCATATTGCACCCGTAGGTGCCGATAGAGAGCGCCTCGGTGCCGGGCATGAAGTGGAAGAGCGGTTTTTTCTCTATGGGGTCGACGTGGGCTGCCACGGCGTTGCCGTAGACAGCCAGATAGAGCGCACCTTCTTTGTTGACCCGGACCCCACATTTTCCCCAATCACCGGGGTCCAGGACACAGAAATGCTCGCACACACGGCACTGGACGGTATCATCCTTAAGATCGCGCATCAAATTCGCTCGCTTCAGCATGGAAAGCTCCTTTCTTTCGTTGTCTTTATCTTATCCTCTTTAGCTTTATAGAAAGACAAAGCCCCGGCCTAGGCTGGGGCTTTAACTCATACAGTCTCACGCTGAGCATGCTTCGTGTGGGTCTTGCGGTCCAATGTCTTCGTCGGTGTATTTGCGGCGACGCACCGGCTT
>CAYMAQ010000023.1:7502-22833 GCA_964388385.1 uncultured Anaerolineales bacterium | reverse complement strand
GTGGGTCTTGCGGTCCAATGTCTTCGTCGGTGTATTTGCGGCGACGCACCGGCTTCCTTGATATTGGTACGGCGCTCTATCGCTGCTAAGGACCTCTTACTCCACATCGTCCTCTGTGGGCTCCGGACTTGGGACGGCCTTGAGGCTGAACGCGATGCGTCGACGTTCGGGTTTGAGCGAGATGATTCGGACGGTGTGGTGCTCGCCCTCGGTCACTACCTCGCCGGGATGCGTGAGGCTGTGGTCGCTCAGCTCGGATATGTGAATCAGCCCCTCGATCTCCGGCTTATCCAGGATCGCGGCAAACGCACCAAAGGAGGTGAGATTGACAATCTCGACCTCGATCATCTGACCCGGCTCGAAGTCCTCTTCAATATCCTCCCATGGATCCTTCTGGAGCTTCTTGAGGCTCAGGCCCAGCCGTTCTTTATCCAGGTCGACGTCGAGCACGTAGACGTCCAGCTCTTGACCAACGCTGATCACCTCTTCCGGGTCGTCGACGCGTTTCCACGAGAGTTCGGAGATATGCAGGAGGCCGTCCACGCCCTTGATGTTGACAAAGGCGCCAAAGGGGACGATATTGCTGACGGTCCCTCTCTGAACCGATCCGATCTCCAGGCTCTCCAAGACCTCCCGTTTCGACGCCTTGCGGGCGGCGCCCCGTTCGGAGAGGATCAGGCGGTTTCGGTCGGGCGCCACCTCGATGATGCGGAGGGAGAGGAACTTCCCTATCAAGTCCTGCCACCTGCGATTAGGATTGGGAACGTCCTCTCTGGGACGCCAATTCGGCATCAATAGAGAGCCCGGCACGAATCCACGCAGCCGTCCCAGACCCACAATGACGCCGCCCTTATTGACGTCGACGACTTCAAGATCCAAAATCTCGTGATCGTCCATCAACGCGTGTGCCTTTTTCCAATCGCTTTGCTGGGCTGCCCGGGCGAGGGAAACCACGATGGTGCCGTCTGCGTCATCGGTATCGAGGACGTAGACATTCACATCCGAACCCGGTTTGAGCGAGTCGAGCTCTTTTCCGGACATATTCTCAACTTCACGGGGATGGACAATGGCGTCACTCTTACCGCCAACGTCAATGAGTATGGATCGGGGGGCAGCCGATACCACAATACCCTCAATGATATCTCCGTGTCGATATCCCTGCGGTTCCATATAATCATCCAGCATTGCGCCCATTAGATCCATATTCGGTTCTGATACCGGCGATGTTCCCATATCGTCTGCTTCTCCTGATCGTAATAGTTTTCATATCTATTATAAGACTGTTTTCCGTTTACGCAATCTGATTGGCGCAATCAGATCGGCGCAATCAGATTGGTCGGGCGGTTGTCGCTTTTTGCAGCCCGATTATACTACTATTCTGGTATTGGGTTGGCTCGACGTCCCAGGAACCGAGTGTGGGTTGGCGATTTAAGCCGGTGATGGGTTCGAAAGCGTCATCTGTCCTTTCAGGAGTTTTGGGTATGTTACTGTCTGATCCACCTGTCGTTCGTAAGCGCCCGGAGAACTTTCGGCGCCAATTGCGAGAGCTGCCTGCGTTTCGGGCCCTGCTCCGTGCCGTTGAGGCGGATTTCTATCAGCGTTTACCGATGCCGCGCCCTGTGCTGGATCTCGGATGCGGCGATGGTCATTTCGCCAGCGTCGCCTTTCCGAGGGGACTTGAGGTCGGGATGGACCCCTGGTGGCGCCCGCTGCGCACTGCGCACGCCCTGGGTCAATACGACGTGTTGGCCTGTGCGAGCGGCGCTGCTATGCCCTATCCCACCGGTCACTTTGCGACGGTTATCAGCAATTCGGTGCTGGAGCATATCCCGGATCTCAAACCCGTGCTGGCGGAAGTGGGACGCGTCCTGCGCCCCGGGGGCTGGTTCCACTTCTGTGTTCCGGGTCCGAGTTTCAGGCGCTATCTCTCCGTTGCTCGCTTTTTGGAGGTCCTGAAGCTCAACCGCGCTGCCGAGGCTTATCGCAGGATGTTTGACACGATCTCGCGCCACCACACCTATGCCACGCCCTCTCGATGGTCCGACTGGTTGAAAGAGGCCGACCTCTCTTTGACACGTTGGTGGTCCTATTTCTCACCCGGCGCGCTTGCGGCCCTGGAATGGGGGCATCCCCTGGGCGTCCCGAGTCTGCTTGCGAAGGCGCTGACGGGGCGCTGGCTGTTGGTGCCCACCCGATGGAACCTGCGCTTAACCGAGGCCCTGCTCCGTCCCTATTACGAGGAGCAGCCGGGTCAGGAGGGGGCCTACCTTTTCCTCTCGGCTCGTAAGTCTCTGTAACGCTGAGGTCAGACCGATGATATCCACCGTCTCTCCCGGGACCCGGGTGCACCCCCTCCATCGCTCGGGGATCGAAGCTTCCCGTTTTGATCTGCCTGCAGTAGAATACGCCCATGATGGATCCGGTCCGTGCGCACCGGACAGGATCGCGGATCTGATCGTGAATAACGCGGTAGATTTTGTGAGGCTTTAGAGATGGCAGGAAAGTTCAGTGATGGTGGTTCGGATCTCCAAGCGATCCACAGGCTCGGGTGAGAC
Source organism: uncultured Anaerolineales bacterium (assembly GCA_964388385.1). GTDB lineage: Bacteria > Chloroflexota > Anaerolineae > B4-G1 > SLSP01 > PWVB01. Next base: position 20,278 of record CAYMAQ010000023.1, on the reverse strand, counting down.
GTTTTGTGAATCGCGTTCGGACGCCCCGGCGTTGGGGATTGCTCGTCGTCCTTCTCGCGACCGGTCTCGTGAACCTGGTGCGGGGGCTGTTGATTCTGAGGTTCGCCCCGGCCTTGGAGGGCTACGCGTTGTCCGTCCCTGCGACGCTTCTGGCGGGCTTTTATGGGATCTGGGCCGTGCTCCTGGGCGGTGAAGTCGTACTCTGTTTCCTGAAAACGCGATGTCACGCCCGCCTCGTCGCGGTGATCTATCAGGTGACGCTTTGGACAATCAGGTTGGTCGGCGACCGGGCTACGCCGCTCCGGCGGCTGTGGCCCCGCGACCTGGCCCTCAGTCTGCTCTTTATGGTCTCGATCTGGTTTCTGAGTTCGCGCCGACCCGGGCGCCGATCGACGTGAAATCTCTGATACGTTCCGGCGCGGTGTCGCCCGGAACAGGAGGTGTTGATGGCAACGTACGAACCGGAGGGATGGGTACTGGACGATCTGCTCCCCGAAGCCGGGAGCGACGCAATGGAGCATGCTATTGAGAAAACCCGGGCGAGGCTCGCGTCATTTTCGGAGCTTCGCGATCTGCTCGCCGACGATGTCGAGACGGACACTTTTGCGGAGATGCTCGAGCTTTATGAGCAGCTCTATGCCGATGCCTCCGTGCTGGCAGCGTACAGCTATCTCTGGTTTTCGGAGGACACGGCGAGCCAGGAAGCGGTGACCTTCCGCGCGCGTGTCAGCCAACTGGTCGCCGAGATCGAGAACGGTCTGCTTTTCTTTACCCTCTGGTGGAAAAAGCTCGATGATGAGGTCGCCGAGCACCTGCTTGAGATCAGCGGTGACATCCGATACCACCTGGAGAGCCTGCGGCGGTTTAAATCGTACACACTGACGGAGGAGCAGGAGCGGGTGATCAATATCAAGGACGTCAACGGTGTGGAGAGCGAGCTGACGATCTACGATATGATCACGACGGGGTTCCGATTTTACCTGACCGTCGACGAGGAGGAGCGTGAGCTGACCCGCGGACAGCTTATGGCTTTCACCTCGCATCCCTCGGCCGACCTGCGTGCCGATGCCTACCAGGAGCTCCTTCACGTCTACGGCGAGCACCTCGACGTGTTAGCGCAGATCTACGCGGCCCGCGTTCGGGATTGGTCCGAGGAGCAGGTGAAGCTTCGGGGCTTTGAGAGCCCTATCAGCGTGCGGAATCTCTCCAACAACATTCCGGATCCTGTGGTCGATACCATGCTTTCGGTCGTCCGGGAGCACTCCGAGCTTTTCCGCCGTTTTTTCCGCTTCAAGGCTGATAGGCTGGGCATCGAACGCCTGCGACGCTACGATCTTTACGCGCCGCTGTCAGAGTCGGAGCGGACGTATTCTTTTGATGAGGCTGTTAACCTGGTGGATGCGAGCTACCGCGACTTCTCGCCCATCCTGGCCGATCACGCAATGCGCGTGTTGGCGGATCGGCACCTGGATGCCGAGGTTCGAGCCCATAAGATGGACGGAGCCTACTGTTACGGGGCGCTGCCAGCGCTTACCCCGTGGGTCCTGACCAATTTTACGGGCAAGATTCGCGACGTATCCACGTTAGCCCACGAGCTGGGCCACGCCGTACACGCGATGATGGCAGCGGATCACTCGGTGTTGACCTTTCATCCCTCTATGCCGATGGCCGAGACCGCCTCGGTGTTCGGGGAGATGCTGCTGATGGACAAGCTGCTTCGTGCGGAATCTGATCCCATGGTGCGCCAGACGCTGTTAAGCACGTTTCTGGATGAGGCCTACGCCACCATTATCCGCCAGGCCTATTTTGTGATCTTCGAACGGGAGGCCCACCGGATTATCCGGGATGGCGGGGTGCCTGACGACGTCAACCGGATCTATCTTGATAACCTGCGGGAGCAGTTCGGCAACGCAATGGTCCTGAGTGACGATTTTATGTTGGAATGGACGGCCATCCCGCACATCTATCACACTCCATTTTATTGTTATGCGTACGCATTTGGCAACCTGTTAGTGTTGGCGCTCTACCGCAAGTATCAGGAGATCGGTGCGCCGTTTGTCTCCGACTACCTGAAGATCCTGTCGTATGGGGGATCGGCGAGTCCGGACGATATGATCCGCGAAGCCGGATTCGATATGAGCTCCCCGGCTTTCTGGGCGAGCGGATTTCGGCTTCTGCGCGAGATGTTGGATGAACTCGAGCAACTCACGTAGATCCCGGGCACGTTGGGTATGTTGAAAGCTTTAAGGAGGGCACAATGAGCACGGATGACGAGCGAATCTCTGAGGAGAAACGTCGCTGGCGATCCACGACCTACCAACGAGCCGTTCAAAGATTTCCGGAGCGTCGCGAGCAGTTCGAAACCCATTCCGGCATTCCCTTGGAGACGGTCACGACCCCGGATGAAGTGGACATCGATTACCTGGAGGATTTGGGGTTTCCGGGGGAATACCCGTTCACGCGTGGGGTGCAGCCGACGATGTATCGCGGTCGGTTCTGGACGATGCGGCAGTATGCCGGATACGCGACGGCGGAGGAGTCGAACGCGCGCTACCGATATCTTCTCGATCAGGGCCAGACCGGGCTCTCGGTCGCCTTTGATCTGCCCACGCAGCTGGGATACGATGCGGATGATGAGATGTCGATCGGCGAGGTGGGCAAGGTGGGGGTCTCTGTAAGCTGTCTGGACGACATGCGGACGCTCTTCACGGGCATCCCCCTGGACAAGGTCAGTACCTCGATGACGATCAACGCGCCGGCAGCTATCCTCTGGGCGATGTATATTGCGGTGGCGAAATCCCAGGGGGTCGAGCCTCGGCAGTTGCGCGGGACGATCCAGAATGATATCCTCAAGGAGTACGTCGCCCGGGGCACCTATATTTTCCCGCCTGGGCCCTCGATGCGGTTGATCACGGACACGTTCCGCTATGGCAGCACGCAGGTGCCCAAGTGGAATCCCATCAGCATCAGTGGGTATCATATCCGGGAGGCGGGCAGCACAGCGGTGCAGGAGGTGGCATTTACGCTGGCTAACGGGGCTGCTTACGTTCGGGCGGCACTGGATGCAGGCCTGGACGTCGATGATTTCGCGCCTCGGCTCTCCTTCTTCTTCAGCGCGCACAACAACTTCCTGGAGGAGATTGCGAAATTCCGCGCGGCGCGCCGGATGTGGGCGACGATGATGCGGGAGCGATTTGGCGCGGAGAATTACCGGTCGTGGCGACTGCGCTTTCACACCCAGACCGCCGGTTCCACGCTGACGGCCCAACAACCGATGAACAACGTGATCCGGGTGACCCTTCAGGCGTTAGCCGCGGTGTTGGGCGGCACGCAGTCGCTTCATACCAACTCCATGGACGAAGCGCTCTGGCTGCCGACCGAGGAGAGCGTGCGGGTCGCCCTCCGCACGCAGCAGATCCTGGCGCACGAATCGGGTGTGGCGGATGTCGTTGATCCACTCGGCGGATCGTACACGATCGAGCGGCTGACCTACGAGGTGGAGCGGCGGGCTTATGATTACCTGGAGACGATTGAGGAGCTGGGTGGGGCGCCGTCCGCGGTCGAGCAGGGCTATATGCAGGCCGAGATCGCCGATGCGGCTTATCAGACGCAGGTCGCCATCGAGGAGGGCGAACAGGTCATCGTAGGCGTGAACCGCTTCGAGGACGAAGACGAGGACCTGGATATGGTGCGACTCGAGGTCGATCCGGCGGTCGAGGCGGGGCAGCGCCAACACCTGGTCGAACTCCGCAAGCGGCGTGAGGGTGCCAGGGCTTCGGCGATGTTGGATCAGATTCGGCAGGCGGCTAAGACGGAGGGGACCCCCTTGATGCCGCTCTTCATCGAGGCGGTCGAGGCCGATTGCACCTTGGGCGAGATATGCGGGGTTCTGCGGGACGTCTGGGGAGAGTATCAGCCGAAGACCCTTATCTAGCAGGCTTACCCGTCTCCCCGAATAAAACATCCCCTCGCGTTTTGGTCGCGAGGGGATGGGCTCTGTTGGGAAGCGCTGGTAGATTCTCTCCTATCTTCGACGCGTGCTTGGCAGGCAGCCGCCATCCGCACGTGGCTTCGACCGACAACCACACAGATCTTTCCAGGCGCGATCCAGGTGGGGGAACTATCGAGTCAGCCGATAGGCCCCCTTACACAATTTCGACGCTCACCTTTTTGTTCATTTTGCCGCCCAGGACCCGGGCCACAGATCGGATCGCGTTGATGGTCCTCCCCTTACGACCGATCATCCGACCCATATCCTCCGATGCGACGTTGAGTTCAACCATAATCACAGTTTCTCCCATAGACTCGGAGACTTTGACTTCATCTGGACGGTCGGCGAGGCTCTTGGCAATATATTCCACCATATCCTTGATCGAGGACATAACCATCTCCTTGCTTGGACTGCTGGATTGATGTTGGTGCGAACCCGTTCGCGCGAAACCATGCATACACACGCTGGATGGAACCGTTTTTACGCACTCGCATTCTACCATTAGTATAGCCAAAAATTGAAAAATTATCAAATCTAACCAAGTTGATAAGGATTCCCGGCGACGTGGGGGATTCTATGCGTTGTCCTATACGTCAAGGGCTCCCTCCTTTTTGGAAGGGAGCCCTGGGATCTTTCGACTTTCGATGACCGCGACTACTGACCGATGGTTAGGAGCCGCCCTTCGCTCCGCCCAAAGACCTCCGGGAAGTAGAACTCTTTGGCGACCGTGGGAATGACGTGGTAGTCGCCGGGCAGGGTTGCGCGGAAGGTATAGCTGTACTCGTAGGTTCCGGCCCCCAGGTAGTCTGCGAAGAGCACAACTTTTTCATCGCGAAGCTCACTGTGACTGTACCAATGCCACCACCACCAGAAATATGTGTCCTCTCCCCGCAGGGTGGGGTCCTGATCGAGCAGGCTGGTCGTCGCCAGGCCTGTATCGATGGCCTCGGCGCCCGCCGGGAGTGGGTCCTCCAGGACGATGTAGTAACGGTCGTGGGGGGTGATCAGGGTGATGTCCACCCGGACGACATCCCCGAGCTCGATCTCCCGGACCTCGGGGCAGTCCATTCGATTCTTGGCGTCGCAACTCGCCAGCGTATAGCGGCGTTGGACTGTGAAGCCCCGGTCGGCAGCTTCGATCTCCTCGACCGGTTGATAGACCTCAAGATGCGCGGTGTAATAGAGCCGTCCCGGTCCGTCGGTTCGGGCGATAGCCAGGGCGTTGAGGGTCTCCGCCCTCAGTTGGTCGATCGGGATAACGACCTCCGTCCCCTGCCTGATTGTCTCGCGTGCTGCGGTCCCTTGCGCGCGCTCCTCATCGTTCAAATAGAGTGCGTAGTCGAAATCGGCGTCCAACTCGCCCGTCTCCACCATCCAGTCGGTCAGGGCGATGAGCGCCCAGGCGGTCTCCTGGGTTGTCTCCCAGATCCCGGTCTTCCGGGCGACCATCAACCACCGTACGACGTTGGGAATGAGCGCGTTTTTCGGATCGAGCTTCGCCAGCGTATCCAGCACGATGGCCGTGGAGCGGGTATCGGTGTTCATCGCCCAGTAATCGTAGTGGGCCTCCTCCCAGTGGGCGCCGGTCGCGCTGAGGATCGCTGAGTTGTTCAAGTCCGACAGCAGGGTGTTGATGCGGGCGTCCCCGGGATTGCGCAACCACAGGGCCTGCGCCAGGTAGGCCCGCGCGTAGGTGCTGAGCTTCTCCCGGTCATCGAAGAGAGCGTCGAGCCGCCCGGCGGGTGCGCGGTTGCCCTCGGTAAGCACGTAGAGCAGCCACGCCTGCTGATTGGCGTGCCGGTAGTTTGCGAACTCGTCGACCGTCTGGATCTGCGTCTCCAGGTAAGCCAATCCATCCCGGAGCACCTGCTCCTTCACCGCGAAGCCGGCCTGTTGGGCTTTGAGGAGCGCGAAGACCACGTAGCCGCTGACGTATGCGTTACTCTCAGGGTTCTGCGACCGGTACCACCATCCCCATCCCCCATCGGGGTTCTGCTGCTGGGCGAGTTTGTCAAGCCCTTCATCAACCAGCGGGGGAAGCCGGTCCGCAAGTTCGGGGTCGTCGATCCCCAGGGATTGTAGCGCATCGTAGGTCAGGAGATTGGGCAGGAACCGGCTCACGGTCTGCTCGGTGCACTCGTACTCGTAATGTTCGAGATAGGATAGGCCGTCCTGCATCGCTGCCGCCAGGCTGGGTTCCAGCTTGACGGTCAACCCACCCTCGCGATCGTCGAACTTCGGCGGTAATGCAATCGCCTCCGTCCGAGAACCGCCCTCGGTGAGCTGCCCCGCCGTCCCCACGATATCGGGGCTTGTGTAGCGCAGAACTTTGAGCGTTCCCTCGGGCCCGGTGGTCAACCTCGGTTTGCTGGCATCGGTGTAGGATCCGGAAACTGCGGTGAAGACCATCTCCGCTGCCTCGACGTCCTGGACCGTGACCCACCACGTCACCTTGACCTCCGCGTTTGCCGCAATGCTGACGGTCTGGCGCGCCGGGGTGGACTCGCCCAGGACGAGCCCGGTTGCGTCCAGGCCGACTTCCACGTTCAGCGTCTCCCCGGTGTTGTTGCTCACGTTCGCGGCGAGCTGCGCGCGATCCTCGACGACGAAGAAGCGGGGTGCCACCGGTCGGATCATCAACGGTTTGGCGGCGATCAGCTCCGAGTTGCTCTCGCCGACGAGGGTCTCTGCGGTGTGGGCCACCCCACGAACCGTCCAGGTGGTCAGGTTGTCGGGCAGGGTGACAGTCACCTGGACCTGACCCCGTGCATCCGTCACCAGGCTGGGGTCCCAGTGGGCCGTATCCGCAAACTCCTCGCGAACATCCACGCTGGGGGCTTGCTCGAGCGCTGCGCCCTCCGCCCTTTCTGCTTCCGCGACCATCGTGGGCATCGGCGCGCCGGCGGGCATCTCCTCATCCGCCATATCCTGCGAAAATTCGAGCCGTTTCTCGACGACCTGCTCTTCAAGGTCCAGGTCGTCCGCCAACTCTTCTTGATAGCGGTTGACCGAGATCGTCAATCCGCTGGACGTCGTCACCTGCAGAGACCTGCGGGCGTAAAGGCGGTCCAGGATCGTCTGCGTGCGCGGCTTCAGACTCAAAATCGCTTTATCGACGACGTCGAGGGAGAGCCCGGCGCCGCTGAGCGGCTCGCCGTTAGGGTCGCGTACGGTGAGGGTATAGGTGACCTCCTCACCGGGCTCCGCTCGATCCGGGGCTTCGATGTCGATGGAAAGCGTCCTGGGATCGAGGTCGACGTCCAGGGGGAGCAGTCCCATCTTGAACGCTGCCGGATCCTCGCCGCGCCCCTTGACCAGCACCACCGAGACGTAGATGTTGGGAAGGTCACCCTCGGTGATCGGGAGCCGGTAAATGGTGCTGTTATTGGTCAGCCGGATGACCTCGTGGCGCAGAATGCCTTTGCGCTCCACGGAGACCAGCGCATAGTGCGGGCCTTCGAAGGGTGAGGGGATGAGAATTTCGGCAGTTTCGCCGACCTCATAGGTGTTTTTGTCGCTGACGAGGGTGATCCGGTCGTGGTTTTCACGCCGCCACGAGACGTAGTCCTCGCCCGCAACCCAGAGGAAGAGCGAGGAACGGATGGCGGCGGTCTCCGGCGTTGGGTTTGCCGGTTCCGCGACCACGCGATAGGTGCCTCCGCGCGGCGGAACGAAGGTGGCGATGGCCTCACCCAGGTCGTCGGTGCTGACCGTGGTCTCCTCGATCAGGGTCTCCTCGGTCTCCCACGACCAACGTCCGCCTCCGGCGTCGTTCTCGATAAAGGTGTTGATCCACTCGCGGTGGTAGAGTGAGACCTTGACCGCGCGGTCGGAGAGTCTGTCTCCCTGCCAGTTCACAACGACGAGATCGATCTCGCTCTCGTCACCCGCTTGTCCGACGTAGGTGCGAGAGGCCAGGCCTATATAGTAAGGGCCGGGGTGTGCGACGACCGATGTGCGTCCGGCGATCTGCTGGTTGTCAGGGCCCGTGGCACGGGCTTCGATTATGAGCCGCTTGGGGCCCTGGGACAGGGTCTCGTTCAATGTGTTGCCGGCGATTGATAGGCCCAGGTTGCCCTGCGCGTCGGTGGTTCCGCTTCCACTCAGTACGGGCTCCTGGGAAGGCGGCGGAGGTCCCCACCAGCAGTCGAAGCATCGGTAGGGGTCGTCCCGATCGCTGAAGGTGTATCGCCCTCCCCACGGCGGTCGGAAGGTGTATGGCTCGGTCAGGATGGCCCAGTCCACCGGGGTCTCGCCCAGGGGGCCGCCGAAGAAGTAGCGCGCCGAGATGGTGGCCTCGAGCGGATCGTTACGCTGAATCTCGTCCCTCTCTGCGTCCACGACGATCTCGAACTCCGGCGGGCGGTACGCGGCGACCTGGAAATAGGCTTCCGCATGCTGGTCCGCAAAGGATACCTCGATCACGTATTGGCCTAGATGTGCCCCCTCCTCGATTTCCAGGGTGTCGTTGAAGGCGCCGAGGGCGTTGAGGGTCAGCCGCTCAGAATAGATCTCATCGTATTGGATGTCCCGGACGGTGACCGATACCTCCTGGAGGCCGGGTAGGCTGTACTGGGCGTCGCTTTCGGCCCGTACCATGCCCTTGATATGGACGGTCTGACCCGGTCGGTAGATGGGGCGGTCCGTGTAGACGTAGGCGCGGTAATCCTGGGCCGATAGGCCACTGCCCATCCCGAAATTCCAGGGGCTGATGCCACGATTCCAGTTCTCGGAGATCGCAGCGAACGGCGTTTCGCTGTATGCGATCAGGGTTCGCCGGTAGGGAGTGTTCCCCAGATGTGCGATCCCCTGGGCGTCGGTCGTCACGCGTTCGACGAAACTGCCCTCGATTTCCACAATCCGAAGGTTGAGATCCGGCACCGGCTCCCCGCTTGCCAGATCCGTCGCCCAGATCAGCACCTCATCCGGTGCGGCTTTCATCGTGAGGTTGAGATCGGAAACCACCATGACGTGATACTGCCGTTTGCGATACTCATCCTTGTCCAGATCGGGTGCATCGGCCTTGAGCAGGTAGACACCGGGGCTCAACAGGCCGTCCTCGCTCTCGACCAGGTTGATGAGGGTGTGCCGCTGCTGATTGAGAGGGGACTCAAAGCGCACCGTCCACGTCCGAATCCGATCGCTTCCCGGCGGCAGGTCTTTCTCCCAATCCCGATAAGGTTTCTCGACGGTATCAGGCGGTAGCTGGTAGAGCTGGAGATCCAGGGTGTTGAGGTTAAGATGGGAGACCGCTAATCGTGCCGGTTGACCGGCGTCATAAGTCCCAATCTGATCCGGCACACGCAGTCGGTATCCCGGAGGGAGGGGGGCCGTTCGAAAGCGAACCCGGCGTCCCTGGGGAATACGGTTGCCGTACGGGTCGGTGACACCGTCCCCGATGACGACCTCGTAATCGGTCGAGGGACGCGCGCCGAAGTTCAGCACGAAGGTGTTGTCGTAACGGGAGAAGTACGTGTGAACCTGTGTGACGGAGATGGGCGGGGTCATGGTCAGGTTCGGCATCACCGTGTCCGGATCGATCGGGGCGTTAAACGTTATATGGAACCCGGTGTGAGGCGGAGCGTTACGCGCGTTGTTCTCCGGTTCGGTTGAGACGATGCGCGGCAGGGGCACGGTGGTGAACGTCCAGCTCACGGGATCGACCATACCGCGCCCGCCGGCGGTCGACGTCACGCCGGCATCGACCAAGACCTGATAGGTCGTGTCGAACCCCAGGCGGCGGTTTGGTTTGAACGTGAGCGCGTTATCCTCGACGGTAATCTCTCCGTTCACCGTCCTGGACAGCATACCGTTTTCCTGCATGCGGAAAGCCCGCCGGGCTGAATCGGGATCGACCGGTTGGTTGAACTGGACGGTGATGTCGGTGTCCACGTCGATCAGCTCTGTGCCATCCCTGGGCTCTACCCAGGTGATCCTGGGCGGCACGGTGGTGAACTCCCAGGTGTACGGCGCCGCCATCGTGGCGCCGGAGACCGCGGTCAGGTCCCCGGATACCGTCGCGCGGTAGGTCACGCCACCGGGAAGGGGCGCCTCAGGCGTGAAGACATAGATCGAGGTGTTGAGCCACTCCCCCTCCCCCTCGACGCCGGGTTCCAGGGATAAGGGATCGGGAAGCGACGTCATCTCCTCCAGTGAGGTCAGGGGTACGACCGGCCGATTGAAGATTACGGTGAGGGTCGTGTGGGCCTCAGCGTTGTCGGTGTTCGGGGCCGGGATGACCTGCGCGACCTCCAGGTATCCCTCGGTCCGGAATCGGAAGGTGTAGGGCTCTCTCAGGGGCTCACCCGTCGATGCTTTGGCGTTCTGGGTCAGAATGAGGTCGAACGTCTCATCCCTCGACAGCACGGCAGCAGGTTGATAGTGGACGGTACGATCGTCAACCCACCGCAGGTCACCCGGCACCGCGTCACGGGTGCCGGCCCGCTCGACAGTCAAAGCGCCGGCGACTGCCTGCCGGTCCATAGGGCGATCAAAGACCAGCTCGATCGCGGCCTCGGGGGTAAGACTCTCGCCTCTCTCCGGATTGCGCTGAATTACCCTCGGAGACAGGGTATCTGCCGGCACCGGAGTATACGGAACAACAGGCCTGGGTGGCATCGACGTCTCCGTGGGTTTATCGGTGGGGGTAGGGGGACTCGGGGTAATCGGCGCCTGCGTTGCCAAGGGATTGAATCGGCAGGCTGCGACAACGATTATCAACGTCAATGCGATCCATAGTACACGTCTCTTTTTCATGGGTGCCTCCTCCTGATTTTTCTTTAAGACGTTGTGAGGCCCTGATTTGTTCCCCGTATCCCATGGCTCTGTGATGACGTGCTGCTATTCGATCTCTCTGTCGAATTCCCAGCGTTCGAACACGTCGGTATACACAGTCAAAATCTCCTGCCGGGTGAGGCCGATGGTTTCGAGTGAGTACTTATGCTTGCTCTTGTGATTCTTGGATTTTTCTGCCTCTTCCTTCAGAATGGCTTTGAAATCGGGTGTCATCTCCAAATCGAAGTGCTCGTAGATTTCGGTCACAATTCGCTCGGGGTCGTCCACGAGTTCGTGGAAGTTCACGAAGATGCGGTTTTCCTCGGGGGCCTCCTCCAACCGCTCTACCGGATAGCGATACCAATACTGGGTGGCGGTGAGGACGTACTCCATATGGGGATACCGCTCCTCGGGTTCGCAGAGTAGCCGCCACCAGTGTGCCGAGAGGCTGGCGTAGGAGGGAACGACCTTGAGGGGGTTGCGCGCCAGATAGATGATTTTTGCATCGGGAAATCGCCGGTAAAGGGCGTCGACCTTGGGGGTGAAATAGGGATTTTTCGAGAGGATTTGCTTGTTCTCGATCTCGTGGGCGTGCAAGTGCCGCTGAAGGCACTTGTGATAGAAGCGCATAATCCGCTTTTTCTCCCGCCTGGGAATGCGTTGATCGAAGTACACAAAAGGATAGGCTTCTTTCGGGAAGCCAAAGAAAAGACCGGAGATGATGGTCGACCCCGCATGGATCATCAGGTACTCATCCTCCTCCGGAATCAGCAGGCTGATCCGGTGCATCACGTTGGAGGCCCGGATCCCCCGGTCGATCTTGAACAGGACCCTGTGGAGGGCGCCGCCCACCTTGCGGTCGAGGTTAGCGACCGCCTTCCCAATTTTCCGTTGGGTGACCGATGGGGCGAACAGGATCTGCCAGAGCTGTAAGCTTGTGAAATTGGCCTCATCTCTGGCGATCAGCCTGTGGAGAAACGTCGTGCCGCTGCGCGGATTCCCAATGATGAAGAGCGGCTCTTTCACCTCCCGCTGCCTGTACCCGGGGAAGAAGATATCGTCTAACAAGAAGCTTGTCCACGTCGTGATCTCAATGATGACATAGAGGGTATAAAAGACGACGAGCACAAGGATACGTTTGGGGGTGAGACGGGCCTGCGTGCCCTCCGCCTGGAAAAATGAAAGGAAGGTGATTTTCAAGAAACGCCTGAAATTGTATGCCATTGAAACTCCCAATATGCAGTTTACGTTTCAGTTATGTGCGCCGTGTGTCCAACAGGGTGTAGGACACGCGAACCCTCCGTGGATGCGGATGCGGGCCCTGGTCTGGGGCTTTCACACGGCTCTCAGCATTGACGCGATACCCTGAGCTTTCCCGGGAGTATCGCGCATGCCATTTCTATTATACCATGTTTAAGCGCGATTCGAGTCTTCGAAAAAAACGGCTTCGCATAGGTCTTTCCGGAATTTTGGAACTTGGGGATTTTGGGCGCCCGGTTTATACTGTGACGTAAAGATCCAGGGATGCAAAACCGGTCTATGGGGACGTCGGTTGTTTATCTACAGGAGGTGCGCTATGTTGGTTGGACTCTCACCTTTACTCAGCCCCGAATTACTCGCTGTGCTCTATCGGATGGGACACGGCGACGAGATTGTCCTGGCGGACGCTCACTATCCGGGGGATAGTTGTAACGCTCGCGTAATCCGGGCCGATGGGCTGCGCGTCGCCGACTTGCTGGACGCGATCCTTCCGCTGTTTGCGCTGGATAGCTACGTAGACCACCCCGTGATGATGATGGCGCCGGTGCCCGGGGATACGTTGGATCCGACGGTTGAGACAAGCTACCGGGCGGCTATCGATCGCTATTGGCCTGAGACCCCTGCCATTGCAAGACTTGAGCGGTTTGATTTTTACGAGCGGTCCCGCGAAGCGTTTGCCGTCGTGATGACGGGGGAGACGGCGAAATACGGCAATATCATTTTGAAGAAGGGCGTCACCCCCCTGCCCTGA
>CAYMAQ010000023.1:0-7402 GCA_964388385.1 uncultured Anaerolineales bacterium | reverse complement strand
TCGAGATCGTCGAAATTCGATAGAAACACGTTCCCGGCGATATCTTGCCCCGTATAGAGAGGCAGCGTGAAGATAAAGGATACGCCCCCCTCGGGCTCGTTGGCGGCGCGGATCTCCCCGCCGTGGGCTTCTACCGCCAGTCTGCAGAACGCCAGGCCCAATCCATAGCCCCGCGATTCGTAATCCCCGGGCGAGAACTTCTGAAAGAGACGGTCCTCAATCTCGGGACTCAAAGAGGGACCGTTGTTATAGACCGAGACCCGCGCGGTGTCCTCCTGATGCGCCGCCGTAACCCGGACGAGTCCCCCTTCCGGTGCGAACTTCGATGCGTTGCTCAACAGATTATCGAGCACGCGCATAAGAATGGCCGGGTCTGCCCAGACTTTCGGCATTTCATGCGGGATTATCGTCTCAAAGCTAAACGGCTGCTGGGACAGCATCAGGTCCTGGGCCGTTTTTTCGATGATCTGCCCGAGTACCACCGGCTCTTCCTCAAGTTGGATCCGCTGTGCCTCCAGTTTGCCTATCTCCAGGATCGTATTGACGAGTTTGAGAATTCGGTCGGCGTTGGTCCGCGCGATATCGATGATTTCCTCCGACATATCCTGCATCGTCGGGTCGGCAATAAACCGGAGGGCGTTCTGGATGTTGGAAAGGGGATTCCGTAGGTCGTGTACCAGCATATGGAGGAAGTCGTCCCGCATTTGTTCGAGTCTCCTCTGTTCGGTGATGTCTCTGAGGAGGTAGAGTGAGCCCAACGCAGGACCTTGGTCGGAAGGGACGGGCCATCGCTGCAGGTTGAGAATCCGATTGTGCAGCGTTTCAAAATCCGGCGGGTCCTCTGCTTCGGAGCCTTCTGCCGGCGGGTCGGCATAGGGGGAATCCCCACCGAGCCACGCATAGAGCTCGGGGGCCTCTCCTCGCAGGGCCTGACGGAAGGCGTCCAGACGACTGCCCTCCCAATGGGTCGGTGACGAGGGTATATGCAACAACTTCAGGGCTCGCCCATTGATGTATCGAATCTCTGTATCCTCCGCCACCAGGATAATGCCATCTCGCGAGGACTCCAGAATCGCCTGCATCCGACTTTCGCCGGCACGACTCTCCTCGTAGAGGGTGGCTCGGGTAAGCGCTGCGATCCCCTGCTGCAATATGGCTTGCAGGAGGGCGGTTACATAGCCTTGATTCGATTCGCCGTCTCTGATCATCAGGGCAACAACGCCCCAGACGCCGCGATCCGGCAGGACGATGGGTACGTAAGCCATCGCGGGCTTGGCATCCTCCGATCTGATCGTGTCCAGGACGGGTAGGGTCGGCGCCTGATCGGGAGCGATAAGGATCTGGCGCTTCTGCTGCTTGCACAGCGAGAGGATCAAATCTTCACCGTCCCAGGTTCCTCCTTCTTGCCACCGGGACTTTAGCGGGCTCTTCGGATCGGGGATGTAGACTCGCGTCCGAGACCATCTCCCGCGGTCATCCTCTTGATAAAGCGCGACCCCCATCGCCTGGGGAATATGATCGGTAAGGGTGCGGGTCAGGAGGAAGGTCACGCCGCTCATCTTCATCTGGGAGAGGAAGGCGGTGCTGATTTCGTATAGCGTGTGGACGGTGGCTAGCTGATCGCGTATCTGACTCGCCTGCTGGCCCCGCTGGGCAGCAAATGCCAGTTGATCGACGATGGCACGCAGCAGGTCGGTCATTTCGGCTGTAAGGATGTGCGGCTTGGGAGCACAGAGGAGCATAACGCCCATCACCGTGTCGCCCATCGTCAGCGGGGCGGCGACGACCGTTCGAGGTTGATCGCCCCCTTCATCCCCGCCCAGGTGCTCGACGATCATTCTTTTTTCGTTCCAGGCCCGTTGTACGACTTCGTGCTTGGGGGTGGGTACCGTATTCGAGGGTGCGTCGTTCGACCTCTGCTGAGCCTTGAGTGTCAGCGTCCCGTGCTGGGATTCCCTAAGGTAGATCGCACCCTCGTCCATGTGGGTCACCCTCAGCGCCCGGTCGAGGCCTAACCGCAGGATTTCGTCGGGGTCGCCGGTTCGGTTGAGGGCCGATGTAAGCTGGTTGAGGCTTTTCAGGTGTTGCTCGCGCTTTCTGAGTTTGGCATTGAGCGCGGCACTCTCCTCTGTGCGCTGTCTGGCTCGTTCGTATAACTTCGCGTTCTGAATGGCAGTCGCGATATAGTGCGTAAACGCCTGGAGGTTGCCCGTGTTGTGCGCGGGGAAGAATCGGGCCTGTTGACTGTAGAGGTTGATGAACCCCACGGCCTGTCCCTCGATCACGATGGGGGCGCCGATGTAGGACCGCATCCAGCTCAATCCCTCGTGCCGGACCCAATCGGGGTCGCTAGCTGTGTCGCTGATCACAACAGGGGCCTGGGTCTGGATCATAACCCGGAAGACCTTTGCGTCCAGGGGGAAGGTGAGGGTGTGCGCGACATGGGTTGCGTTAAACCGATCATATCCCCTGTGACGTGCAACCCGAGCGACCGGACCATCGCGGAGCATCACATCGCTCGCGTCATGGGGGATGATCTGATCGAGCTGAGAGAGGGCCTTGTCGAGAATCTGCTCCCGGTCCAACGACTGGGCAAGCGACGTCATCGCGTGCGTCATCGCTTCGGCGAGCGTGGGATAGGCGGGAAGCTCGCCGCCGTACCGCTTGAGAAATGGGATGAGGAGCCCGCTATAGTCTCGCAGCGTTGCCCGATCCGGGTCTGTCAGATTGTGCAGAAAGAGCAGCGCGGTGTAAGGGAAGGGCTGCAGCTCCACGCTGCGGATCCAGAGGATTTCCTCTGCCCCCGACGTTCCGCGTTCCATAAAGCCCTCTTCCGGAAGGGTGTCCGGATCATCGGGGTCGAAACTCAACGCATTGCACGCGGAGATGCCGGGTTCCGTTGAGGAATCAATGCAGCGCAACGGACGTCGGTCCGGATCTCGGAAGATCACACCGGCGTGCTCTGCGTTGCTCGCGGAGGCAAACCACTGCAGGGCGCGCTTGAGCAGGTCGAGGCCCTCCCTCTCCCTCTCCGTGTTGAGGAGGGTCGCGATGCGGTGTGCAAAGATCTCCCAACGATTGTGTGTCACATAGTCCTCCTGTTTCCATCTGCCCTATCATACCATGGATGGGATGCGTTGACATAGGAACGGCGGTCGAACCGACGGATTGAGCTTTTCTGTCGCAATCCACACTTGCTCCTAAGGCGGGTTGTGTTACAATGTAAAGTGTGGAATCAAAACTTGTATTTATGGGAACCCCGGAGTTCGCGATCCCAACGTTGGAACGGCTCTCGCGGGACTATAGGGTCGTCGGTGTCGTCACTCAGCCGGACAGACGGGCTGGGCGGGGACGTCATGTGACGATGTCACCCGTCAAAGAGCTCGCGATGGCCGAGGGACTGCCGGTCTTTCAGCCGGAGTCGTTTCGCCAGGAGGAATCGGTGGAGCAGCTGCGCGCTTGGGAGCCGGACATAATCATCGTCGCTGCCTACGGACAGATTTTGCCGCAGGCCGTGTTGGACGTGCCGCCTTTTGGCGTGCTCAACGTTCACGCGTCGCTTCTTCCCCGGTGGCGCGGTGCTGCGCCGGTCGAGGGGGCGATCTTAGCCGGTGATAAGGTGACCGGGGTGACGATTATGAAGCTGGACGCGGGGATGGATACGGGTCCGATTCTAGCGAAGCGCGAGATCAGGATCCGACCGGATGAGACAGCCGGTGAATTAGAGACCCGGTTGGCCGATCTGGGTGCCGACCTTTTGATGGACGTTCTGCCCGCCTATCTGGCAGGGGAGCTGCAATCCGAGCCTCAGCCGGAGGAAGGCGTAACGCTGACCCGTCCCATTCGCAAAGAGCAAGCGCGTATTGATTGGAATCGCTCAGCTGAGGATTTGCACAATCACGTCCGGGCTTTTGCGCCCGAACCTGGCGCTTACACGTTCTGGAATGAGCGTCGATTGAAGATTTTTAGCACCAAGGTTGTAGAACCGGAGGATGAGCCGGAGGGCGAGCCGGGCATGGTCGTGATGTGTGAGGGCCGACCCGCTGTGATGACGGGGGATGGATGCCTCGTGCTCTTGCGGATTCAGATGGCCGGTAAGCGTCCAATGGACGCTTCTGCCTTCGTGCGAGGTAGACGAAATTTCGTGGGGGCAACATTGGGCTCCCAAAAACCGGGCGATTAAGCGTCTCGCCCGGTTGGTTTTGTCAAAGGCCCCCCTGGATTTTACGGTACATTTGTAATTATCTATCCGACGTCCATCTGGGTGTTGGCCCGACAACACGTATAGGTTTGTTTGTGTATTCAGTCAGGATGTTTTAAGGAGGTTCTATGTCTGGTCATAGCCATTGGTCAACCATTCGTCGAAAGAAGCAGGCGAATGATGCAAAACGCGGCAAGATCTTCACCAAGATCGCCCGGGAAATCGTGATTGCGGTCCGAGAAGGTGGGGGCGATGATCCCGAGACCAACTTCCAGCTCCGCACGATCCTCGATCAAGCGCGTGACGCGGAGATGCCGAACGACAATATCGAGCGTGCGATTAAACGGGGCACCGGTGAGGATAAGAGTGGGGCGGAGATTGTTCAGGTCATGTACGAGGGATACGGCCCGAACGGTGTCGCTATGATGATCGACGTCGTGACAGACAACCGCAACCGTTCGGTTGCGGCGGTCCGCCATGCCCTGACCCGGGTGGGCGGCTCGATGGCCAGCCCCGGCGCGGTCGCCTGGCAGTTCGATCGCAAGGGTCTGATTAACGTCCCGTCGGAGGTCGATTTCTTTGAGTTGTTCGAGGCTGCGGTTGATGCCGGTGCCGAGGACGTGGTCGAGGGCGAGGATGGAGATCCGCACGAGGTCTATACGTCCCCCAATGACCTTCACCAGGTCAGTGGCTCTCTCAAAGAGGCTGGATTGGAGATCAAGGACCCGGCACTCGTGATGATGCCTCAGAATGAGGTCTCGCTCGATACCCGGGATTCGGTCAAGATTCTCAAGCTCATCTCCGCGATCGAGGATCTGGATGACGTACGTCAGGTCTACTCCAATCTGGAGATGACGCAGGAAGCGGTCGAGGCGTACGCGATAACCGAGGCTTGATGCGCGTTCTGGGCATTGATCCTGGAACTGCGATCACGGGATATGCGATTGTTGAGGAGGATGTGGGGGATCTGACGTTGGTCGAAATCGGGGTCATCCGAACGCCGGCCAACACCCCCCTTCCCTCGCGCTTGCAATCGATCTACCACGATCTCCAGGAGATCGTGAAGACACACCGACCGGAAGCGTCCGCGGTCGAGGAGCTGTTTTTCAGTCGGAATGCCCGAACGGCGATGTCGGTCGGGCACGCGCGCGGGGTCACGCTTTTGGCGCTTGCCAATGCCGGGCTCCCCATCGCGGAGTATACTCCCATGCAGATCAAGCAAGCGGTGACCGGTTATGGTAACGCGGGCAAACACCAGGTCCAGGAGATGGTCCGGATGCTTCTGAACTTGCGGGAGGCCCCCCGACCGGATGATGCCGCAGACGCTGCAGCCGTGGCGATCTGTTATCTGCACCGGGCGAAACTCGACGGTCTGTCGGCGGCTTGAGCGACGGATATCGCGCCGAGGCTGAGACTTACAGGAAGCGCATAGGCCTATGATTGCACGCTTGGAAGGTCAGGTTCTCCACGTTGAGGAGGGGTACGTCATTTTGGACGTCGGCGGTGTCGCATTTGGAATCTACGTCCCGTCCGACCTTTCCGTTCGCGTGGGTGAGTCTGTGATCCTCCACACGTATCTTCAGGTGCGGGAATCCGAGCTCTCGCTCTACGGCTTCGTGGAGCGCGAGGAGAAACATCTCTTCGAGCTGCTCATGAGCGTCTCCGGGGTGGGGCCGAAGGCGGCCCTGAGTGTGTTGAGCACGCTCTCACCGGACACGCTGCGCCGGGCCATTCTCAACGACCAGCCCGAAGTTCTGACGCGCGCCCAGGGGATCGGCAAGAAGACGGGCCGATCGATCATCCTGCACCTCAAGGACAAGATCAAACAGCAGGATGTGGTGGGGGCGGAGGTCGTGGAGGACGACGCGGACGTCATCGCTGCCTTGACCGCCCTGGGATTCAGCATCGTCGAGGCCCAACGTGCCATTCAGCAGCTCCCCCCTGAGGAGGAACTGACCCTGGATGATAAGATCCGCCGTGCCCTTGTCTTTTTGGGCCAATAACGTCCCTGGGACCGTGATCGGAAACTTCGAGCCCGGCGTCAGCGCGCACCCCCTCCGATCGAGGGGGATTTTGCTTTTCGGTACCTCTGACCCCTATGGATGGGCAGGTTAACGATGCACAGACCGGACAAGCGTCGCGTGCGCGCAGTCGGGCTCCTGTTGGCCCTTATCCTCTGCTTTTCAGCCTGCCGGTCCCGTGCCGTGCCCGACGTGCTCAAGATCGGGCTGATCGCGCCGTTTGAGGGGCGTTACCGGGCGATCGGGTACGATGCAATCTACGCTGCCCGTCTTGCGATCCAGGAGATCAACGAGAGTGGGCGGATGTCGGGGTACCGCCTCGCCCTGGTGGCCTATGACGACCGCGCCGATTTGGGGCTCGCCGAGGCCAGCGCCGAGGCTCTGGTCATCGATCCGTCGGTCGTCGCCGCGATCGGGCATTACCGCCAGGAGACGACCGAGGTTGGTGGGGTGATCTACCGCGAGGCCGGGCTGCCCGCTCTTGCGATCGGCGGGTGGTTGACCCCGACCGATTCGGGCATCTGGCATCTGGCGCCTCCCCCCGATCTTGTGGCCGATGCGATCCTCGGGGAGACGTCCGTGGCGGCGTCGGAGTCTGTCGTGGTTTTCGGTGAGGGGCCTTTGCGATCCGGGGTTGTGCGCGGGATCTCTGACGAGTTCTCGCGCTCTCTTGAGGCGCCTTCCGATGGCGGTGCGCTCCCGGCAGCGGAGACGGTCGTCTCGCTGGCTGGACCTTACGAGACGGCGGAGGCTTTGTTGTCGTGGCGCGCATCAGGGTGGCGCGGAACCCTCCTCGGCACCACGAATCTGGGACACGATGCATTCCGGGAGATTGCCGGTGACGCTGCCACAGGTACGCACTTTGTGACGCCCTATCCGCGCCCCCGGGATTTGCAAGACACGGGCGCGTGGATTGAGGCCTATCGGGGCGTTGGTCCCCACGTGCCGGAACCGTCTTACTACGCGCTGCCCACGTACGAGGCTATCTACACGCTGGCGGAGGCTATCGAAGTCGCGCTCGAAAGGGGCCTTCCACCCGATCGCGAGCGCGTGAAGGCGGCGCTGCCGGACGTGTCACGAACCGGATGGCTGGGGAACCTGCGTTGGAATCCTGACGGCTATTGGGCCGAGATGCCGATCTATCTCTATGAATGGGAGCCGCAAGGCCCTCGGCGCCTGG